>NZ_CP108041.1:4268084-4606932 GCF_036173065.1 Rhodococcus sp. NBC_00297
GCGTGAGACGGCGAGGATCGCGGCCACCGACTCGGTCGAGCGTCGCAGCAGGCCGATCACACGCGTGTCGGCGGAGACGCCGTTGTCCACGAGGCGTGCGGCGCCGCGGGCGACGAGTGCCTCGAGCTCTGCGTAGGTGGTCCGCCGGTCGCCTTCGACCACGGCCACCGCGTCCGGAGAGACCGCGGCGTGATGCGCCACGAGAGCGTCGAGCGCGGAGGTCGAGTCCGTCGACCGAGCTCGCGCTCGTTCCCGCATCGGTACCGTCGCCGCGCGCTCGGGAGGCAGCAGGACGTCGATGTCGGCGACGAGCGCGTCGGGGTCGGCGGCGATCGCGTCGAGCACGGCCAGCAGTCGATCGAGGACGGCCCGCGCGGTGCGCTCGTCGAACAGGTCGGTGGCATAGGTGAGATCGATGCTCGACCGCGGGCCGGCATGCCCGGGTGACTCGTCGAGCACCAGTTCCAGGTCGTACTTCGCCCGCGCGACGTCGATCCCGTGGGCGGTCACCCGTGCATCGCCCACCGCGCCCGACGTGTCCGGCGTGCTGCGGGTGGTGAGCATGACGTCGAACAGCGGGTGGCGGCCCGGAGTGCGCGGTGGGTCGAGGAGATCGACGAGGGTGTCGAAGGGCATGTCCGCTCGGGCCAACGCGTCCAGGTCGGCCGCCCGCACGGCGTCGAGATGGTCGGCGACGGTCGCCGCGCCGTCGACCACGGTGCGCAGCACCACGGAATTGACGAACATGCCGACGACCCCGTCGAGGTCCGGGTGATCGCGTCCGGCGACGGCAGTGCCGATGGTGACGTCGTCGCCTGCTCCGGACCGACTCAGCACCAGGACCAGTGCGGCGTGCACGATCATGAAGTGGGACAGGCCGACTCGGCGGGCGAGGGCATCGACGTGCACTCCACGATCGCCGTCGAGGACGACGGACACCGTCGCGCCCTGTCCGGACGGTTCCGCGCGACGCGGGCGATCGGCACCTGGAGTGGGGACGTCGGGGAGATCCGCGAGCGCGTCGGCCCACCAGGCCGCGGACGTCGCGAGAGCCGACTCCGGATCGTCCGCGGACCCGAGTGCCAGCCGCTTCCATTCCGAGGCGTCGGCGTACTGCACGGGCAGCGGGGACCACGCCGGGGTGCGACCCTCGAGCCGCGCGGAGTACGCGACGACGAGGTCCGTGGCCAGCACGCCGAGCGACCACCCGTCGACACACACGTGGTGGAGGACGAGAGCCAGGACGTGATCGGACGCCGGTCCGGACGTGCCGGCGACGCGGACGATCCGGGCGCGCAAGGGCAGGTCGACGGCGAGATCGAAGGGGCGGGAGGCGACGTCCGTCAGTGCCGGGAGGACGGCGTCCGTGTCCGGCGCGTCGAGCACGTCGACATCGAACAGAGCTGTGGCCGTGTCGATGTCGAGGACACGCTGCACGGGGCCGTCGACGGCGTCGTCGCGGTCGAAGAGTGTGCGCAGGCTCTCGTGACGATCGAGGACGTCGAGAAGCGCGGCCCGCGCCGCCTCGACCGAGAACGTACCGGTGACGCGGAGAGCGAGCGGCACGTGATAGGTCGCCGACGGCCGGTACTGCTCGATCCACCACATGCTGCGCTGGGACGGCGAGGCGGGGATCGGCACGGAACGGTCGACGGGCACGGGCCCGTCCTGATCGCCGGTGGACGGGGTGCCGTCGTCCAGGTGCAGTGCGAGCGCTTCGACCACGGGATGCCGGAACACCTCGCGAACCCCGAGGGCATGGCCCCCCACCGCGGAGATCCGGGCGGCGACCCTCGTCGCGAGCAGGGAGTTGCCGCCCAGTTCGAAGAAGTCGTCGGTGGCGGCCACGTCGTCGAGGCCGAGGACGTCGGCGAGGACGCTGGCCACCAGGAGTTCGTTCTCCGATTCCGGAGCGCGCGCGGGACGGCTCTCACGGGCACGCGGTTCGGGGAGGCGTCGCCTGTCGATCTTGCCGTTCGGCGTCAACGGCATCTCGTCGAGGATCGTGAGCCGGTTCGGCACCATGTAGTGGGGGAGCAGAAGAGCGAGATCGTCGAGCAGCGTGTCGGCGACGGCGCCCGCGTGCGTCATGCGCACGTAGCCCTCGACGGTGCGGAGGGTGCCGTCACCGCGGACCACCACGGCGGCGTCCGCGACGTCGGGCAGCGCGCGCAGCGCCTCCTCGATCTCGCCGAGCTCGATCCGGAATCCGCGCACCTTCACCTGGCTGTCCCGGCGCCCGAGGTAGACCAGGGTGCCGCGGGAGGTCCACTTCACCAGATCGCCTGTGCGGTAGAGCCTGTCGGAGTGTCCGAACGGATCGGCGACGAAACGTTCGGACGTGAGGGCGGTACGGCCGAGGTACCCGCGAGCGATGCCGGTACCGCCGAGGTAGAGCTCACCCACACAGCCGGGCGGTGTCAGTGCGAGCGAGCTGTCGAGGACGAAGGCACGGATGCCCGGGAAGGGCGACCCCAGCTCCACCTCGTGTTCGGCGACCAGGGGACCGAACGTCACCGCCACCGTGCTCTCGGTCGGCCCGTACACGTTGACCATCCGGCGTCCGGGCGCCCACTCGTCCACCAGCGCGACCGGGACGACGTCCCCGCCGACTCCGATGGCACGCGGACCCGCGCCCGGCGCCACGGGAACGGTGGCGAGGGCCGAGGGCGTGATGAAACCGGCGTCGATGCGCTGGGAGTCGAGCACCTCGGCCAGCTCCTCGCCCCCGTGCACGTCGGTCGGCACGACGACCAGCGTCCCGCCGGACCCGAAGGCCAGCACCATCTCGAGGACGGAGGCGTCGAATCCCGGTGACACGAAGTGCATCACCCGCGCGCCGCGCGGCAGACGATGCGCCGAGACGGCCGCGTACGTCATCGCGGCGAAGCCCCGGTGCGTCACCGCGACGCCCTTCGGCGTCCCGGTGCTGCCGGAGGTGTAGATCACGTAGGCGAGGTCGTCCGGTCCGGGGCGCCGTGCTCCCACGAGGCCCTCGGCGGTGAGCGGTGCTCTGTCCTCGTCGATGAGGACCCATTCGACCTGCGCGGGAAGCGAATTCACCCGTGCGCTCGTCGTGATGCCGACCAGTGCGCCGCTGTCGCCGATGATGGTGGTGATCCGGTCGGCAGGCAGGGCGGGGTCGACCGGCACGTACGCGCCGCCCGCTTTCGCGATGGACCAGGCCGAGGTGACGGACGCGTGGGAGCGGGGGAGCGCGGACACGACCATGACGTCGGGACCGACACCCAGATCCAGCAACTCGCGGGCCAGGGCGTCCGAGCGGCGGTCGAGCTCGGGATAGGAGAGTGCGATGTCGCCGTCGACGACGGCGGGCACCTTCTCGCCCAGCACCAGCCCGTGCGTGAGGATGTCGGCGAATGTGGCGAACGGCGGCACCAGCGGATCGAGTGCCGGCAGGACGGCGGCGCGGTCCTCGTCGGTCACGAGGGACAGCGCGCGCAGCGGTGTGTCGACGTCGGCCTCGGCGAAGTCGACGAGGAAGCGGGCGAACCGTTCGCTGTGGACGACCAGTTCGTCGGCCGTGTACAGGGCGGGGTTGCCCTCGAGGTCCACCCGCAGGCGACCCGTGGTGGTGCTCTCGTGCACCGTCACGGCCATGTCCGCGGTCGGTCCGGAGGTCAGTAGTTCGAGATCGGCCGGGATGTCGCCCAGCACCACACGTTCGCCGAACATCATGAGGTTGATGGTGGGACCGAGGGTGACGCCGGGGGCACCGAGCAGGTGGGCGATCTCCGAGGCGGGAAGCAGCTGGTGGCGGAGTGATTCGCTGACGCGGTTCCCGACCTCGCGGACCACCGAGCCGATGTCGACGCCGCCGCCGCAGTGCGCGGGCACGGGTACCGCGTTGGCGGCCATGGACGCCGATTCGCGCATCCACGACGTCACGCGGGCGGCCATCGGCATCGTCAGGACGACGTCGGGTGTGTCGGTGACACGTGCGAGGAACGCGGCGAACGCGGCGGCGACGACGACCGCGACGGTGGATCCGTGACGCTCCGCCGCGTCGTGAACCGTCCGGTCCGCCGAGGTACCGAGCAGCGTGTCGCAGCGGTGGTTGAACGCGGACGGCGGCGCGACCCGCCCGGACATCGAGACCGGCTCGCCGAGGACTTCGCGTAGACCGGCCCAGTGGGCTCGATCGCGCTCGTACCGCGACGACGCCCGGTAGCGCGCCTCGGCCTCGGCGAAGGCTCGGGGATGCCGTGCTCGCGACGGCGGTGGATCCTCGCCGCGTACCAGCGCGGTGTAGATCTCGGCGGTGCGAGCGGCGGCGACCGAGGCTCCGTAGCCGTCGATGGCCACGTGATGGCCGCGGGCGTACCAGTAGTGGTGGTCCTCGGCCAGGGTGATGACGGCGGTGTAGCCCAGCGCGTCCCGATACATGTCGAGGGGACGGGTGAACTCCGTCATGATCTCGGCCGCCGCCTCCTCGGGAAACTCGTCGTCGCTGACGTCGATGCGATCGAGGTCGATGTCGAGGAGCGAGAGGTCGAGCCGCTGGCGGAGCGAGTCGGAGTCGACGCGCTCGTCCTGCGCGTCACTCGTGACGAGTCGGGTGAGCATCGAGCCGGTGTCGAGAGTGGCGAGGCGCATGGCCTGCTCGAGAAGGTCGACGTCGAGCGGGCCGCGGATGTCCATGTAGTGCGCGACGGCGAAGGTGACCTCGGGGTCGAGTTCCTGCAGCAACCACATGTCCCGCTGCGCGCGGGTGAGATCGAAGACCTCCGTGTAGTCGTCCGCTCCCGCGCCCGAGCCCGGGTGATCGTCCGACATGCTGTTCCCCCGGCTCGCTCGCATCCCCACGGTGGGCCCTTCGGTCACCGCAGCGTCGAGCGCTGCGGTGCAGACCACACGATGTCGAACACTAACAAACCAGAAACTTGATTTCCCTCGTCCTCGAGGACTTCAGGTTTCTTTGTGAGAGTTGCCAAGCTCAGGGGAGCGTGAGGGTCAGTCCTTCGCCGCGAGTGCGTCGGAGGCCAACGCCATGGTGGCCACGAGCATCGTGGACACCGCGTCGGGCTCGGTGAGGAAGCCGTCGTGGCCGTCGCGCGAGGAGATGATGCGCAACCCGTCGCACCCGGGGATCAGATCGGCGATCTCCTGCTGCTGCCGCAGGGGGTACAGCCGGTCGGAGTCGACGCCGCCCACGATGGTGGGCGTGCGGACCGACCCCAGGGCCGCCTCGAGCCCGCCTCGCCCGCGGCCCACGTCGTGCCGGTTCATGGCCTCCGACAGCAGCACGTAGGTCCCGGCGTCGAAGCGGTCGACGAGCTTGGTCGCCTGATGCTCGAGGTAGCTCGCGATCGCGTAGCGCCCGCCGTTCAGCGGGTCCTCGCCGATCTGGGGCTCGTTGCCGAACCGGGCGTCGAGTTCGTGCTCGGTGCGGTAGGTGAGGTGCGCGATGCGCCGAGCGACGGCGAGTCCGGCACGCGGAGCGCGACCGGAGGCGTGATAGTCACCGCCCTGCCAGTCGGGGTCGGCGGTGATGGCGGCGATCTGCGTGGTCTGGGTGCCGATCTGGTCCGCGGACGCGCGCGCACCGACGGCGAGCACCAGTGCCGAGGCGACACGGTCCGGGTAGGAGACCAGCCACTCGAGAGTGCGCATACCGCCCATGGAGCCGCCGACGACCGCCGCGAAGCGGTCGATGCCGAGGGCGTCGGCGACCATGCGCTCCGCCGCCACCTGGTCGCGGATGGAGATGGCCGGGAATCGGGATCCCCACGCGACACCGTCCGGATCGAGCGACGCGGGACCCGTGGTACCTCGGCACCCGCCGAGCACGTTCGTCGCCACCACGCACCAGCGATCGGTGTCGAGGGGTGCGCCGGGACCCACCATGCCGGTCCACCACCCGGGCGACGGGTGATCCGGTCCGGCCGGTCCGGTGACGTGCGAGTCCCCGGTGAGCGCGTGCTGGACGAGAACGACGTTGTCCCGCGCGGGCGAGACCTCGCCCCACCGCTGCACGGCGACCGTCGCGTCGGGAACCACGCGTCCGCTCTCGAGGAGAACGTCGCCGATGTGCACGGTGCCCACCTGCCCGTCCGCCGGCGGAAATGCCGACGGACGGGCAGGCGAGTGGAGATCGAGTGTCAAGATGCGGCCCGGAAACCCTTCTCCAGATCGGCCAGGATGTCGTCGATTCCCTCGATACCGACTGCGAGTCGCACCAGGCCCGGAGTGACTCCGGAGGCCAGCTGCTCCTCGGGCGTCAACTGCGAGTGCGTCGTCGACGCGGGATGGATCACCAGTGAACGCACGTCTCCGATATTAGCGACATGGCTGTGCAGCTCCAGCGCATCCACGAAACGCTTGCCCGCGTCGACACCGCCCGCGAGTTCGAACGCCACGATGGCACCCGCTCCGCGCGGGGCGAGTTCCTGTCCGCGCTCGTACCACGGGGAGGACGGCAACCCGGCGTAGTTCACGCTCGTCACCTCCTCGCGCTGCTCGAGGAACTGTGCGACCGCCGTCGCGTTCTGCACGTGTCGCTCGAGGCGCAGGGACAGTGTCTCGATGCCCTGGCCGATGAGGAACGCGTTGAACGGGGAGACCGCCGCGCCGATGTCGCGCAGCAGTTGCACGCGGGCCTTGAGTGCGAAGGCCGGAGCGCCGAGATCGGCGAACACCACACCGTGGTAGCTGGGATCGGGGGTGGTGAAGTTGGTGAAGCGACCCTGTGTCCAGTCGAAGCCACCGCCGTCGACGATGACGCCGGCGATCGCGGTGCCGTGGCCGCCGAGGTACTTGGTGGCCGAGTGCACCACGATGTCCGCACCGTGCTTCAGAGGCTGGATCAGATACGGCGTCGCCACGGTGTTGTCGACGATCAACGGGATGCCGTGGCGGTGTGCCACGTCGGACACTCCGCGGATGTCGAAGATGTCGTTCTTCGGGTTGGAGATGGTCTCGCCGTAGAACGCCTTGGTCTCGGGGCGGACGGCCTTCTCCCACTGGTCGAGGTCGTCCGGATCGTCGACGAAGGACACGGTGATGCCCAGCTTGGGCAGCGTGTAGTGGAAGAGGTTGTACGTGCCGCCGTACAGACGGGGGCTGGAGACGACGTGGTCGCCGGTCTCGGCGATGTTCAGGATCGCCAGCGTCTCGGCGGCCTGGCCGGACGAGACGAGCAGTGCGGCGACGCCGCCCTCGAGCGACGCGATGCGCTGCTCGACGACGTCCTGCGTCGGGTTCATGATGCGGGTGTAGATGTTGCCCGGCTCGGCGAGCCCGAACAGCGCGGCGGCGTGGTCGGTGTTGTCGAACGTGTAGGACGTCGTCTGGTAGATCGGCAGGGCGCGCGCGTGGGTGGTGACGTCGGGAACCTGTCCGACGTGCACCTGCCGCGTCTCGAAGCTCCAGTTCAGTGCCGGATCCTCGACGGGTGCTCCGGCTGCGTCGACGACGTCGCCCTCGGTGGCACCGGTGTCGGAAGTGTGATCGGTCATGGGTGTCGTGCTCCTCGTGGGGTGGTGCTCGAGTGGGGTGCTCGAGTGGGGTCCACGTCGGCAGCCGCCACGCCCGCAGCACGAGAGGCACCTCACCGTGTGCAGAGCGCAGTAGGCGAGCCGATCTTCGTGGAGAGAAGGGTCGGGGCCTATCGCCGGCTACAACACAGTCGGTGGGAGAACATGGGTACCTCCGAGATCGTCGGTCGGTGGGCCCGAGGAGACGGGCCCGCGCTTGCTCTCGGCCCGTGCGGGCCGAGTAACCCGGTCATCACCCGGGGCACCCCACCGCGGTTGGAGGGTTGCCGGCCAGCAAGCCGGGGCTCGATGCTGGCACTCATGACCTTGGCGGGAATGGTAGCGGGTCGGGTGTCGACGGCACGAGGGTGGCCGAACTCACGATCGTTCGATTGGCGAATGATCCTGCCGACGGTCAGACTGGTCAGGTGATCGGGCGCCTCTCGGGGGCGCCCGTCGTCGTTGACCACCCGAGCGTTTCTGAATCGATCATGAACGATCGACGACGGGCGCAGACCCGAAAGTGAGCTCGTGACACCCCCCTCCGTCGCGTTCGACGTCCTTCCCGCTGCTGCCGCGGACCCCGCGGCGGATCGGCTGCGGGTGCGCCGCCGACGCGTCGCGATGCTGGCGCTCGCGCTCGGCGGTTTCGGCATCGGCACCACGGAGTTCGTCTCGATGGGCCTGCTCCCGGAGATGGCGACCACGATGGGGGTGTCCGAGCCCAGCGCCGGCCACCTCATCTCCGCCTACGCCGTCGGTGTCGTGGTGGGTGCGCCCGTCATCGCCGCGCTCGCGGCGCGGGTGCCGCGGCGGACGTTGCTTCTCGCCCTCATGGTGGCGTTCACTCTCGGCAACCTGGGCACGGTGTTCGCGCCCAGCTTCCACGAGCTGATGGCCTCCCGCTTCGTCGCCGGACTGCCGCACGGCGCGTACTTCGGTGTGGCAGCGCTGGTGGCCGCCCACCTCGCCGATCCCGGTGCGCGTGCCAAGTCGGTGGCCATGGTGATGATGGGACTGTCCGTCGCCAATGTCGTCGGTGTGCCGGCGGCCACGTGGATCGGCCAGGCGTTCGGCTGGCGCAGCGCGTTCGGCATCGTCGCCGTCATCGGTGCCATCACCGTCACCGCCCTCGCGGTGTGGCTGCCGCGACTGGACTCGATGCCCACCACGAACCCGCGGACCGAGCTGGGCGCCTTCCGGCGCACGCAGGTGTGGATGACCCTCTTCGTGGGCATGGTGGGCTTCGGCGGCATGTTCGCCGTGTACACCTACATCGCCACGACATTGACGGACGTGGCCGGTCTGTCCAAGGCCGCGGTGCCCTTGGCGCTGATGATCTACGGCCTCGGCATGGTGGTCGGCAACATGGCCGGCGGATGGATCGCGGACCGCATGCTCGTCCCCGGGCTCTTCCTGGCGATGACGTCCGTCGCGGTGAGCCTGGCGGTGTTCGTCGCCGCGGCGCACAACCCGGTGACCGCTCTGATCGTCGTGTTCCTCATCGCCGCATCGGGATCCGCCATCGTGCCCGGACTGCAGACGCGACTGATGGACGTGGCCGCCGATGCGCAGACCCTCGCCGCCTCGCTCAACCACGCGGCGTTCAACTTCGCGAACGCGCTGGGGGCCGCCCTCGGCGGCGCCGTCATCGCCGCGGGCTTCGGCTACACGGCGCCGGCCGTGGTGGGTGCCGGTCTCGCGATCGCCGGCATCGCCGTTCTGGCCACGTCGGTGGCGATGCAGCGTCGCACCGACGCTCGTCTCGCCGCCTGACGGTCCTGTCCGCCCTGTCGGATACGGTGCTGCGGTGTCTCACACCATCACGTCGGTCAACGTCAACGGGGTGCGCGCCGCGGTGCGCAAGGGCATGCTCGAGTGGCTCGAGCAGTCCGCGGCGGACATCGTCTGCCTGCAGGAGACGCGGGCGACGGACGAGGAGCTGCTCGCCTGCCTCGCTCCCGCGCTGGGCGAGGGCTGGCATCTCGTGTCCGCCGAGCCGTCCGCGAAGGGCCGCAACGGTGTCGCCATCCTGTCGCGGGTTCCTGCGGACAGTGCCGTCGTCGGGTTCGGGAGCGCCGAGTTCGACGACGCGGGGCGCTGGATCGAGGCCTGCTTCCCGGCAGTCGGAGCAGATCCGGCCGTCACCGTCGCCAGTCTCTACCTGCCGTCCGGTGAGGTGGGCACCGAGAAGCAGGACTCCAAGGAACGGTTCATGGCCTCGTTCGAGCACCGTCTCGCGGCGCTCGCGTCCTCGGGCGAGCATCACGTGGTCTGCGGCGACTGGAACATCGCGCACACCGAACGGGATCTGAAGAACTGGAAGGGCAACCGCACCAAGTCCGGCTTCCTGGCGAGCGAGCGCGCCTGGCTCGACGCTCTCGTCGGTGAGTCGGGAGCGTGGGTCGACGTGGTGCGAGCGCTCCACCCGGACGTCGACGGGCCCTACAGCTGGTGGTCGTACCGCGGTAAGGCCTTCGACAACGACGCCGGGTGGCGCATCGACTACCAGATGGCCACCCGGGACTTCGCGGACCGCGCGAAGGACGCCGTGGTCGAGCGGGCCGACACCTACGACCAGCGGTGGTCCGACCACGCACCGGTCACCGTCGTCTACCGCTGACCGGTCGGCTCACAACGCGGCGGCCAGTCTGTGGTACGCCGCGTTCCAGCGCAACGTGCGCTGGAAGTCTCGTGTGGTGGTGCCCTCCTCGATCGTGAGCAGCTCCACCGCGATCATGTCCGAGAACGCTTCCAGTACCGGCAGATCGAGCGCGGTGCTCAGCACCGTGTGATGCGGTGCGCCGGCTGTGAGCCACGACTCCGCGGACACCGACAGCGAGGGCTGCGGCTTCCACACGGCGCAGGCCACCGGCAGGGAGGGCAGCGCCTCGTCCGGCTCGACGACCTCGATGACGTTGGCGGTGAGGCGGAACCGTTCGCCGACGTCGGAGATGCCCACGACGATGCCGGCGCCGGGATCCGCCGTGAAGCGCAGTCGTACGGGATCCTCGCGCCCGCCGATCGACAACGGATGGATCTCGAGAGTCGGGGTCGCCGTGGTGATGGACGGGCACACCTCGAGCATGTGTGCCCCCAGGATCTTCTCCTCGCCGGGCACGAGGTGGTACGTGTAGTCCTCCATGAACGACGTGCCGCCGGGCTGCCCGATGGCCATGGTCTTCATGGCGCGCAACAACATCGAGGTCTTCCAGTCGCCCTCGCCGCCGAAGCCCCACCCGTCGGCCATCAGCCTCTGGACCGCGAGTCCGGGGAGCTGACGCAGGCCGCCGAGGTCCTCGAAGTTCGTGGTGAAGGCGCCGAATCCGCCCTCGGTCAGGAACTGTCGCATTCCCGCCTCGACCCGTGCGCCGTAGCGCAGCGACTCGTGTCGATCGCCGCCCGGCCGCAACGCGGACGCGACGTCGTAGGTCTCGACGTACTCGTCGACCAGGGCGGACACCGCGGCCTCGTCCACCGCGGAGACGACCTCGACGAGATCGTTGACACCGTAGGTGTTCACCGAGACGCCGAACCGCAGCTGAGCCTCCACCTTGTCGCCCTCGGTGACGGCCACGTCGCGCATGTTGTCGCCGAAGCGCGCCAGCCGGAGCGACCGCATGTCGGCACGACCGCGCGCCGCACACGTCCACTGTTCGACGCGCCGGACGACGGCGGGATCGTCGACGTGTCCGGCGACGGTGGTCCGCAGCACACCGACGCGGGACTGAATGTGACCGAACTCCCGGTCGCCGTGCGCGGCCTGGTTGAGGTTCATGAACTCCATGTCGATGGTCGACCACGGCAGCGACATCCCGGCCTGCGTGTGCAGATGCAGGAGGGGCACGTCGAGGGCGTCGAGGCCGGCGATCCACATCTTGGCGGGGGAGAAGGTGTGCATCCAGGTGATCACCCCGATGCAGTCGTCGGTCGTGTTGGCCTCGCGCATCCGGTTCAGGATGGACGACGCGTCGAGGAGCACCGGCTTCCAGACCACCGTCACACCCAGTGCGTCGTCGAGTTTCTCGGCGATCGTGCGGGACTGCACCGCCACCTGCTCGAGAGTCTCGGGACCGTACAGACTCTGGCTGCCCGTGAGGAACCAGACCTCGGGTCGGGCGACACCGGACGGTGCGGGCGAGGGGGACGGGGCGGACCTGGTTTCGACGACGGACATGGGAACCTCCTGGTCACCGCAGAGGCGGTGGAACGAGTGCGGGTGAAGACGGGTGCGGAGCGAGTGGTGCTGCGGCGGTTCAGCGTTGGCCGTACACGTTCTGGTAGCGGTCGTGCAGCGCGTCGACGGCGTCCGGTGGGATGGGCAGAGGCCGGCCGAGCTGGTGTGCGAGATGCACCGACCGTGCGACGTCCTCGCACATCACCGCTGCCTTGACGGCGGACCGCGCCGTCGGGCCCACCGCGAAGACGCCGTGGTTCTGCATCAGCACGGCGGGCGACCTGCTGCCACGCAGCGTGTCGACGATGCCGCGTCCGATCGAGTCGTCACCGATCGCGGCGAACGGTCCGACGGGGATGTCGCCGCCGAACTCGTCGGCGCACATCGTGGTGACCACCGGGATCGGCTCGCCGCGGGCGGCCCACGCCACCGCGTAGGGGGAGTGGGTGTGCACCACGGCGCCGACGTGATCGAGGTGGCGGTAGACGTAGGCCTGGGCCGCGGTGTCGGAGGACGGGGCATGATCGCCCTCGACCACGGTGCCGTGCAGATCGCACAGCACCATGTTCTCGGGGGTGAGGTCGTCGTAGGAGACGCCGCTCGGCTTGATCACGAAGAGGTCGTGGCCGGGGACCCGAGCGGACACGTTGCCGGCGGTCCACACCACCAGTCCGTACCGCACCAGTTCGGCGTGCAGCGCGCACACCTCGGCGCGGACCGCCTCCACGGTGCCGCGAGCGCTGTCGAGAACGGTCATCGTCGAACCGCCTTCCGGTCGAGCACGTCGCCGCGGAGGGCCCGCAGTTCGCGCATGGTGGACACCTGACGTCCGAAGTGGTCGTGAAGATCGGAGTAGATGCGGAACAGAGCGTCGTAGGCCTGCGACCGGCCCTCGTCGGGTTGGTACGCGCCGCGGTGCACGCGGCCCATCGCCTTCGAGGCCACGGGCACGTCGGCGTAGCAGCCGGCCGCGACTGCCGCGTGGATCGCCGATCCCAGCGCCGGACCCTGGTCGGACCCGATGACCGAGAGCGGCATGCGCAGCACGTCGGCGTAGATCTGCATCAGCAGTGGGTTCTTCGCCAGTCCGCCGGCGACGACGAACTCCTCGACCGGAACACCGCTGGCGCGGAAGGTCTCGACGATGACCCGCGTGCCGAAGGCCGTGGCCTCGAGCAGTGCCCGATAGATGTCCTCGGGCCTGGTGGCGAGAGTCGCACCCAGCAACAGTCCCGACAGTCGGTGGTCGACCAGGACGGATCGGTTGCCGCTGTGCCAGTCGAGGGCCACCAACCCGTGTTCGCCGACCTCCTGCTCGGACGCCAGCCGGGTCAGGTACTCGTGGACCGACTCGCCGGCCTCGGCGGCGGCGTCGCGGTAGTCGGCAGGAACCCCGGTGCGCGTGAACCATCCGAAGATGTCGCCGACTCCGGACTGCCCGGCCTCGTATCCGTAGGACCCCGCGACGATGCCGCCGTCGACGACGCCGCACATCCCCGGAACCTCCCGCAGTACGTCGGCGCTCATGACGTGACAGGTGGAGGTGCCCATGATCGCCACCATGCGACCGGGTTCCACGGCGCGGGCCGCCGGCGCCGTGACGTGCGCGTCGACGTTGCCGACGGCCACGGCGATTCCCTGGGGCAGTCCGGTCCACGCGGCGGCCTCGGCGGTCAGAGACCCTGCACGAGAACCCAGTTCGCCGATCGGCTGGTCGAGCTTGTCGGTGACGAACGCGGCGAACCCGGGTGCCAGGGCGGTGAGGAACTCGGCCGACGGGTACTCGCCGTCCTGGAGAATGCCCTTGTAGCCGGCCGTGCAGGCGTTGCGGACGTAGCGTCCGCACAGCTGCCAGACGATCCAGTCCGCCGCCTCGACCCACCGCTCCATGGCGTCGTAGACCTCGGGGTCCTCCTCGTGGATCTGCAACGCCTTGGCGAACTCCCACTCGGACGAGATCAGTCCGCCGTAGCGGGGGAGCCACGCCTCGCCGCGCTCCGCGGCGAGGGCGTTGATGCGATCGGCCTGGCCCTGCGCCGCATGGTGTTTCCACAGCTTCACGTAGGCGTGCGGCCGATCGGCGAACTGGGCGATCTCGTCGAGCGGGGTGCCGTCGGCGAGCGTGGGCACCATCGTGCACGCCGTGAAGTCGGTCCCGATGCCGACCACCCGGTCGGGCGGGACACCGGCATCGCGCAGGGCTGCGGGAACGGCGGTGCGGAGCACGTCGCGGTAGTCGTCGGGAACCTGGAGGGCCCAGGCGTCGCCGAGTCGCACGGAGCCGCCGGGCAGCGTCGACTCCAGGACTCCGTGTCGGTACTCGTGCACGGCCGTACCCAGCTCGGCACCGTCGGAGACCCGCACGACGACGGCCCGTCCGGACAGCGTGCCGAAATCGACTCCGATGGTGTAGGTCTCGTGATCGGGCGTCGTCATGGCTGTTCTCCTGTGGCTCGGGTGGTGCTCGCGCGCACGACGAGTTCCGGAGCGATCTGCGTCTCGGGACCGCCGGTCCCGTCGATCGCCGCTCGCAGGATCTCGATGGCGCGTCGGCCCACCTCGGTGAAATTCTGTCGGATCGTCGTCAGCGGAGGGATGAGATAGGCGGCTTCGGGGATGTCGTCGAAGCCCACGACGCTCACGTCCTCCGGCACCCGACGGCCGTGCTCGTGGAACGCACGCAGCAGGCCCAGCGCCATCTGATCGTTGGCGCAGAACACCGCCGTGACGTCGGGATCGGCCGCCAACCGGGAGCCGCGCTCGAACCCACTGCGCGCGGACCAGTCACCACGGAGCGGAGGGGTCCACGGCAGCCCCGCCTCGTCGAGGACCTCCCGCCACCCCTGTTCGCGCGCGCGAGCCTCGGCCCAACCCAGCGGACCCGCGAGGTGGGCGATGCGTCGATGTCCGGAATCGACGAGGTGACGGGTGGCCAGGCGGGCGCCGCCGACCTGGTCGATGCCGACCGTCCAGCGCGAGGTCAGCGGATCGCCCTCCACGACGACGACGGGCACCACCGCCTCCTCGGAGCGCGCCGCGGCCACCGCGTCGTCGGTCGCGGCGATGAGGACGATGCCCTCGACGCCCTGGTCGTGCAGGTGGTGCATCGCGTCGACGAGCTCGTCGCGCGAGAGGGTCGTGAGACTGACCGCGCTGACCGAGAAACCGGCCTCGCGGGCGGCGCTCTGGACGGTGCGGTGGGTGGTGCTCGGGCCCCAGAACCCGAGCTTGGAGCCGATGATGCCGATGGTGGCCGACCGCTTCGTCACCAGGGCGCGGGCGGCCCGGTTGGGCCGGTACCCGAGCTGGTCGATGGCACGCTGGACCCGTTCCCGAGTCTCCGGGCGAAGGTTGTTCTGTCCGTTGATGACTCGGGAGACCGTCTGATGGGACACGCCGGCGAGCCGGGCGACGTCGGCCATGACGGGAGGTCGACCGTCCGTGCCGGTCGTGGTGGTCATGCTCGCCTCGGACGGAAGCGGGCCCGCGGCACCGTGGTCAGACGCTGAGCGACGACGAAGACGAGCAGCAGTGTTCCGACCGTGATCCGGGTCCACCACGAACTCAGGGTCCCGTCGAACGCGATGAACGTCTGGATGGCACCGAGGATGAGGACACCGACGACCGAGCCGAGAACGTAGCCTCGGCCACCCGTGAGCAGCGTCCCACCGATGACGACGGCGGCGATCGCGTCGAGCTCCATGCCGACCGCGTGGAGGCTGTAACCCGACAGGGCGTAGAACGCGAACAGGAGTCCGCCGAGCGCGGCGCAGAAACCGCTGATCGAGTAGACACCCACCTTCACCGCCGCCACACGCAGTCCCATCAGCACGGCCGACGCCTCGTTGCCGCCGATGCCGTAGACCGACCGGCCGAAACGGGTGCATGCGAGGACGTAGGCCGCCACCGCGACGGTCACGAGTGCGATGACGACGCTCCACGTGATGGTGTAGCCGCCCGGGAGCTCGATCACGGCGAACGCGATGGAGCTGAACGTCTCGTCGGTGATGGGGATGGACTCGACGCCGATCATGTAGCAGAGACCACGGGCGAGGAACATGCCGGCGAGCGTGGCGACGAACGGCTGGATCTGGAGGTAGTGCACCAATACGCCCATCGTGGTGCCGAGCAGCGTGCCGCACAGCAGCACGGCGGCGATGACGAGGACGGGGGACCAGCCGAGTTGCAGTGTGCGCGCTGCGATCATGGTCGACAGCGCCACGACGGAGCCGACCGAGAGATCGATACCGCCGGTCAGGATGACGAAGGTCATGCCCACAGCGAGGACGATCAGGAACGCGTTGTCGACGAACAGGGAGAGGAACAGCTGCGGGTCGGCGAAGCCGGGGTAGCGCATCTCGCCGACGCCGAACAGGCCGACGAGCAACGCGAAGGTGGCGATGACCGGCAGGAACCTGCTCGGCGGCGAATAGCGCCGGATGCGGTCCCAGCGGGACGGCGCGGTGGAGGTGGCCGGGGGGCGTGTCAGCAGATCGGTCATGACCGGGCCGCCTTTCGAGTCGTCGGTCTCCTGTGTCGAAGGCCCAGCAGTGACGCTCGGGCACGCGGTGACTGCAGGAGGCAGACGACGATGACGACCAGAGCCTTGCAGAGGTAGTTGGCCTCGGAGGGGATGCCGAGATTCGGGATGGTGCGGGTCAGGGTGCCGATGAGCAGCGCACCGACCACGGTGCCGGCGAGCGAGAAGCGTCCGCCCGTGAGTGCCGTGCCGCCGATCACCACGGCGAGGATTGCGTCGAGCTCGATCCACAGACCGAGGCTGTTGGCGTTCACCGAGTTGGTGTTGGCGGCGATGATGAGACCGGCGATGCCGGAGCATGTCGCCGCGAAGACGTAGACGGTCCACACGATCGTGCGGGCGCTCACTCCCGCGAGGCGACTGGCCTCGGGATTGATGCCGACCGCTTCGACGAGCATGCCGAGGGCGGTACGGCGGGTCAGCAGGGCGGTCACCACGACGACGGCGAGCGCGATCAGCAGTGCCACGGGGAGTCCGAAAACGATCCCCGAGGCGAGCGAGCTGAAGGCCCCGTCCTGCACGGTGGTGATCTGACCGTCCGTGATGAGCATGGCCAGGCCGCGGCCGGCCACCATGAGGACCAGGGTCGCGATGATCGGCTGAATCCCGAACACCGACACCAGCAGTCCGTTCCACAGGCCCAGCAGCACACTGGCTCCCAGTGCCCACACGACGGCCATGACGACGGTGGTGACGGCGCCCTCGTCCGGGGCGGCCGCGATACGGGTGCAGGCCACGGCCGCCGCGATGACGGCGACGGCGCCGACTGACAGGTCGATGCCGCGGGTCGCGACCACGAGCGTCATGCCCACCGCGACGAGGATGAGCGGTGCGGAGTTCCGCGCGATGTCGACGACGTTGCCGAACAGGCCACCGTTCTCGATCCTGATGTTTAGGAAGTCCGGTGTCGCGACGACGTTGACGACGATCAGCGCGATCAGGGCGAGCAGCGGCCAGACGACCGGGTGCGACATCCATCCCGGGGTCCGGCGACCGGCCGGGGCGTCGGACGCCGGCCGTGGCGGGGGAGTCGACGTCGGTCGTACTCCCAGAGTGTCGGTCATGCCTCGGAACTCCTGTCGTCTGCGCGGGTTCCCGCCGCGATGGTCGCGAGGACGTCGTCGACGGAGACTCCTCGGTTGACGCGCTCGTCGATCAGGTGGTGATCGCGCATCACGACGACGCGGTCGCTGAGGCGCAGGATCTCCTCGAGCTCGGCCGAGATGAACACGATCGACATCCCGCGTTCGGCGAGATCGGCCACGAGAGCCTGGATCTGCGCCTTGGCGCCGATGTCGATTCCGCGGGTGGGCTCGTCCAGGATCAGGATCTCCGGTTCCGTGACGAGCCAGCGCGCGAGCAGCACTTTCTGTTGGTTGCCGCCGGAGAGGTTGCGCATCAACGCGTTCGGGTCCGCGGGGCGGATGTCGAGTGCAGTGATGTACTTCTCCACCAGGGCGGTGCGGGTGGCGCGGGGGATCGGGCGCATCCACCCACGAGTGGCCTGGAGCGCGAGCATCATGTTGTCGGCCACCGTCAGGTCGCCCACGACGCCGTCCGCCTTGCGGTCCTCGCTGGTGAGCGCGACCCGTCGATCGACCGCGTTGCGTGGTGTGCGGAAACGTCGACGGGTGGAGTGGATCTCGATGGTGCCGGAATCTGCGCGGTCCGCCCCGCCGAGCAACCTCGCCAGTTCGGTGCGGCCCGATCCCAGCAGCCCCGCGACGCCGACGACCTGCCCGGCGTACAGCCGGAGATCCGTCGCCTCGAGGGCGCCCTTGCGGCCGAGGCCGAGCACCTCCATGACGGGTTCGGTGGTGGGATCGACCACCGTGGGCTCGCGGTCGTCCAACTCGCGCAGGGTGTCGAGCTCCCGGCCGATCATCAGTTCCACCAGGGTCAGTTGCGGGGTGTCCGCCACCGACCGCTCCTCCACCAGGCGTCCGTTGCGCAGGATCGTCATGCGATCCGAGATGCGATAGACCTGGTCGAGGAAGTGGGAGACGAAGACGACGGCCGTACCCGCGTCCCGCAGCCGCTCGATGACCCCGTACAGGGTCTCCACCTCGTCCTTGTCGAGGCTGGAGGTGGGCTCGTCGAGGATGAGCACGCGGGCGTCGACGTCCACCGCACGAGCGATCGCGATCAACTGCTGCACGGCGATGGGGTGATCGCCGAGCACCGACGCGGGATCGACCGCGAGGCCCAGTCGATCGAGCGTCGCACGTGCGCGGCGGTTCATCGCCCGGGTGTCGATACCGCCCACGGCGTCGAGAACGGTGCGCACCGCGCCGCCGGTGCCGCCGAGCAGTCGGTCGAGCCGCCGCGGCTCGCGCCCGAGCAGCATGTTCTCGGCCACGGTGAGGTTGGGCAGGAGGTTGACCTCCTGGTACACCGTGCTGATGCCGGCGGCCTGAGCGGCCGCAGGACTCGCGAACTCGTGCACGGTCCCGTCGACGGTGACGGTGCCGCTGTCGATCGGGTAGACGCCGGTGAGCGCCTTGATCAACGTCGACTTGCCGGCACCGTTCTCGCCCATCAGCGAGTGGACCTCGCCCGGGTAGAGCCGCAGGGAGACGCCGTCGAGGGCACGGACGGCGCCGAAGGTGATGGAGATGTCCGTCATCTCCACGATCGGTTCCGTCGCCGTCGTGGTCGGCGGGGGGACGATCATCTCGGTGCTCATGTCAGTACTGGCGGTCGGCGAGCACGGAGGCGGCCTGCTCGCGGGTGAACGTGGTCTCCTCGGTGACCACGCGCTTGGGTACCTCTTCGCCGGCGACGACCTTCTTCGTCAGGTCCATCAGTTGCGGTCCGAGCAGCGGGTTGCACTCGACGATGTAGTCGATCTTGCCGTCGGCCAGCGCCTGCATGCCGTCCTTGACCGCGTCGACGGTGATGATCTTGATGTCCTTGCCGGGGACGAGGCCGGCCGCCTCGATGGCCTCGATGGCGCCGAGGCCCATGTCGTCGTTGTGGGCGTAGACCACGTCGATGGCCTTGTCGGAGTTCAGGAACGACTCCATGACCTGCTTGCCGCCGTCGCGGGTGAAGTCACCGGTCTGGGACTTGGAGATGGTGATGGTCGGTTGTGCGGCGATGGCCTCGCGGAAGCCCTCGGCGCGATCGATGGCCGGTGCGGCACCCGTCGTGCCCTCGAGCTCGACCACGTTGATGCGTCCGTCGGCGTTGACGTCCGACGTCGCGCTGTTCTCGACGAGCCAGTCGCCGGCCTTGACGCCCTCGGCGACGAAGTCGGATCCGAGGAACGTGGCGTACAGCGACTCGTCCGTCGTGTCGACCGAGCGGTCGGTGAGGATCACGGGGATGTTCGCGCGCTTCGCTTCCTGCAGCACCGGCTCCCAGCCCGTCTCGACGACGGGGCTGAAGGCGATCACGTCCACCTTCTGCTGGATGTAGGTGCGGATGGCCTTGATCTGGTTCTCCTGCTTCTGCTGTGCGTCGGAGAACTTGAGATCGATTCCGGCCTCGCTCGCCGCGCCCTGGATCGACGTGGTGTTGGCGGTGCGCCAGCCGCTCTCGGCTCCGACCTGCGAGAACCCCAGAACGGTCCCGCCTCCGCCGCTCGCGGAGTCGCCTCCGCCGCCGCAGGCACTCAGGATCAGCGCACTGCTCACCAGGAACGTGCTCGCTGCAACGACTCTCTTCGACGTCATCGTGGTCTCCTCTGTAGGCATCACTCCGTGTGACGCGTGACACAGAGTGTGAGCGTTAACATTCCTCCGCGTCAAGAGGTTCGCGAACATCGTCGAAACTCGATGTGAACGCTCACATCAGTGGCATCATGGGCCGGTCGTGAGGCGGCAGGGCCGGACGACCACACCGCGGGAAGGCTGGAGGTGGGCCGACTATCGCGCGGC
Source organism: Rhodococcus sp. NBC_00297 (assembly GCF_036173065.1). Classification (NCBI taxonomy): domain Bacteria; kingdom Bacillati; phylum Actinomycetota; class Actinomycetes; order Mycobacteriales; family Nocardiaceae; genus Rhodococcus; species Rhodococcus sp. NBC_00297. The sequence continues at coordinate 4,288,179 of NZ_CP108041.1, forward strand.
GAACCTGTACTCGATCACGCAGCGAGACGTCTCGCCCGGGCGCAGGACGGCCGACGGGAACGCCGACCGGTTCGGGCTGTCGGGGAAGAACTGGGGCTCGAGCGCGAGTCCGTCGCCCTGACGCAGCGCGGTACCGCGTCGGGACACGGTGCTGCCGTCGAGGAAGTTGCCGGTGTAGACCTGCAGCCCGGGCCGATTCGTCCACACCTCGAGCGTCGTGTCGCTGCGATGCGACGTGACACGCGCGGCGCGGCGCAACTCCCCGCCGTCCTCGGGTCCGTCGAGGACGAAGTTGTGGTCCACCCCTCGCGTGGCCGCCACATGAGGATCGTCGGACCGGACGACGTCGCCGATGCGGCGCGGGAGCCGCAGGTCGAGTGCCGTGCCGTCGACCGGGACGACACCGTTCGTGGGAATTCCCGCGGAGTCCACGGGCACGAACGAGGCCGCGTCCACCTGCAGTTCGAGGTCGTCGACACCGTGTCCGTCGAGATCGATGTAGGCATGGCTGGTCAGGTTCACCACTGTCGTACGTGAGGTCTGCGCGAGGTACTCGATGCGCATCGTGTCTCCCCGGACCGAGTAGACGGCGCGTGCCCGCACCTCGCCGGGGTAGCCCTGGTCGCCGTCGGGACTCACCAGGGACAGTTCCACCTCGTCAGCGGTGACCCGCTCCACCGTCCAGGTGCGGGAGTCGAAGCCGTCGACTCCGCCGTGCAGGTGGTTGTCGCCGTCGTTGCGCGACACCTCCACCCGCTCACCGTCGAGGTCGAATCGCCCGTGCGCGATGCGATTGGCGTAGCGCCCCACGGTCGCCCCGAGGTAGTCCGTGCCCGCGCGCAACTCGGCTTCGCCGGCGACGCCGACCGACACGTCGCGGCGTACACCGTCCCCGCCCGTGACGGTCAGGCGCAGCAGGGTCGCACCGTACGGCAGCACCTCCACCTCGATCCCCGGCGCCGAGCCGATGGTCACGGCGGTGTCGGACGTCCTGTCAGTGGTCATGGCGCAGACCCTACGACGGTGATGGCGCAGACCCTGCGACGGTCATGGCGCAGACCCTACGACTGTCAGGGCGCAGACCCTGCGACCAGAGGTGATTGAATCTGTAGATCATGACGACCGACACCGCGACCGACAGCGCAGGAGTCGCACCTCGGCACCGAGTGCTCTCCGGCATCCAGCCCACGGCGGATTCCTTCCACCTGGGCAACTACCTGGGCGCGGTGCGGCAATGGGTCGAACTGCAGGACGAGTACGACGCCTTCTACTTCATTCCGGACCTGCACGCCATCACGGTGCCGCAGGATCCGAAGGAGTTGCGCGCCCGGACTCGCCGCGCCGCAGCGCAGTTGCTGGCCGTCGGCATCGACCCCGCGCGCTCCACGCTGTTCGTGCAGTCCCATGTACCCGAACACGCCCAACTCGCATGGGTTCTCAACTGCATCACCGGATTCGGCGAGGCCGGCCGCATGACGCAGTTCAAGGACAAGTCGGCACGCCAGGGCAGCGATCAGGCGAGTGTGGGCCTGTTCACCTACCCCGTGCTGCAGGCCGCGGACATCCTGCTCTACCGCCCGCAGCGAGTGCCCGTGGGGGAGGACCAGCGCCAGCACCTCGAGCTGACCCGCGATCTCGCCCAACGCTTCAACTCGCGCTACAAGAAGACGTTCGTCGTGCCGGAGGCGCACATCGTCACCGGTATCGCGAAGATCTACGACCTGCAGGAGCCGACGGCGAAGATGAGCAAGTCCGGCTCCGGCGTGTCGGGCCGGATCGACATCCTGGACGACCCCGCCGTGTCGGCCAAGAAGATTCGCTCGGCGGTCACCGACAACGAGCGTGAGATCCGCTACGACACGGCGGAGAAGCCCGGTGTCAGCAATCTGCTCACCATCCAGTCCGCCCTCACCGGCACGCCCGTCGCGACGCTCGTCGAGGGATACGTCGGAAAGGGATACGGTGATCTCAAGAGCGACACCGCGGATGCGGTGTCGGCGTTCTCCGCCCCGGTGCGCACGGCGTTCACGGAGTACATGAACGATCCGGCCGAACTCGACCGGATTCTTCGGGACGGGGCCGAGCACGCACGCTCGATCGCGTCCAGGACGCTGGCACAGGTGTACGACAGGGTCGGATTCCTTCCACCGAAAGGCTGAGCGCCATGCCGGACTTCGCGGCGATCATCGAGGAACGTCGACGGCGGTGGCCGTGGTTCGATCACCTCGCGCGGGCCGGCTCGGTGTACCAGCAGCAGAAGGGCGACTACTACGCCGCGGGTATCACCTACTTCAGCGTTCTGGCCCTCTTCCCGCTGCTGATGGTCGCGTTCGCCGTGGTGGGCTTCGTTCTGGCCTCCCGGCCGGACCTGTTGACGGAACTGCAGTCCCAGATCGCCGAGAACGTTCCCGGGAGTTTCGCGGGCACCATCAACGAACTGGTCTCGAGTGCCATCGAGTCGCGCACCAGCGTGGGCATCATCGGTCTCCTGGGTGCGCTCTACGCAGGCCTCGGATGGACGGCCAATCTGCGGGAGGCGCTCACCGCGATGTGGGAGACGCCGCACGAGGCGGGCAGCTTCTTGGCCACCAAGGCCAAGGATCTCGGAGCGCTGCTCGGTCTGGGTCTGGCCCTGGTGATCTCGCTCGGCCTGTCGGCGGTGGCCAGCGGGTCGGTGGTCCCCGCACTCCTGAAGGCCGTCAATCTGGACGATGTTCCCGGTGTCGGCGTCGCCGTGCAGATCGCGTCGTTCGCCCTGGCGGTCGCCGCGACGTGGGCACTGTTCGTGTGGGTCATCGCCCGGCTGCCCCGTGAGCCCGTGACCGTGCGCAGCGCGGCACGCGCCGCGCTGTTGGCGGCCGTGGTGTTCGAGATCTTCAAGCAGGTCGGCGCGGTCTACCTCGAGAGCGTCACGTCCGGTCCGGCCGGTGCCACGTTCGGACCGATCATCGGCATCCTCGTGTTCGCCTTCACGACGTCACGCTTCCTCTTGTTCTCGACGGCGTGGGCGGCGACGGCCACGGAGAACCTTTCCCTCGCGGCACCCGCCGTGCCCGACAGTGCGGTGATCGCACCGCAGGTGGTGGTCCGCGAAGGGGTCTCACCCGCCGGTGCGGCAGCTCTCGTCGGCGCCGGCGTGCTCACCGTGCTCGGCCTGGGCGGATGGCGCGGCCGGCGCCGACGCTGACGTGCAGCGTGGTCAGGACCGTCTGCGGTGCAGCGTGCGCGCCCACAGGAGGAGCCCGATCACGACGATCAGACCCAGAACTCCCGCACCGACCCTGATCGCCACCTCGCTCTCGTCGTCCACTCCGGCATAGGCGCCGCCACTGCTCGCCTCGGTCCGCCGATCGGTCGGCGCGGTCGAGGCGGGGGTCGACGAGGTCGGCGCCGCCGCCGCGTCCGGGCTCCCGGTCACCAGGGTGCCCACCACCGTGTCGGCAGGCTGCGTGAAGCCGTAGTCGAGCAGGCGGGCGGCCTGCTCCCAGGGCCGGATGGGCAGCACGTCGGCATTCATGAGCGACACGGCCAACCGGCGGCCACCGCGTTCGGCCGCGCCGACGAAGGTCTGGCGTGCGTCGTCGGTGTAGCCGTTCTTGCCGCCCAGTGCATCCGGGTAGTTGAACAGCAGCGCATTGTCGCTGGCGAGGGTGAAGCCCGGCCGGTCCTCGTTGAGCGGCAGATCGGGGTTCACCGGCACGCCGGGCATGTCGGGCCGCGAGGGATTGTCCGGCTTCGACGCGTCCTTGGGATAGCCCGGGAACGGAACCGATTCGGTGGCAACGAGTTCCGCGAAGGTCGGATCATCCATCGCGGCCCGGAAGATGAGCGCCAGATCGTAGGGTGAGCAGGCCATGCCCGGTCCGTCGAGACCCGACGGCGACGCGGTGCGCGTGTCCAGGGCACCGAGCTCACTGGCCTTCGCGTTCATCTTCTCCACGGCGGTGTCGACGCCGCCGAGCTGGACGGCGAGGGCGTGCGCGGCATCGTTCCCCGACGCCATCACCAGCCCCTGCATCAGCTGGCGCACCGAGTACACGCCGCCGGTACCGATGCCCACCGCGCTGCCCTCGGCGGCCGCGTCCTCCGCGGTGGCCACCACGGTGCGATCGAGATCGAGCTCGTCGAGCGCGACGAGCGCCAGCAGGACCTTGATCGTGCTCGCCGGCCGGTACCGGCCGTGCGGATCCTTCGCCGCGATCACCGCGCCGGAGTCGAGATCGGTGAGCACCCATCCCGCCGCCGAGATGTCTGCGGGAAGAGCGGGCGCACCGGCAGCGGTGATCACACCGCACGCCGCCAGTTCCTCGCCGCCGACCGTCTCGGCCGGGACGGGTACGGGCTGCGGTTCCGCGTCGCCGGGAGCGGGGACCTCGGACGCGTCGATGGCCGGTGGTGGCACGTCACGGTGGGGACAGGCGTCGGTGTCGGGCGTCCGGAACGGGGTGGACGTCGGAGGCGGTGCGGGCTGCGCCCCGGCGAGACTCGGAAGGAGTGCCGGCGTACCCACGAGCACGACCGCCGTCGCGATCGCCGCGGCTGTCCGTCGGCCGCGTCCGGTGCGGTCGTGAATGTTCATCACCGGTCACCCTAGGCGGCGCGCTCGCGCACGCCGCCCCGGGTGACCGGGTGTGTCCGGATCGAGAAGTCAGTCGGCGGACGGCCGGAGGTACGGCCGCTGGACCTTCTTCCACGCCTCGTACGTCTCGTACGCCGTCTGCGTGCTCTCGAGCGTCGAGGTGGCGCTGACCGGGACGTCCCACCAGGACTCGCTGTCCGGAGCGGCGATCAGCGGATCGGTCTCGACGTGGATGACCGTGCAGCGGTCCGCCGCCTTGGCCACCTTGACGGCGTCGGCGAACTCGCCGGCGGTGTTCACGCGGATGACGTCGGCGCCGAGACTCTGGGCGTTGGCCGCCAGATCGACGGGCAGTACACCGCCGTCGAGTCGACCGGACTCGGATCGGTAGCGGTACGCGGTGCCGAAGCGCTGGGAGCCGAGCGACTCCGACAGTGATCCGATGGAGGCGAAGCCGTGGTTCTGCACCAGCACCAGGATGACCTTCACGCCTTCCTGGACCGCGGTGACCAGCTCGGTGGCCATCATGAGGTAGCTGCCGTCGCCGACCATGACGAAGACGTCGCGATCCGGTGCCGCCATCTTGACGCCGATGCCGCCGGCCACCTCGTAGCCCATGCAGGAGAACCCGTACTCGACGTGGTAGCCCTTGGCATCGCGTGTGCGCCACAGCTTGTGGAGGTCTCCGGGCATCGAGCCGGCGGCGCACACGACGATGTCGCGTGGGTCGGACAGCGAGTTGGTGAGACCGATGACCTGGTTCTGGTTCATGCCGAGGTTGTCGTCGTCCACGGCGTAGACCGAGGCGACCGTGCGATCCCACTCGGCGGCGAGTTCGGTGGCGCGCGCACGGTACTCGGCGCTCACCTCGTGGTCCGCGAGCGCGTCCGTCAGTGCTTCGAGCGCCTCGCGGGCGTCGGCGACCACGGAGAGACCGCCCTGTTTGACCGAGTCGATGGACGCGACGTTGATGTTGACGAACCGCACGTCGGGGTTGGAGAAGGCAGTGCGCGACGCGCTGGTGAAATCGCTGTAGCGCGTGCCGATCCCGATGACGACGTCGGCCTCGGTCGCGAGGGCGTTGGCGGCCGTGGTGCCGGTGGACCCGATCGCGCCGACCGACTGCGGGTGGTCGTACACGAGGGAGCCCTTGCCGGCCTGGCTCTGGCCGACGGGGATTCCGGTCTTCTCCGCGAACGACGCGAGCGCCTCGGTGGCACCGGAGTAGATGACGCCGCCGCCGGCGACGATCAGCGGCGCCTTCGCCGAGCGGATGATCTCGGCGGCGCGGGCGACGACGGACCGCTCGGGCAGCGGGCGGGCGACGTGCCAGGTGCGCGGTGCGAAGAACGACTCGGGCCAGTCGTGTGCCTCGGCCTGGACGTCCTGCGGGACGGCGACCGTGGCGGCGCCGGTCTCCACCGGGTCGGTGAGGACGCGCATGGCGCCGAGCAGAGCCGCGGGCAGTTGCTCGGCGCGCCACACTCGATCGAAGTAGCGCGAGAGCGGCTTGAACGCGTCGTTGACGGTGACGTCGCCGCTGGACGGGAGCTCCAGCTCCTGCAGCACCGGTGAGGAGGCGCGGGTGGCGAAGGTGTCCGCCGGGAGCAGCAGGACGGGCAACCGGTTGATGGTGGCCAACGCCGCGCCGGTGAGCATGTTGGTCGAGCCCGGTCCGACACTGGCGCTGACGGCCCAGGTCTGGAGACGGTCCTTCTGGCGGGCGAAGCCGACGGCGCTGTGCACCATGGCCTGCTCGTTGCGGCCGAGGACGTAGGGGAGCTCCGGTTCGGTGCCCGCCTCGACGGCGTCGATCTCGGCTTGCAGCAACGCCTGTCCGAGACCGGCGACGTTGCCGTGGCCGAAGATGCCGAAGCAGCCCGCGAAGAACTTGGTCCGGACCCCGTCACGCTCGACGTACTGGTTGGCGAGGAAGCGGACGATGGCCTGGGACACCGTGAGGTGCACCATCGGCTCGGCGTTCTCGGTCTTGCTCTGTGACATCGGTGCGGTGGACACCATCGTCAGGCTCCTTTTCCACGGTGCGCTGAGTCCAGCGGAGGTCGGGGGGTGAGGGGGAGGCGTGGATCGACGTCCTGGCCGTCCCACGTGCTGCGGATCCAGGTGTGGTCGGGATCGTCGACGATCTTCCAGGCGCGCTCGCTGCCCGGTCCGGCCATGACGTTGAGGTAGTACATGTGGTAGCCGGGCGCCGCGACGGACGGCCCGTGATACCCGTGCGGAACCAGGACGACGTCACCCGTGCGCACCTCTTCGAGCACCTCGATGGGACGCTCGGGTGTGCCGTACACGCGGTGGTACCCGAAACCGGCGGAACCGTCACGGCCACTGTCGATCTCGAAGTAGTAGATCTCCTCGAGTGCCGATTCGGTCTCGGTCTCCTCGTCGTGCTTGTGGCCGGGGTAGGACGACCAGTTGCCGCCGGGGGTGATGACCTCGCACGCGATGAGCGAGTCGGCCTCGAAGGTGTCGGCGGTGCCGAAGTTGTGCACCTGCCGGCTGCAGTTGCCCGCGCCGCGCAGTTCGACGGCGACGTCGGTGGCGGGAACGTACCGGAACGGCAGGGCCCGCGAGGCGCGTGCGCCGCACAGCGCGAAACGTCCACCCGACTCGCTGCGCAGGGTGTAGCTGCTGTCACGGCCGACGTACGCGAAGTCGGAGGGCCCGTCGAAGACCGACGCGCGCCCCGTCAGCGCGAACGACTCCTCGCCGCACGTGACGGTCGCGGATCCCTGCAGAGGGACCACCATGATCTCGTCGTCGTCGGAGGTGAGATCGACGGACTCGCCGGGTGCGAGAAGCACTGTGCGCAGACTGGACTCGGTCCATCCCGCGCTCTCCGGGGTGACGGTGACTCCGGCGCCGGGGACGGCGGGAATGTAGAACTCGCTGTTCACTCGTCCGCCCCGCCCCGCACCATGTCGACTGCGGTCGCCACCGCGGTGGCGACGTCGCCGTCCTTCGGGTAGAGCAGTGTGCGGCCCACGATGAGGCCGCGGACGGCGGGGATCTTCAGTGCGCGTGCCCAACTGGCAAAGGTCTCGTCGGGCGCGGTCTGCGGGTCGCCGCCGAGGAGCAGCGTCGGGAGCGTGGTGGCGTCCATGACGCGCTCCATCTCGTCGACCACGGGCAGCTTCATCCAGGTGTACGCCGACGAGGCGCCGAGGCCCTGGGCGATGTGGATGGACTTGATGACGGCGTCGGCACGCAGATCGTTGACCACCTTGCCGTCGCGGCGCGACGACAGGAACGGCTCGACCATGGCCATGAGGCCCTCGGCCGCGAGTTCGTCGATGGCCTGCGCGCAGGCGGTGAGGGTGCCGAGCGTGCCGGGATCGTCGAGGTCGATGCGGGTCAGCATCTTGGCGCCGTTCATCCGCGCCTTCGCGGTGGACGCCGCGGTCGCGCCGGTCATCCGGTCGTCGAGCTCGAACGACGCGCCGGCGAGTCCGCCGCGGTTCATCGAGGAGATGACGACCTTGTCGTCGAGGGCGCCGAGCAGGACGAGGTCGTCGAGGATCTCGGACGTCGCGAGGACACCGTCGACTCCCGGGTCGGCCAGCGCGGTGCGCAGGCGGTCGAGCAGTTCGGTGCGACTGTTCATGGCCGTCGGGTTCGAGCCGACCGACAGGGCACCGCGGGCGGGGTGATCGGCGGCCACGATCATGAGCCGCCCGTCTCCGCGCACCGTCTCACGGGTGACGCGAGAGGCCCAGGCGCGGTCGATCGCGCCCGGGTCGTGCGCCCGGATCTCGGTGACGTCGGCGTACGTGGTGCAGGTCGCGGTGATGGTCTCAGACATGTGCTTCCTCGGAATCGGCGAGATCGGAACCCGGTGCGGTGACCGCGGACTCGGCGAGGGCGGCGACCTCGTCGGCGGTGGGCATGGCGGTGGAGCATTCGAGGCGCGACGCGACGATGGCGCCGGCCGCGTTGGCGTGGCGGAGGATCTTCTCGAGTGGCCAGCCGGACAGCAGTCCGTGGCACAGCGATCCACCGAAGCTGTCGCCGGCACCGAGTCCGTTGACGACGTCGACGAAGTTCGGTGGCACCTCCACGCGCTCGGTGCGCGTCTTGCCCAGTACGCCCTTGGGACCCTGCTTGACGATCGCCAGTTCCACCCCCATGTCGAGCAGCGCGTCGGCGGCCCGGTCCGGTTCGGTCTCGCCGACGGCGATCTCGCACTCCTCGCGGTTGCCGACGGCCACCGTGACGTGTCGCAGTGCGCGCTGGACCTGCTCGGTCGCGGCGGCGGGGCTCTCCCAGAACATGGGCCGGTAGTCGAGGTCGAGCACTGTCAGCGGAGCGCGTCCACGCGCCTCCCAGGCGGTGAAGTGTGCACTGCGCGAGGGCTCCTCGGACAGACCGGTGACCGTCGACCAGTACAGAGCGGCGCTCCGGACGGCCTCGGTGTCGATGTCCTCGGGACGCACCTGCAGGTCCGGCGCGGTGGGCTTGCGGTAGAAGTACAGCGGGAAGTCGTCCGGCGGGAAGATCTCGCAGAACGTGACCGGGGTGGCGTACTGGCCGTCGACCACGACGTAGCGGTTGTCGACGCCGAGGCGGGCGAGCTCGGCGCGCACGAAGCGGCCGAACGGATCGTCGCCGGCGCCGGAGATCAGCGCGGTGCGGCGCCCGAGTCGCGCGGCGGCGACGGTGACGTTGGCGGCGCTGCCACCGAGGAACTTGCCGAACGTCTCGACGTCCTCGAGGCCCACACCGACCTGCAGGGGATAGATGTCGACTCCGCTGCGTCCGATGGCGAGCACGTCGAAACGTGCATCACCGGTGGGGCCGGTGTTGTTCACTGTGGTCAAGGTCTGCTCCATCGATACTCGGGGCGTGTGCGTGGGGGCCGGTATCACTGTGCTCCGCGCCACACCAACCTGTCAATAGTTTGTCCTGACATTCTAACTTGCCGTCATATTGCGCACGGTCACTTACACTCTGTTCTCGGGCAGCCCGCCCGCACACCCGCCTAGTTTCGGATCGGAGCTGGTACGTGAGTCAACCGCTCGCCGTGGAGCTCGACAGGTCGAGTCCCGTTCCGCTCTACTACCAACTCGCGCAGGCCATCGAGGGCGCGATCCTCGGCGGCAGTCTGGCCCCGGGTGACCGCTTCGAGAACGAGCTCGCCCTCGCGAAGCGCCTCAACCTGTCGAGGCCGACCACGCGTCGGGCCATCCAGGAACTGGTGGACAAGGGGCTGCTGGTGCGCAAGCGTGGCGTCGGCACACAGGTGGTGCAGAGCCCGGTGCATCGACCGGTGGAGCTCACCAGCCTCTTCGACGACCTGGCGCGCGCCGGCCAGGACCCGACGACGAAGTTGCTCGAGTACTCGGTCGGGCTGCCCACCGAGGACGTGGCGCGCGAGCTCAACATCGCGCCGGAGTCCGAGGTGGTCACCGTGCGGCGTCTGCGACTGACCAAGGGTGAACCGCTCGCGCTGATGATCAACTACATGCCCGTCGACGTGGCGCCGGAGCCCGCCGAGCTCGAGGCGCACGGCCTGTACCAGTCGCTTCGCACCAAGGGAGTCCACATCCGCCTCGCTCGCCAGCGCATCGGGGCGAAGGCGGCCGATCGCGACGAGGCGCACCTGCTGGACGAGAAGCCGAAGGCGCCGCTGCTCACCATGCACCGGACGGCGTTCGACGACTCCGGCAAGGTGGTCGAGTACGGGTCGCACGTGTACCGCGCGTCGCGGTACTACTTCGACACGACCCTCGTCGACCGCTGACCCGGAGGCGTCAGCCTGCGATCGACCGGAGTGTCGGCCGAACCTTCTCCAGCGCGTACGTCAGCGACGCCGGTGACGGTGTGTTCAGCGCGATGATGGTCGCGTAGTCCGTGATCAGCATGCCGCCCGAGCGCACCGAGGGCAGATCGGCCCAGCCGGGCAGTGCCTCGAGATCGGCGGCGGTACCGCCGTTCACGAGGATGATCACCAGGTCGGAGTTCAGGACGTCGACGTGTTCGGGCCCGACGACGAGCCGGTTGCCGGCCGTGGCGGGCAGGTCGACGGCCGGCAGCGTCATCCCCAGTTCCTGGTAGAACGCCGAGGCGCCGTCGTCGGGATCGGCCACCACGACGAGCTGCTGGGTGGCCGGGATGTACTGCGACAGCAGCGCCGTCCTCCCCGCCAGTCCGGGCAGCTCCGCGGCGGCGTCGGCGAGGGCGGTCCGCGTCCGCGCGATCACCGCGTCGGCGTCGTCCTCGCGGCCGAGCGCCGTGCCCAGCGCGCGCGTCAGCGCGTCGTAGGGCGAGACCGTGTCGCCGATGACGGGAATGGTCGGGGCCAGTGCGGTCAACTGCTGGTACTGGGTCGGTGTCGACGCGGCGAAGTCGGCGAGTATGAGATCCGGTGCGTACGAGGCGATCTCCTCGATGGGGAGGGTGCCCTCGACGGGGACGTGAATGAGCGGTACGTCCGCCGCCAGCTCCGACTGCCAGGGATAGCGGCCGTCCGGTGCCCCGGTCGTGTCCGAGGCGAAGGCCACCGGCTGCACCCCCAGGGCGAGCGCGGCGTCCACGGCCGGAGCGGTGAGGGCGACGATGCGGGGGTCGGACCCGAGTTCGGCGCGGTCGATCGCGGTGGAGCCCAGTGCGTGCTCGATGGTCACTGTGCCCGTCGGGGCGTTGCTGTCGGGCACCGCGTCGGACGCCTGATCACTGGTGCACCCGGCCGCCGTGAGGAGTGTCAGAACGGCGACGGCCGTGGCGAATCGTCGTGATGTGGTGCTGCGCATGCGGTACCCCTGCTGCTCGCGATGCCTCCGGAGACCGCGGAGGTAGGGGTACCCTAAGTCACCCGGGAGGCCGCGTGGGGAGCTACGTGTCGGCCGGCGGTGCCGTGCTTCCGCGCACCTGCAGTGTCGGCGCGATGAGGTCGAGGGTGCCGGCTGCCGTCGGACGAGCGATCCGGTCGATCACCGCCGCTGCGGCCCGGTGACCGACCGACGCGCTGGCGTTGTCCACCGACGTCAGGGAGACGTGGCGCAGTTGCGCGATGGAGGTGTTGTCGTATCCGACGATCGAGATGTCCTGCGGCACGGCCAGTCCCGCTTCCTGACAGGCCGTCATGACACCGACCGCGGCGATGTCGTTCACCGCGTACACGGCGGTCGGGCGGGGGGTGCGGGCGAGGAGTCTCCGGGCGGCGTCGTATCCGCCGTCCTCGGTGAGGTCGCACGGTTCGACGAGGCCGTCGGTGTCCAGACCGCGCGACGCCATCGCGGCGCGGTAGCTGTCGGCGCGCAAGGCGGACACCGCGCCGAACGACCCGCCCACGTGGGCGATCCGGCGGTGACCCAGTTCCGCGAGATGCGCCACCGCCAGCGCGGATCCCGCGGTGTCGTCGTTGGCCACGACGTCCGCGCGGGGGAGTTCGAGGTCGCGGCTCGCGACGATCACCGTCGGCATGGACGTCGCGGCATCGGCGACCAGGGGAGTGGGTGACCGGGTGCCGACCAGGACGAGCGCGTCGAGTCGCAGTTCGGTGAACTTGCGGACGACGGTGTCGTCCCCGCTGCGGTCGGCTCGACCGTCGCCGAGCATCATGGTCAGCCCGTGTGCCTCGAGCACCGGGGCCATGCCCTCGAGGCAGTCCACGAACCACGGGTTGCGGAGGTCGTTGATGAGGACCCCGACGATGTCCGTCCGTTGCCGGGACAGGTTGCGGGCCGACAGGTTCGGCCGGTAGCCCAGCTCGTCGATGGCGGCGTGCACGGCCGCGCGCTTCTCGTCGCTGACGTTGGGGGAGTCGTGCAGGACCAGGGAGACGAGCGACTTGGACACGCCGGCGCGTTCGGCCACGGTGCGGATCGTGGGTGGCCGCTCGATGTTCGTCACGGCTTGCTCCGTCCGGTGAGGCGGCCCCGCCGAGTTGGACCGTGCCAAACGCAGCCTAGCGGGACGGACGCGGTGAACGGAAGAGCGTTGACAGCGCGATCGGGCGACGGGCAGACTTCGGGCGAGCTTCCGTTTGGAACGGTCCAACAACCCATCGTCTGGAGTGCACCCATGTCCGACCCTCGCCTCACCACTCTGCCTGTCGCCGTCGTCGGCTTCGGCTGGATGGGCCGCGTCCACACGCAGGCCTACAGCCGCGTGCGCCACCACTACCCCGCGATCCGACCCCTGCCCGTTCTCGCGACCGTGGCCGACGAGGTGCCCGGCCGCGCCGCCGAGGCTGCCGAGCAGTTCGGCTTCGGCTCGTCCACCGAGTCGTGGCGCGACGTCGTGGCCGACCCGTCCATCGGTGCCGTGTCGGTGACGTCGCCGAACTTCCTGCACCGGGAGATGGGCGTCGCGGTGGCCGAGGCCGGGAAGCACCTCTGGATCGAGAAGCCCGTGGGGCTGTCGGCGGACGATGCCCGTGCAGTGGCGATCGCCGCGGAGAAGGCAGGCGTGCAGACGGCAGTGGGCTTCAACTACCGCAATGCACCGGCCGTGGAGCAGGCGCGCGGCATCATCGCGTCCGGCGAACTGGGCGAGGTGACGCATGCACGCTTCCGGTTCTTCAGTGACTACGCGGCCCACCCGGACGGCGCACTGAGTTGGCGTTTCGAGCGTGAGCGCGGCGGCAGCGGCGTGCTCGGCGATCTGGCGTCCCACGGCGCGGATCTGATCTGGTACCTGCTCGGCGACATCGCCTCGCTGGTGGCAGACACCGCCGTCTTCATCCCGCAGCGTGCCAAGCCGACGGGGGTGACCAGCGGCCACATGCGCGCCTCGGGTGGTGAGCAGGGCCCGGTGGAGAACGAGGACTTCGTGTCCGCGCAGCTGCGCATGGCGACCGGCGCCCGGTGCGTCCTCGAGGCCAGCCGCGTGGCGGTGGGTGACCAGAACTCCTACGGGTTCGAGATCCACGGGACCAAGGGCTCGGTCTCGTGGGACTTCCGTCGGATGGGGGAGCTGCAGCTGGGCCTGCGGGCGGCCGGCGAGGATCAGCCGCTGTATCAGGACCAGCCGCAGTCGACGCTCTTCGTCGGTCCGGGAGCGGGCGAGTACGGCGTCTTCCAGCCGGGGTCCGCGTCCGCGATGGGGTACGACGACCTGAAGGTGGTCGAGGCGGCGCGCTTCCTGCAGTCGATCGCCGAGAACGCCTCCGTCGGCGCGACCGTGCGGGATGCTGTCCGCAGCGCCTCGGTGCTGGACGCGATGACGGAGTCGGTGGAGTCGGGAAGGTGGGTCACGCTCTAGCGGGTATGTCCAGCTGCAGTCCTAATGTCCGAACAAAGCCTTGACTTATGGCTGTGATGCGTATTACATCGACATCACACGGAACGTTCGCCGCTCGCCTCCCTCACGGAGTGTCATCCGAACGAATGCTCCGCCAGCGCAGAGAATCCCCCGTCAGGTAAGGAAGTCCATGTCCACTCAGGCAGATCTCGATCTCGCCACGCATACCGTCGTGACCGACGAGCGGGTGAAGAAGCAGAAGCCGTTCCAGCGTCTGCTGGTCCGTCCGGAGATCGGTGCCCTCTTCGGCGCCGTCATCATCTTCGTGTTCTTCGCCATCGTCGCCCCGCCGTTCCGGAGCCCCGAGGCCCTGGCCACCGTGCTGTACGCCTCGTCGACCATCGGCATCATGGCGTGCGGCGTGTCGGTCCTCATGATCGGCGGCGAGTTCGACCTGTCGACCGGTGTGGCGGTGACGTTCTCCTCGATCGCCGCGTCCATGCTGGCCTACAACCTCCACCTCAACGTGTGGATCGGCTCGGTCCTCGCCCTGGTGCTGGCACTGGGGGTGGGATTCCTCAACGGGTACCTGGTGATGAAGACGAAGATCCCGTCGTTCCTCATCACCCTGTCCTCGTTCCTGATGTTGACGGGCATCAACCTCGCGGTGACCAAGCTCGTCACCGGCCAGGTCGCGACGCAGTCCATCTCCGACATGGACGGGTTCGAGTCCGCCAAGAAGGTCTTCGCCTCGTCGTTCTCGGTCTTCGGTGTCTCGGTCCGCATCACCGTCCTGTGGTGGCTCGTCTTCACGCTCATCACCACCTACGTGCTGATGAAGACGCGCGTCGGCAACTGGATCTTCGCGGTCGGCGGCAACCAGGACTCGGCTCGCGCCATCGGTGTGCCGGTGACCAAGGTCAAGATCGGCATGTTCATGTTCGTCGGCTTCTGCGCCTGGTTCGTCGGCATGCACCTGCTCTTCGCCTTCAACACCGTCCAGTCCGGCCAGGGTGTCGGCAACGAGTTCCTCTACATCATCGCCGCGGTCATCGGTGGCTGCCTGCTCACCGGAGGTTTCGGTACCGCCATCGGTGCGGCCATCGGCGCCTTCATCTTCGGTATGACCAACCAGGGCATCGTCTACGCCGGCTGGAACCCGGACTGGTTCAAGTTCTTCCTCGGTGCGATGCTGCTCTTCGCCGTCATCGCCAACAACAGCTTCCGTTCCTACGCTGCGAAAAGGTGACACCTGACATGAGTGCAACCATCGAGACTCCCCTCGAATCGAACAGTGGCGGCAAGACCCCGCTGATCGAGCTGAAGAACGTCGGCAAGAGCTACGGCAACATCATCGCCCTCGGCGGGATCAACCTGCGCGTCGGCGCCGGCGAGGTCACCGGTGTTCTCGGCGACAACGGTGCCGGCAAGTCGACCCTCATCAAGATCATGGCCGGCCTGCACCAGCAGACCGAGGGCCAGCTGCTCGTCGACGGCGAGGAGGTCAAGTTCTCCTCACCCAAGGACGCGCTCGACAAGGGCATCGCGACGGTCTACCAGGACCTCGCCGTCGTGTCCCTGATGCCCGTGTGGCGCAACTTCTTCCTGGGCCAGGAGCTCCGGAAGAAGGGTGTCTTCCGCACCCTCGACGCCGCCGCGATGCGCGCGACGACCAAGGAGGAACTCCACAAGATGGGCATCGACCTGCCCGACGTGGACGCCC
Source organism: Rhodococcus sp. NBC_00297 (assembly GCF_036173065.1). Taxonomy (NCBI): domain Bacteria; kingdom Bacillati; phylum Actinomycetota; class Actinomycetes; order Mycobacteriales; family Nocardiaceae; genus Rhodococcus; species Rhodococcus sp. NBC_00297. Next base: position 4,303,685 of record NZ_CP108041.1, read on the forward strand.
CCATCGGTTCGCTCTCCGGCGGTCAGCGCCAGTGTGTGGCCATCGCCCGCGCCATCTTCTTCGGCGCCCGTGTCCTCATCCTCGACGAGCCGACCGCCGCGCTGGGCGTCAAGCAGTCCGGCATGGTGCTGCGCTACATCTCGGCAGCCAAGGAGCAGGGCTTCGGCGTCGTGTTCATCACGCACAACCCGCACCACGCGTACATGGTTGGTGACCACTTCGTGCTGCTCAACCGTGGCCGCCAGAAGCTCGACTGCTCCTACGACGAGATCAGCCTCGACGATCTCACCAAGGAGATGGCCGGCGGCGACGAGCTCGAGACGCTCACCCACGAACTGCGCCGCTGACGCTCGACTCCCGGGCCCCGCACCTCACACGAGGTGCGGGGCCCGTGTCGTGTCGGCACCCGGAACGCGCGCGCGAGTGCTCGTGAGCAGAACTGCACCGACGATGACGGCCCCGCACCCCAGGTTTTCGCCAAGGGGTGCGGGGCCGTCGGTCGGGGTCTAGCGGAGAGGGAGACCTGCCGCCGTGTACGCGGCATCGACGAGCTCCATGGTGGCCACCGCGTCGTCGGCGTCGAGGGGGATCGGAGCGCTGCTCTGCACGTGCGCCGCGAAGGCCTCGAGCTGGTACTCGTACGACGGGCGGGTGCCGAGGTGCTCCACCGTCGTCCCCGACGCATCCGTGACGGAGACGCGGTCGTCGGTGTTCGGCTTGATGTGGTTGTGCGCGAACGCCGTTCCCTCGGAGAAGGTCAGCAGCACCGTGAACTCGTGCTCGGCGTGCTCCATCGAGTTCGTCACGGTGCCGGTGGCGCCGTCGGGGAACGCGAGTTCGATGGTCGACGTCGCGTCGACGCCGGGGTCACGTTCGGTGGCGACGGCGGAGACCACGCGGGGAGGCCCGCCGGCGACGTCGGCGAGCAGGCGGTGCACGTGGAGCCCGTAGCAGCCCAGGTCCATGACGGAACCGCCCGCGAGGTCGAGCGACCATCGCGGATCGTCGTCGGCGGGTGCGGGCATGGCCATGACGACCTCGACCCGCGTGAGGCGACCGAGGGTGCCGTTCGCGGCGATGTCCAGCAGCCGCCGCGTCACCGGGTGGAAAAGGTAGTGGAACCCCTCGACGATCACTGCGCCCGTCTCGCGAGCCACATCGCGCACTGCCCGCGCCTCGGCGGCGTTGCGCGCGAACGGCTTCTCCGTCAGGACGGCCTTGCCGGCGCGCAGTGCGCGCATGTTCCACTCGGCGTGCAGGGCGTTGGCGAGCGGGTTGTAGACGGCGTCCACCTCGGGATCGTCGATCACCGCGTCGTAGTCGTCGGCGACGCGCTCGACGCCGTACCGCTGTGCGAAGGCCTCGGCGCGGCCGCGATCGCGTGCCGCGACGACCACCAGTCGATGACCGAGCGCGTGAGCCGGTCCGATGATCGCCTGCTCCGCGATGCGCGACGCGCCGAGGACCCCGATGCGCAGAGGTGCCGTCACACCGCGGCCGTTCGGGCGGCGACGATGTCGTGGAGGTGCTGCACGCTGGCGACGACGTCCGTCACCGGGCCGCCCACCTCGCCCGGCTCCTCGGACAGGATGGTGTCCTGCTCGAGCACGAACCAGCCGGTGTATCCGGCGTCGAGGAGCGAGTCGACGACGCCGCCGATGCCCACGTCCCCGGTTCCGAGCGGCGTGTACATGCCGGCGCGGACCGCGTCGGTGTAGGTGAGCTCGCCGGCCTGGACCCGTGCTGCGAGGGCGGCGTCGACGTCCTTGAGGTGAGCGTGCGCGATGCGATCGGCTGCCGCGGTGGCCAGTTCGGCCGGATCGGTGCCGCCGATCATGAGGTGCCCGGTGTCCAGGCACAGTGGGATGGAGGAGCCGTCGAGCACGCGGTGCACCTCGTCGCGCTGCTCGATCATGGTGCCGACGTGGGGATGCACGACGGCGAGGATTCCCCGCTCGGCGGAGGCGGCGGCGAGACGATCGAGGTTGCGCAGCAACACGGTCCACTGATCGGCGGTGAGCGTAGGACGGGCGTCGTAGCCCTCCTGGCCGGTGGACGCGGCGAGGACGATGACGTCGGCGTTCGCGGCCACGAAGCCGTCGAGCAGCGAGGCGATGGTCGGCACCGGATCGTGCGACTCCTCGTGCAGCAGAACGGGAGCGAAGCCCCCGACGGAGGTGAGGTCGTGACCGGCGAGCACTGTGGCCAGGGATGCCGGATCGGCCGGGAGAAAGCCCTCGGGACCGTTCTCCGTCGCGGTGAGTCCGGCGCCGCGCATCTCGCGGAGCACACGGTCGTTGTCCATCTGGTATCCCCAGCCGGGGACCTCGCAGACGCCCCACGAGATGGGTGCTCCGGCGATACGTACGGGTGCGGCGGTCATGAGCGGACCTCTTCCAGGGTGACGGGTGCGCCGCGGCGCAGGGATTCGGTGGCGGCCTCGGCGATCCAGGCGACCTCGAGGGCGTCCTGCGCGGTGCAGGGGGACGGGCGGGTGCCGGCGCAGACCTCCAGGAACGCGGACAGCTCGGCGCGGTAGGAGGCGGCGAACCGGTCCATGAAGAACCCGTGGGGCGTGTCCGACGGGAACAGCTCGCCGTGCGGGAAGAGCTGGGGCGCTTCCATGTTCCGGACCGGGGTGTGGGGATCCCAGCCGGCGACGACCGTGTCGTCCCGGCCGTGGACCTCGAGCCGGCAGTCGTAGCCGCGGCCGTTGTAGCGGGAGTTCGACACGACACCGACGGCGCCACCCTCGAACGTGAGGAGCACGGTGGCGGAGTCGACGTCGCCGGCGGCGGCGAACGCGGGATCGCCCTGGTTCGAGCCGGTGGCGAACACGGACACGACCTCGCGACCGACGATCCAGCGCACGACGTCGAAGTCGTGGACGCTGCAATCGCGGAAGATGCCGCCGGACTCCGCGATGTACGCCATCGGCGGGGGAGCGGGGTCGAGAGTGGTGGACCGCACGGTGTGCAGGAACCCGAGTTCCCCACTGCGCACGGCACGTTCGGCGGCCGCGACGGCCGGATCGAACCGCCGGTTGAACCCGATCTGGACGGGCACGTCGGAGGTCGCGATGCCGTCGACCACGGCCTTGCTCTCGGTGGCGGTGAAGGCCAACGGCTTCTCGCAGAAGACGGGGATCCCGGCGTCCACCGCGGCCAGCAGCAGCGAGGCGTGCGCGGGCGTGGCCGCCGCGACGACGATGCCGTCCACGCCGGCGGTGAGCATCGCGTCGACCCCGTCGACCTTCTCCGCGCCGTACTTCGCGGCGACGGCGTCGGTGACCTCCGGTCGTCCGTCGGTGACCACGAGGCTCGAGACCCCGTCGAGTCCGGCGAGAGTCTCGGTGTGGAACGCACCGATGCGTCCCAGTCCGACGACTCCGATTCGCTGGTTCCGAACGTCGTTGCCCATCAGTCCTGCCCTCCTACTACCTGTTGATCCCATTCGATGACCGAGCCGGTGACGACGCCGCTGCGCGGCGACAGCAGGAACACCACCATGTCGGCGATCTCGTCGGGCTGTCCGAGCTTGCCCATCGGCATGCGCGCGGCCGCGTCGGCGGCCCAGTCGTCCGGCGCGTCGTGGAACGTCCTCTGCGTCACGGCTTCGCCCTCGGTCTCGGTCCAGCCGATGTCGAGTGCGTTGATGCGGATCCGGTCGAACCGGTGAGCGTGTGCCGCGTTCTTGGTCAGCCCCGACAGGCCGGCCTTCGCCGCCACGTACGGGGCGAGGTAGGACTGCCCGCCGCGGCCGCTCACGGAGCCGATGTTCACGATGGTGCCGGGAGCCGAGCGCGAGAGCATGTCTCGGACGGCGGCCTGCATGACGAAGAACGGTCCCCGCAGGTTGACGGCCATGTGCTGGTCGAACAGCTCGGGGGTGGTGTCGAGCAGTGACCCTCGGGAGGTGAGTCCGGCCGCGTTGCACACGGCATCGACGCGGCCGTAGTGCTCGACGGTGCGCTCGACGCTCGCGATCGCCTCGATGGGGTCGGCGATGTCGGCGCGCACGAAGGTCGCGTCGTGGCCGCCGGCGCGCAGCTCGCGTTCGTACGCGGTGCCCACCTCGTCACGTCGGCCGCTGAAGGCCACGCGTGCGCCCGCGGCGAGGCTCGCTCGCACGACGGCGGCGCCCACACCGGACGTGCCACCGCTGACGAGAACGACGGTGTCGTCCAGAAGAGTGCCCACACCGGGAAGTCTTGCGGTCCCGGCGCCGGTGATCAACACTCTGAACGCATCAAAAACACCTCGAGAGGACACCGCTGTGGGACATCGCTACAAAGTGCGGGAGATCGCGCAGCAGTCGGGCCTGAGCGAGGCGACCGTGGACCGGGTGCTGCACGAGCGGCCCGGTGTCCGGGAGGACACCCGAGCGGAGGTGCGCCAGGCCATCGCCGACCTCGACAAGCAGCGCACCCAGTTGCGGTTGTCGGGGCGCAAGTTCTTCGTCGACGTGGTCATGCAGGCACCCGAGCGGTTCTGTTCCCAGGTGCGGTCCGCCCTCGAGGCCGAGTTGCCAATGCTGTCACCGGCCGTGGTCCGGTCGCGGTTCCACTTCCGGGAGACGGAGTCGGTGCCCGCGATGCTCGAGACGCTCGACGGCATCCGCGCGCGCGGCTCGCACGGACTGATCGTCAAGGCGCCGGACGATCCGCAGGTGTCCGACGCGCTCGACGCCGTCGTGGCAGCCGGCATCCCGGTGGTGACCTACGTCAGCGACGTGCCGTCGAGCGCGCGCACCGCGTACGTGGGCATCGACGACGGCGCCGCGGGCGCCACCGCGGCGTACCTCGTCGATCAGTGGCTGGGGGAGTCGACGTCGAGCGTGCTGGTCACATTGAGCCACGACACGTTCCGCAACGAGGGTGAACGGGAGATCGGGTTCCGTCGGGCCCTGCGCCGCACGGCGTCCGGGGTGCCGCGGGCCGTGTTCGACATCGCCCGCAGCAGCGGACTCGACGACACGGTCGAGGACCTGGTGGTCGAGGCATTGACGCAGCACCCCGACATCGAGGCGGTCTACTCCATCGGCGGCGGTAACGTCGCCACCGTGCGGGCCTTCGAGCGGGTGGGTCGTCGGTGCCGGGTGTTCATCGCCCACGACCTCGACGCGGACAACCGTCGGCTGCTGGCCGAGCGCTCCATCTCGGCTGTGCTGCATCATGATCTCCGTGCCGACGCGCGGTCGGCGTGCCGGTTGCTCATGCAGGCCGCCGGTGCCCTGGACGGTGTTCGGGACGAGCCGTCACCCGTGCACGTGGTCACTCCGCACAACACTCCCCGATGACGCGCTCCGGCCGACGAGCCAGATGGCGAGTGCGGCGAGGGAGATCGCTGCCCCGGTGAGGCACAGCACCGCCCACCCACCGACGGAATAGCTGACGGACGCAGCGACGGAACCGAGGACGCCGCCGCCGAAGTAGCTCACCATGTACGCGGTGTTGAGACGGTTTCGCGCCGGCGGATCCAGGACGAACACGACGTTCTGATTGCTGATGTGCGCGCCCTGGGTGCCCAGGTCGAGAGCCATGATGCCGACGATCAGGACGACGACGGCCCACCCGGCGGAGCTGCCCGATCCGAGGAAGAGCAGCGCCCAGCTGGCCAGCAGGATCGTCAGGCACAGCGTCGTCGCGCGCCGTCCGTGTCCCTTGTCGGTCATGCGCCCGGCGATGGGTGCCATCAACGCACCGGCGACCCCGGCGATGCCGAACAGGCCGATGACGGCGTCACCGTAGGAGAACGGCGGAGCCGCGAGCAGGAACGCGAGCCCGGTCCACAGCACCGAGAACGCGGCCATGAGGAGCGCGCCCAGAGCCATGCGCAACCGGAGCTCCCGGAGTTCGCGTACGAGCGTCAGGATGGAGCCGAGAATGCCGCGGTAGGTGTCGGTCACCACCGGGGTCGACACCGGGACGTACTTCCGCAGCACCACCGCGAGCAGGGCGATGGACACGGCGGCCACCCCGTAGACCAACCGCCAGCCGCCCAATTCGGACAGGAACCCACTGACGGTGCGGGCGAGCAGGATTCCGGTGAGCAGGCCGCTCATGACGGTGCCCACGGTGCGTCCGCGATCCTCCTCCGCGGCGAGGGCCGAGGCGAGCGGGACGATGACCATGGCGGCGGACGCTCCCACCCCGGCGAGGACGAGGGCGGCGGCGAGCATCGGGAAGCCGGGGGACACCACGGCGATGCCGTCCGCGACGGCGCAGATCAGGGCGGCGGTGACGATGAGGCGCCGCCGTTCGATCAGGTCGCCGAGCGGGACGAGGAACGCCAGACCGATGGCGTAGCCGATCTGCGCGGTGGTGACGAGGATCCCCGCCGTGCCCTCCTCGATGTCGAAGGAGCGGGCGATCGTGTCGAGCAGCGGTTGCGCGTAGTACAGATTCGCGACCAGGACACCGCAGGTGACGGCCAGCAGGAGGACCAGCCCGCGGCCGATGGTGGGTTCGGTCGTCGATCTGCCCCCGGGTTCTGTCACCGCTCAACTATGGCCTCACCTCGTCGAGACCGCACAGCGGGGACTCCGGAGACCTCGAGATCACCTCGAGATCCGTTCGACGGGTTCGACTGATCTGGGGACAGTCGGGGTATCCGTGCAGCACGGTGACAGACACAGGCGTCACCCGACCACTCGCCGGACGACCGACACAGGAGCCGCACATGAGCAAGCACGAACCGCTGGGACCTCTCGCGAAGGGGTTCCTCGCCGCGGACATGTTCGGCTACCAGGGCATTCTGACGGACGAGGAGTCGGAGACGGTAGGGGTGGTGCGTCGCTTCCTCGAGGACGAGGTCGCCCCGCGCGCGAACGAGTTCTGGGAGAAGGCGGAGTCACCGGTCCATCTGCTCCCGCGCCTGGCCGATCTCGGGATCGTCGGTCTGGAGTACGAGTTCGACGGTCGCGCGCCCGCACGCAAGGTCTTCACCGGGTGGCTGGGCATGGAGTTCTCGCGGGTCGATCCGTCCACGGGCACCATGTTCACCGTCCACAGCGGGCTCGCGATGAGCAGCATCGCCATCCTGGGCTCGGACAAGCAGAAGGAGCGGTGGCTCCCGGCCATGCGCCGCATGGAGAAGATCGGCGCCTTCGGCCTGTCCGAGCCGCACGGCGGTTCCGACGTCGCCGGCGGGTTGGAGACCACGGCGCGTCTCGACGGCGACCACTGGATCCTCAACGGCAGCAAGCGGTGGATCGGCAACGCCACCTTCGCCGACCTGATCATCGTCTACGCGAAGGACGAGGCGGACGGTGAGGTGAAGGGCTTCGTCCTCGAGAAGGGGGACGACGGCTTCCCCGAGGGGTTCCGTGCGGAGAAGATCGAGCGCAAGTACTCGCTGCGCGCGGTCGAGAACGCAGATCTGTACTTCGAGGACTGCCGGGTGCACACCGCGAACAAACTCGAGCACGCGAACTCGTTCGCCGACACCGCCAAGGTCCTGTCCCTCACCCGCGGCGGCGTCGCGTGGGGCGCGGTCGGAGTGATGATCGGCGCCTTCGAGAAGGCGGTGGCCTACGCACAGGAGCGCGAGCAGTTCGGGGCGCCCATCGCGTCGTTCCAGTTGATCTCGGACCTGATCGCGCGCATGGCCGGCAACATCACCGCGTGCCTCGGGATGGCCCTGCGGGTGTCGCAGCTGCAGGACTCCGGGGTGCAGCACGACGAGCACGCGGCACTGTCCAAGAGCTACACCACCACGCGATTGCGTGAGGTGGTGGGCTGGGCCCGAGAGATCATGGGCGGCAACGGCATCGTGCTCGACTACGACGTGATCCGATACTTCACCGATGCCGAGGCGCTGTACTCGTACGAGGGCACGTCGCAGATGAACAACCTCATCGTCGGCAGGGGAGTGACGGGGTACTCGGCGTTCGTCTAGTCCGAAGCGCACGAGAGCCCGCTCATGCAGTGCAGGAGCGGGCTCTCGTGGTGGTGCGCGAGGATCAGCGTGCGAAGAGCAGTGCGCGCTTGACTTCCTGGATCGCCTTCGTCACCTGGATCCCACGGGGGCACGCGTCGGTGCAGTTGAAGGTGGTGCGGCAGCGCCACACACCCTCGACGTCGTTGAGGATGTCCAGGCGCTCGGGAGCGCCCTCGTCACGGCTGTCGAAGATGAAGCGGTGTGCGTTGACGATGGCGGCGGGACCGAAGTAGCTGCCGTCGTTCCAGTACACGGGGCACGAGGTGGTGCAGCACGCGCACAGGATGCACTTGGTGGTGTCGTCGAACCGCGCGCGGTCGGCGGCCGACTGGATGCGCTCACGCGTGGGCTCGTTGCCGGACGTCATCAGGTAGGGCTTGACGGCACGGAACGCGTCGAAGAACGGCTCCATGTTCACGATGAGGTCCTTCTCCACGGGCAGACCGCGGATGGGCTCGATCGTGATGGTGAGGGACTTCGAGGAGTCCTTCGGGAGCATGTCGCGCATCAGGACCTTGCAGGCCAGACGGTTGACACCGTTGACACGGACCGCGTCGCTGCCGCACACGCCGTGCGCGCACGAGCGGCGGAACGAGAACGTGCCGTCCAGGTAGTTCTTCACGTACAGCATCAGGTTGAGAAGACGGTCGGTCGGCAGGGTGGGGACCTGGAAGCTGTCCCAGTGCGAACCCTTGTCGTCCTCCGGGTTGAAGCGAGCGATCTTCAGTGTGACCATCACTGCTTCGTCCGGAACCGCAGGCAGACCGCCCTTGTCTTCGGACTTGTCGATAGCGGGTGCGCTCATCAGTACTTACGCTCCATCGGCTCGTAGCGGGTCTGCACCACGGGCTTGTAGTCGAGGCGGATATCGGAGAGCAGACCCTCGCCCACCTTGTACGCCATGGTGTGGCGCATGAAGTTGACGTCGTCGCGCTCCGGGTAGTCCTCGCGGGCGTGTCCGCCGCGAGTCTCCTTGCGGTTGAGAGCACCGGCGACGGTGACCTCCGCCATCTCCAGCAGGAAGCCGAGCTCGACGGCCTCGAGCAGGTCGCTGTTGTAGCGCTTGCCCTTGTCCTGCACGGTGATCCGGCCGTAGCGCTCCTTCAGTCCCTGGATGTCGCTCAGGGCCTGCTTGAGGGTGTCCTCGGTACGGAAGACGGACGCGTTGTTGTCCATCGACTGCTGCAGCTCGGTGCGGATGGTCGCGACCTTCTCGTTGCCGTGATCCGAGAGGATGAGTTCGAGCCATTCCTCGACCATCTTCTGCGGAGCCTCGGGCAGCGGGGTGAAGTCGACGCTGTTGGCGTGCTCGGCGGCAGCGATGCCGGCGCGACGGCCGAACACGTTGATGTCGAGCAGCGAGTTGGTGCCGAGACGGTTGGAGCCGTGCACGGACACGCAGGCGCACTCGCCGGCGGCGAAGAGGCCGGGAACGACGTCGTCGTTGTTGCGGAGCACCTCACCGCGGATCTTGGTGGGGATGCCGCCCATGACGTAGTGGCACGTCGGGTACACGGGCACCAGCTCGGTGACCGGGTCGACGCCCAGGTACGTGCGGGAGAACTCCGTGATGTCCGGGAGCTTCTCCTCGAGGACGTCGGCGCCGAGGTGGGTCACGTCGATGTAGACGTAGTCCTTGTTCGGTCCGGCACCGCGACCTTCGAGCACCTCGAGCACCATCGAGCGGGCGACGATGTCGCGCGGCGCGAGGTCCTTGATGGTGGGGGCGTAGCGCTCCATGAAGCGTTCACCGTCCGCGTTGCGGAGGATTCCGCCCTCACCGCGCACGGCCTCGGAGATGAGGATGCCCAGTCCGGCGAGGCCGGTCGGGTGGAACTGGTGGAACTCCATGTCCTCGAGCGGCAGGCCCTTGCGGAAGATGATGCTCATGCCGTCACCGGTGAGGGTGTGGGCGTTCGAGGTGGTCTTGTAGATACGACCCGAACCGCCGGTGGCGAACACGATCGACTTCGCGTGGAACACGTGCAGCTCGCCGGTGGCCAGCTCGTAGGCGATGACGCCGGTGGCCACGGGGCCCTCGTCGGTCTCCGTCAGCGCGATGTCCAGTGCGTAGAACTCGTTGAAGAACTCCACGTCGTGCTTGACGCACTGCTGGTACAGCGTCTGGAGGATCATGTGGCCGGTGCGGTCGGCGGCGTAACACGCACGACGCACTGGCGCCTTGCCGTGGTCACGGGTGTGCCCGCCGAAGCGGCGCTGGTCGATCTTGCCCTCGGGCGTGCGGTTGAACGGCAGGCCCATCTTCTCGAGGTCGAGGACCGCGTCGATGGCCTCCTTCGCCATGATCTCTGCGGCGTCCTGGTCGACCAGGTAGTCGCCGCCCTTGATCGTGTCGAAGGTGTGCCACTCCCAGTTGTCCTCCTCGACGTTGGCGAGGGCGGCACACATGCCGCCCTGCGCCGCGCCGGTGTGGCTGCGAGTGGGGTAGAGCTTCGTGAGCACCGCGGTGCGGGCGCGCGGACCGGCCTCGATCGCCGCGCGCATACCTGCACCACCGGCACCGACGATCAGTACGTCGTAACGATGTTCCTGCATGTGCACTCTCCCCTAGCTGGCGGTGATGTTGGGGTCGAACGTGAAGATGACGTACGTGCCCAGACCCATGATGAGGATCATCGAGAGCACCAGAAGCGTGGTGAGCCAGAACCGCGTGGAGTCCTTGCGCGAGTAGTCGGCGATGACGGTCCGCAGACCGTTGCCGCCGTGCAGCTGCGCCAACCAGAGCATCGTCAGGTCCCACACCTGCCAGAACGGGCTCGACCAGCGGCCGGCCACGAAGGCGAAGTTGATGCGGTGAACACCGTCGTCGAGCAGCAACATGATGGACATGTGGCCGAGGACGAGGACGACGAGCGCGAGTCCGGAGAAGCGCATGAACAGCCATGCGTAGAGCTCGAAGTTGCCGCGGTTCTTCCGGCGCGGTGAGCGCGGATTGTCGAGGCTGGCGGGACGGTCGTGAGACGTTCCCAGCGTGCGTGCCTGCTTGGCACCTGCGTCGGTGGTCGCCATGGCTCAGTGCCCCCCGGTGAAGGTGTTGTAGAGGATGCGTGCCGCGCCCGGGATCATGACGACGAACCAGATGCCGAGGATGACCCACAGCATGAGGCGCTGGTACTGGGTTCCCTTCGACCAGAAGTCGACGAGCATGACTCGGATGCCGTTGAGTGCGTGGTAGAGCACCGCGGCCACGAGGCCGAGCTCCATCAGGCCGACGATCGGCGTCTTGTACGTGTCGATCACGTCGTTGTACGCCTGGGGATCGACGCGGACGAGCGCCGTGTCCAGGACGTGCACGAACAGGAAGAAGAACGTGACGACACCGGTGATCCGGTGCAGAACCCAGGACCACATGCCAGGGTCTCCGCGGTACAGAGACCGCGTGCGCTCCCGCGTCGGGGCGGCTTCGGTCGTGCTAGCCATCGAGTGCAGTGCCTCCAACATCATTGATGGACGCGACGAGCGAAGACGCCCGGAGAGATACCGGAGAAATCCAGCTCGATCGTGTGTGTGAAACGACTTCTTCGAACTCTAATCCCATGCTCGGACACGCACTAATTCGCGTTGGGCCTGGCGTTTCCCTGCCGACCGGAAGTTAGGTTTGCCTGTCCAATGACCTGGTGGGTCGCTCGGAGTTGCCTGCAGTGGCAGCCTCGACGTGACAGGATCGCCCCCATGCCGGAAGTCGACTGGAAATCCTTGCGCGACAGTGCTCGTGAGGCTATGACCCACGCCTACGCGCCCTATTCGAACTACCCCGTGGGGGCCGCTGCGACAGTGGACGACGGACGCATCGTCGCCGGATGCAATGTGGAAAATGTCTCATACGGTCTCGGGCTCTGCGCCGAGTGCGGACTGGTGTCGGCGCTGAATGCGAGCGGCGGCGGACGCCTGATCGCGTTCTCGTGCTGCGACAGTCGAGGCTCGATCCTGCTGCCGTGCGGCCGTTGTCGGCAGCTTCTGTTCGAGTTCGGCGGAGGCGATCTGCTGATCGACACGGCGTCGGGTGTGCGTCCACTGAGCGACCTCCTCCCCGAGGCGTTCGGCCCCGACGATCTCGCCGCCGGGCAGGTCTCGAACACCGCCGAGAAGGCGGTGACCGATGCCTGATGCCGTATCGGTGATAGCCACCAAACGCGATGGCCACACCCTTTCTTCGGACCAGATCTCGTGGATGGTCGACGCGTACACCCGTGGCGACGTGGCGGACGAGCAGATGTCGGCCCTCACGATGGCCATTCTGCTGCGCGGCATGACACGCGTGGAGATCCGTCAGTGGACCGACGCGATGATCGCCTCGGGCAGCCGCATGGACTTCTCGTACATCTCGCGTCCCACCGTCGACAAGCACTCCACGGGCGGTATCGGGGACAAGATCACGCTCCCGCTCGCACCCCTCGTCGCGGCGTGCGGTGCGGCGGTGCCGCAGCTGTCGGGACGCGGTCTCGGCTACACCGGCGGCACGCTGGACAAGCTGGAGTCCATTCAGGGCTGGCGGGCCGATCTCGCGGCCGACGAGATGACCCGACTCCTCGACGATCCTGCTGTCGGCGCCGTCATCTGTGCCGCGGGTGCGGATCTGGCCCCGGCGGACAAGAAGCTCTACGCCCTGCGTGACGTCACCGGCACCGTCGAGTCGATCCCGATGATCGCCGCGTCGATCATGAGCAAGAAGATCGCCGAGGGGACGGGCGCACTGGTCCTGGACGTGAAGTGCGGATCGGGTGCGTTCATGAAGTCGCTGGATCAGGCGCGCGAGCTCGCCGCGACGATGGTCGAGCTCGGCACCGACTCGGGCGTCAACACGGTCGCCCTGGTCACCGACATGTCCACCCCGCTCGGCCTCACCGCCGGCAACGCTCTCGAGGTGCAGGAATCACTCGACGTCCTGGCCGGCGGCGGCCCCGCGGACGTCGTCGAGCTGACTCTCGCGCTGGCGCGCGAGATGGTCGCGGCCGCCGGACTCGACGGTGTCGATCCGGCCGACAAACTGCGCGACGGCACGGCCATGGACCGGTGGCGGTCGATGATCGCCGGACAGGGTGGCGATCCCGATGCGCCGCTGCCCGTGGCACGACATACTCACGACGTCGTGGCCGACCGCGACGGCGTGGTCACCCGTGTGGACGCCATGGCGGTGGGTATCGCTGCCTGGCGGCTGGGTGCCGGGCGCGAGCGGCAGGGCCAGCAGGTCCAGGCAGGAGCAGGGGTGCGCATGCATGTCAGACCGGGAGAGCGGGTGTCCGCCGGGAGTGTGGTCTTCACGCTGCACACGGACACCCCGGAACGGTTCGACGGTGCGCTCGAGGCACTGACGGACGGATGGGCCGTCGGCGACGACGCTCCTGCCGTCTCGCCGCTGATCCTGGATCGGATCGGTACGTAGTGTGACGCGCGCTCGGTGGTTCCTCGTCACGCTGGTGGGGGTGATGCTCGCGATCCTGCTGGGCGCGTGCGGGTCGTCCTCGGACGAGCCGTTGATCGACACGGTCACCGACAACGGTGTGCTCGTGGTCGGCACGGAGGGCACGTACAGCCCCTTCAGTTTCCAGGGGTCCGACGGTGACCTGACGGGGTACGACATCGACGTCGTCCGCGCGGTCGGGGAGAAACTCGGCGTACGCGTCGAGTTCGTCCAGACGCCGTTCGACTCGATCTTCGCCGGTCTCGAGTCCGGCCGGTTCGACCTCATCGCAAACCAAGTGACCGTCAACGACGAACGGCAGGCCAAGTACGACCTCTCGCGGCCGTACACCGTCTCCGAGGGCGAGATCGTCGCGCGGGCCGGGGACACGTCGATCACCTCGCTGGCGGATCTGGCCGGCCGGACCACGGCGCAGTCGTCGACGAGCAACTGGGCCGAGGTGGCCACCGACGCAGGCGCTCAGGTGCAGGCCGTCGAGGGATTCGTCCAGGCGGTGACGCTGGTCAAGGACGGCCGTGTCGACGCCACCGTCAACGACTCGCTCGCCATCGCCGAGTACTTCGCGCAGACCGGGGACACGGGTGTCGCCGTCGCCGCCCAGACCGGAGACACCAGCCTGCAGGCCTTCGCCGCCCGCAAGGACAGCGGCCTGATGGAGCAGGTGAACACCGCGCTGGCGGAGCTGCAGGACGACGGCACGCTGGCGGCGGCCTCGGAGCGCTACTTCGGGTCCGACGTCGCGGTGCCGGATCCGCAGACCGCCGCGGCCACCGCCCCCACCGCCGAGGCAGGGGCCACCGAGTCGACTCAGGAACTGATCACCCGCAACCTGGTGCCGATGCTGAAGGCCACCGTCACCACGACGTTGCCGCTCACCGCGATCAGCTTCGTCATCGGTCTCGCGATCGCGCTGGCCGTGGCACTGGCCCGGATCTCCTCGATCCGACCCCTGTCGCTGCTCGCGCGCTTCTACGTCTCGATCGTCCGCGGCACGCCGTTGCTGCTGCAGCTGTTCATCGTGTTCTACGCGTTGCCGCAGTTCGGGGTGGTCATCTCGCCGTTCCCGGCGGCGGTGGCGGCGTTCAGCATCAACGTCGGTGGGTACGCGGCCGAGATCGTGCGGGCCGCCATTCTCGGCGTGCCCAAGGGCCAGTGGGAGGCGGCCGAGACCATCGGCATGGGGTACCGCACCACGCTGCAGCGCATCGTCCTGCCGCAGGCGCTGCGCACCGCGGTGCCGCCGTTGTCCAACACGTTGATCTCGTTGGTGAAAGACACATCACTGGCGTCCACGATCCTGGTCACCGAGCTGCTCCGCGTGGCGCAGCTCGCGGCGGCCCCCACCTTCGACTTCTTCGCGCTCTACTCGGTGGCCGCGGTGTACTACTGGATCATCTGCATCGTCCTGTCCTCCGTGCAGGGCAGACTCGAGACCCGACTGGACAGGTACGTGGCGCGATGACCGAGAAGCCCTTGATCGAGGCGACGGGACTGCGGAAGTCGTTCGGCGACAACCACGTCCTGCAGGGAGTCGACTTCACCGCCGACCGCGGCACGGTCACCGTCGTCGTGGGTCCGTCGGGCTCCGGCAAGACCACGCTGCTGCGCGGGCTCAACGCGCTCGACCCGGTGGACTCCGGCACCGTGCGCATCGGCGACGTGTCCGCGGACTTCGGTGAGCTGGCGTCGGCTCCGCGTGGCCGCGTCCGGTCGGCGACGGCAGCGCTGCGTGCACAGAGCGGCATGGTGTTCCAGAGCCACAACCTGTTCCCGCACAAGACGGTGCTGCAGAACGTCGTCGAGGGTCCCGTGATCGTGCAGAAGCATTCGCGGGCGGAGGCCGAGGCGGCGGGCAGGGAACTGCTCGCGCAGGTCGGTCTCACCGGCAAGGAGGACCAGTACCCGTTCCAGCTGTCGGGTGGGCAGCAGCAACGCGTCGGGATCGCCCGCGCACTCGCCCTGGCGCCCGAGCTCATGCTGTTCGACGAGCCCACCTCGGCGCTCGATCCCGAGCTCGTCGGCGAGGTGCTGTCGGTCATGAAGAACCTCGCGAGCGAGGGCTGGACCATGGTCGTGGTCACTCACGAGATCCGGTTCGCGCAGCAGGTGGCCGACCAGGTGCTGTTCGTCGACGGGGGAGTCGTGGTCGAGAGAGGCACCCCCACCGATGTGCTGACGCACCCGGCGCAGGAGAGGACGCAACAGTTCCTCAAACGCATCCTCGACCCGCTGTAGGCGAGGGGCGCGGGGCGCGGCCGCGAACACTACAGTCGGGACATGGATGACGATCTGACGGTTGCTCCGGACAGCGCGGCACGACTGAGCGGTCCGGCACCCCTGGACATGCAGAACATCGCCCGCGCGCCGAAGGCGTTGTTGCACGACCATCTCGACGGCGGGCTCCGGCCGTCGACCGTGCTGGAACTGGCGAGCGAGTGCGGGTACGACGGGCTTCCCGCGTCGGACGCGGAGAGTCTCGGCCGGTGGTTCCGCGACGCCGCCGACAGCGGCACCCTGGAGCTGTATCTCGAGACGTTCGCGCACACCGTCGCCGTCATGCAGACGGCCGAGGGCCTGCAGCGCGTGGCGCGCGAGTGCGCCGAGGATCTGGCCGCCGACGGTGTCGTCTACGCCGAGGTGCGCTACGCGCCCGAGCAGCACCTGGAGAAGGGGCTGACACTGGACGAGGTGGTCGAGCACACCCTGGAAGGGTTCCGCCAGGGCGAGAGCGCCGCCCGTGCGGCCGGTCGACCCATCGTCATCGGATGCCTCCTCACCGCGATGCGGCATGCCGCGCGTTCCCGCGAGATCGCCGAACTGGCGGTCCGGTACCGCGACCAGGGTGTCGCGGGCTTCGACATCGCAGGCAAGGAAGCGGGCTTCCCCCCGAGCCGGCACCTCGACGCGTTCGAGTACATGCGTGCGAATAACGCGCACTTCACCATTCACGCCGGCGAGGCGTTCGGCCTGCCTTCCATCCACGAAGCGATCGCGTTCTGTGGCACGGACCGGTTGGGCCACGGTGTGCGCATCGTCGACGACATCACCACGAACGCCGACGGCGCCCGCGAACTCGGCCAGCTCGCGAACTACGTGCGAGACAAGCGCATTCCGTTGGAACTGTGCCCCAGCTCCAACGTCCAGACGGGCGCCGTGGCCAGCATCGAGGAGCACCCCTTCGACATTCTGGCCCGCTTACGGTTCCGCGTCACCGTGAACACGGACAACCGGTTGATGAGCGACACCTCGATGAGCAAGGAGATGTACCGGCTCGCCACGGCCTTCGGCTACGGGTGGTCCGACCTCGAGCGGTTCACCATCAATGCGCTGAAGTCGTCGTTCCTGCCGTTCGATCAGAGGTTGGCGTTGATCGACGACGTCGTGAAGCCTGGGTACCGGGTGTTGTTGGGGTAGGGGTGACGAGCAGTCGCCGGACGACCGGGCCTCATGTCCGCGCAGGTGCGAGCACAATGTCGAACGTGACGCGGGACCACGTGTCGTCCCCGAGATCGCGCCCGTCCGGCGTGGGTGTGCCGGCCGGTTGCTCGACGAAGTCCTTGATCAGCGAGTCCTTCACGCCGAACACGGAATCCCGGTCCAGTAGCTCGTCTCCGCTCACGAAGATGTGAGTGATCAACGTGCGTTTGCCGTCTGCGGTGACCATGAAGTGCAGGTGCGACGCGCGCATGGGTGATCGCCCGACGGCGTCGAGCATCCGGCCTACCGGGCCGTCGTGAGGAATGGGATACGGGGTCGGAGTGAGGCCCCAGAATGCGTATCGCCCCTCGGCGTCGGAGAACAGATGCCCGCGCGCAGCCACTCGTCCGTCGGAGTACTGCACGTCGTAGAAGCCGTCGTCGTCCGCTTCCCAGACTTCGATCCGCGCGTTCGGTACCGGCTTGCCGTCGGTGTCGGTCACGGTGCCCTCGACCCAACATGCCTGTCCCGGTGCGCCTCCGGAGATGTCACCGCCCGGGGGAGTGGCGGGTGCGTCGTCGACGAAGAAGGGCCCGAACACAGTCGCTTCCGTCTCGTGGGCGACGGCCTCGTTGTTGACCGTGACGGTCTGCATGGACGCACCGAAGACATCGGAGAGAAGAATGAATTCTTGTCGTTTGTCGTCGGTGATGTGCCCGACCCGAGTGAGGAACTCGATGGCGGTATTCCATTCCTCCTGAGTCAGGCGCACGTCACGTATGAAGGCGTGCAGGTGCTCGGTGAGCGACGTGAGCACGTCTCGCAGCCGAGGATCGGGCGCGTCGGCGAAGCTGGCGACGACCTTGTCCGTCAGCTCGCGTTCTCTCTGCTGCTGTTCGATCGACGTTTCGGTCATCGGGTGGCCTCCAGATCCGTCGACGTTCCCGCCCATGCGTCATGCAACAGAGCGGTCAACGACTCGGCGGTCACCGGTCGCGGGTTGGACGGGGGGACCGCCTCGAGAACGAGGTTCGCGGCGTCCGGTAGGTCCTTCTCGTTCAGACCGTAATCGCGAAGCGCGCGAGGAGCATCGAGGTCGGCGCGAAGTGATGCCAGGCCTTCTACCGCTGTCGCCGTGGAGAGGGCGGCGGCGATGCGCCTCTCGGCAACCGGTGCGTAGGGAGCGTTGAACTCGAGTACGTGTTGCAGAACCACGGCGTGGGTCTGGGCATGAGGCATGTCGTACGCCCCACCGAGGACATGGCAGATCTTGTGGTGCAGACCCGAACCGGCCGAGGCGAATGCCACGGCCGACAGGTAGGCCCCGTACAGAGTCTGCTCGTGGCCGTCCTGACTCGTGGAGTCCCGCTTGATGTGTCGTAGTCCGCCCGACAGTGCGCTGATGGCCTCGACGGCCAGTGTCGAGTTGATCGGGTCGGCCCGCGGCGCCCACATCGAATCGATCGAATGTGCCAGGGCGTTGAGACCCGACGCGACGCTCAGCTCCACCGGAAGCGTGAGTAGCGACATGACGTCGTAGATGACGGTCGTGGGGAGAACCCGCGCGTCGACACCCGTCGTCTTCCGTGACGCCTCCGTCATGCCCCAGACGTTCGTGGCCTCGGATCCCGCATAGGTCGTCGGAATGGCGACAATCGGTATCCCGGTGGTGAGGGCCACCGCCTTGGCGAGGCCGGTGGTCGAACCGCCACCGATACTGACCAGGAGGTCGACGTCGTGGTCAGCGGCCGCGGCACGCGCCTTCTCGGCTTTCTCGACCGGAACATGCGGTGCGACGTCGGAGTACATCAACCGCGGGGTGATCGATCGACAAACCTCGACGGCCAACTCGGCCTCCGCGGGTCCGGCGATCACCATGACGGAGTTCGAGCGCAGTCGCTCGACCTCCGAGGCGAGGTTGGATGCAGCTCGTCCTGCGCCGAACAGAACTCGTTGAGCGAGTGTGTCGTGGTCGAACTCGAGCACGGGTGCCTCCTGATGTCGTGGGAGTTCGGTCAGGATGCCGGTCGCGGCGTGGGCTGGTACGCCAGGAGAAGCCACGAGCCGTTCTCGCGCACCCACACGGCGATGCAGTTGTTGACCAGGTCCTTGTCCTTGCCGTTCGCAGTGATGCTCGCGTTCATCTCGCCGACCACGATCGCGGTGTCCCCGGACACCAGAACGTCGTCGGTGGGGTGGTCGATGCGGTGATAGACGTAGAACCCGGATTCCACCTTCTCCAGATACGACGCTACGGAATCGCGGCTTCCGTCGGAGTGGGTGTACACGAGATCGGGGTGGCACAAGCTACGGAAGGTGTCGAAGTCACCGTCGACCACTGCCTGGTAGCGGCGGTCCTCGAGGTCGAGTATCTCGGCCTTGACCGTGTCGATGTCCAGTACCCGGGGTTCGGTCATGGGGTTCTCCTAGAAGTCGTGCGGCCGAAACGATGCCGATGGTTGTCGACGTTATGGATCCGACCGACAAGTGTCAACTGTCACAGAACACCCGATTTCTGCTGCGTTCACCTCGCAGAGACAGGCCGACGATCTCCGTCGGCGACGAACAACTTCAGAAAACTGCACTACAGATGCCATACGAACTGGTGAGAGTGACTGGTTACCCAAGCTCCTTGACAAGTGACTCAACGCACAGTTCAATCAGCACAGGACACGACATGCAGCGTTACTGGACACGCGTTCGTCGGAGCTCGACTCACTCACTCGCTCGATCAACGGAGACTTCTCGTGACATCAGACGATCAGTCGGGCACCGGCCCGCCGCCGGCCGGAGGACTTGTCAGGTCCGCCATGAGCGGACGCGCTCGGGGTGCTGTCGCGATAGGCATCGCCACGGTCGTGCTGTTCGTCATCAGCGCGATCGTGGCACCTCAAAGCGTCAGCGGTGGAGCCATTTCCGCGATGCTGCCCTTCGCGGCCATCCTGGCGGTCGTCGCCATCGGTCAGACGCTCGTCGTACAGCAGGGCGGTATCGACCTGTCCGTGCCGGGCGTCTTCTCGTTGTCCGTCGTCGTCGTCACCAAGGTGGCGAGCAGCGGGACGACGGGAGCGATCGTGATGGCACTGGTTGCAGCATTGGTCATCGCGGCGGGTGCCGGAGCAGTATCCGGTTTCGTCGTGGCGCGTTTCGACGTCGCTCCCATCGTGGCGACTCTCGGTGTCAACGCACTGTTGATCGGTGCCACCTGGGCGGTGTCCGGCGGAGCCGCTCGCCGTACCCCGAACGGTCTGTCCGACGTCATCGGATCCTCGTTCGCCGGCATTCCCGTGACCGTGCTGGTCGCAGTCGCTCTGACCGTCGTCGTCGGACTGTTCGTGCGGCTCACACCGTCGGGACGCAAATTCGAAGCCGTGGGTGCCAGTCCCCGCGTCGCCACCGCCGCCGGCATCAGGCCGCTCGGATACACCCTGAGCGCGTACTCCGGCGCGGCGGTTCTCTACGCGATCGCCGGAATCCTGTTGACAGGCATCGTGAACACACCGGGCATCACCGAGGGCAACACGTATCTGCTGCCGTCCGTCGCCGCCGTGGTCCTCGGCGGTACGTCGCTCCTCGGGGGCAAGGGCAGCGTGCTCGCCTCCTTGATCGCAGCGCTCTTCTTCACCCAGGTCGACCGTCTCGCGTCGACCCTCGGGCTCAGCTACGGCTGGCAGATCGTGATCCAGGCACTCGCTCTGGGTCTCGGCGTGGCCTTCCACAGCGGTCTGAATCCCGGGGTCCTCCGCAGACGCCGCACCGAAACAGCACCACGAGATCTGGTGTCGTCCGAGTGACACGACCGACCGCCGAACCGCTCACCCGCAACTCGAGGACGAATGCGATGACGTACAGAAACTCAGCCACCCGAGCACTGACGCTCGCCTGCGCCGTATCCATGGTGGCCGGCTGCTCGGTCGGCGGATTCGACACCGTGTCCGCCGACGAACCCCGGCCGACTTGGTGCGGCCCCGACTCCGCCATCATCGGCTTCGCCGACGGTAGCGGCGGAAACAGTTGGAAGAGAACCAACATCGAGGAGCTGAAGGACGAACTCGCCAAGTGCTCGTCGGTGACGGACTTCATCACCACGGACGCTCAGGGCGACACCCAGAAGGCGATCGCCGATATCAAGAGTCTCGGGGCCCAGGGCGTCGACGGCATGTTGGTGTTCCCCGATTCCGGTAAAGCGGTACTGCCCGCACTCCGCTACGAGTACAAGTCGGGAGTCGCCGTGGTTCCGTACCGTGTCTCTCCCGGCGGCTCGGAGGGGTCGGAGTACACGACGTTCGTCGCCGCCGACTTCAACGAGATCGGCCGGATCTACGGTGAATGGCTGGTCGAGTCGTTGCCGAACGGTGAAGGCAACGTCCTCTTCCTCGGTGGTCCACCCGCGAACTCGCAGGATCTCGCGGAATACGAGGGACTGCAGCAGGTTCTGGTCGATCATCCGGGAATCAAGCTGATCGGTGACCAGCCGTTCACAGTCACCAACTGGACTCCCGCAGAGACCCAGCAGGCTACGTCGACCATGCTGTCGCGCTTCCCCCAGATCGATGCGGTGATGACCGACTTCGCCGCCACCAGCATCTTGACCGCATTCCAACAGGCCGGTCGGCCACTGCCACTGTTGGCATCGGCGGATGTGAACGGATTGTCGTGCCAGTACGAGCAGTTGAAGGACGCGAATCCGGAGTTCCAGCTGTTGACCGTCACATCACAGACCTACATGGTGCGACTGGCTGTGCAGCACGTGGTGGCGGAGGCCACCGGAGGAGTCGCTCCCGAGTCGAAGATCGACGTGCCGAGGGCCTTCGAGGACTCGATCAGCGGTACTCCCTCCGCACCCGTATGCGACCCGACACTCCCCGAGGATGCCCTCCTCTCCAGCTCGCTCGATCCGCAACGTATCGGAGAGGTACTCCAGTGACCGACATGATCCATGCGAACTCCGCCACCCTGGCCACCCCGTATCTGCAGGTTCGCGGAGTCGGGATGACCTTCGGACCCGTCACCGCTCTGTCCGGCGTCGACATCGACGTCGTGCCCGGCCAGGTTCATGCCCTGCTCGGTGAGAACGGTGCCGGCAAATCCACACTCATGTCGATCATCTCCGGGACACTCACGCCCACATCGGGTTCGGTGAGTGTCGGTGGGATAGAGCGCACGGGTCTGACACCGGCCGAAGCACTGGAACTGGGAATCTCGATCGTCCATCAGACTCCGGCCCTGCTGCCTGACCTGACGGTCTCCGAGAACATGGCACTCGCCATTCCTCGCAGTCTCCGGCCGTCCGTCTTCGAGATCGGTCCCTGGGTCACCGAGAAGTTGGCCGCCGTGGGGTGCGTCGTCCACCCGGACACCAAGTGTGGTGATCTGCCGATCGCCGAGCGTCAGTTGATCGAGATCGCGAAAGCCCTTGCCACCGAGACCAAAGTGCTCATTCTCGACGAGCCCACGGCGCCGTTGGTCCAGGACAAGGTCGACCTTCTCTTCGAGCGGGTACGCAGTGTGGCTGCTGCGGGGGTGGCCGTCGTCTACATCACGCACCGCATCCCCGAGGTCCGAGAGTTGGCCGACACCATGACGATCCTGCGCGACGGACGCGTGCGCGGATCCTACGACCCGCAGACGCTGACGGACGACGAGATCATCACCCTCATCGCCGGACGCGACGTCGACGCGGTGTTTCCTCCGAAGCGACAAGGCCCGGCCGGTGACGGCCTGGTCGTCGACGCGCTGTCCGGCAGAGACTTCGACGACATCTCGTTCTCGGTCGGTGCGGGGGAGATCGTCGGACTTGCCGGCGTCGCCGGCAACGGGCAGGTGTCCCTCCTCCGTGCGCTCGCCGGTCTGACGCCGTCGACCGGTTCCGTCCGCCTGGGCGGTACCGAATTGTCGTCGACTTCCTCCGCGAACGCCCACAGAGCAGGAGTCGCCTTCATGCCTGCCGATCGTGCGGGCGAAGGTGTCCTTTCCGAGTTCTCGATTCGCGAGAACGCCGCGCTCGGAGCTTTCGGTCGCTTCCTGCGGAACGGCATCATCGATCGCGGCCGCGAGAGCCGGCTGACCACCGAGATGTCCTCGGCTCTGACCGTGAAGGCGCCGAGTGTCGAGACGCTGGTCGGAAACTTGTCCGGTGGTAATCAGCAGAAGGTGGTCCTGGCCAGAGCGCTTCTGGCACAGCCCACCCTGATTCTTGCCGAGGAACCCACGCAGGGTGTCGACGCCGGTGCACGCGCCGAGATCTACGCTCAGTTGCGGGCGGCCGCCGACGACGGCATGGCCGTCGTGGTCCTGTCCTCGGACGCACTGGAACTCGAGGGTCTCTGCGACCGTGTCCTCGTGATCTCACGCGGAACCATCGTCGAATCGCTGACCGGTGACGACCTCACCGAACGCAACATGATGTCCGCGATGGTCTCGTCCACGGGACATCGAACCGAGAAATCCGAGTCCGCCGACGCACGCGGCAGGGGATCCGTTGCGACGGCGCCGAGCCGTGTCGCACGATCCCTCCCGAGCTACATCCTTCTGGGGGCAGTAGTCCTGCTGGCGTTGATCGCGACCACACAGAACGTCCGCTTCCTGGGCGAGGCCAACATCTCGTCGATACTGCTCACGACAACTGCCCTGGGTTTCATCGCGCTGGGCCAAATGCTGGTGGTGATGACGGGCGGGATCGACCTGTCTGTCGGCCCTCTGACCGGACTCGTCCTGGTGATCATGTCGTTCTTCTGGTACGACGGCGCGTCGGTGACCCGGTTGCTCGGCGGCATCGTCATCGCGGTCGCCGCGGCGATCGTCGTCGGTGCGATCAACGGTGGTCTCATCCGCGGATTGAAGTTCACGGCCGTAGCCGCAACGTTGGTGACCTACATCGGTATCCAGGGTGTGTCGCTGCTGCTCCGCCCCGAGATCGACGGATACGTCGACTTCACCATTCTCGACGTCATCAACTACAGCCTCGGCCCTGTCCCTGTCGCCTCCGTGATAGTGGTGCTCGCCGCCGTCGGCCTCGCTGTCGCGTTGCGGTACGCACGGCCCGGTATCGCGTTGCGCGCCTCCGGATCGAACGCGTCCATCGCGGAGAAGTTCGGCGTCCGGACCGGCGTCACCGTCACCGCGGCGTACGTGGGGTGCTCGTTGCTGACCATGCTCGGCGGCATCATGCTGGTCGGCCAGGTGGGCGTGGGCGACCCCAATCAGGGGATCACCTTCACCCTTGCCAGCATCACGGCCGTCGTCGTTGCCGGAACGTTGCTGCGCGGTGGTAGCGGTTCTCCGATCGCTGTGCTGTTGGGAGCGCTTCTTCTGCAGGTGATCCTGGCGATGGCGAACTTCCTGCGGCTCGGCACAGCGTGGCAGTACTGGCTGCAGGGCGGGATCGTCATCATCGCGGCCGTGCTCTACATCGGCCTACAGAAGCGCCAGGAAACCCGTCACCACTGACACCGCACCCCACTCGATATTTCCCGAAAGGCATGTGACGTGAAAGCACTCAGATTTGTCGCAGAGAACACGGCCGAGGTCCAGAACATCGACGTTCCGCAGATCGCCGCCGACGAGGTTCTCATCGCGGCCCGATCCGTCGGTGTGTGCCATTCCGACATCGAACTGCTCGAAGGTCGGTACATCATTCCGTTCGAGTATCCCGTCATCCCCGGGCACGAGTGGTCCGGTGAGGTGGCGAAGGTCGGCGCGGATGTGACCGAATTCGTCGTCGGAGACCGGGTGGTCGGCGAATGCGTCATCGGTGAGGACCACTTCGGGTTCTCGATCAGTGGTGCGGCGGCGGAGTTCTTCGTCGTGAAACCTGCCTGGCTGCACAAGCTTCCGGACGAGGTGTCCTTCACCAGCGGGGCTCTGGTGGAGCCGTTCAGTTGTGGCTACTACGGGCTGATGCGCGCTGGGAACGTCAATGCCAGCGATGTGCTCGTCGTCCTCGGTGCCGGACCGATCGGCCTCGGCGTCGTCGCCGGTGCGGCAGCGCTCGGCGCCACGACCATCGTCGTCGAGCCGTCCGACGCGCGACGTGCGGCAGCGCTGGAACTCGGTGCGGCGCACGCGGTGACACCCGAAGACGTCGAGCGTGTCCTGCGCGAGGAAAGCCGGGGACGGGGAGCCGACGTGGTCGTCGAGGCTACCGGCCGCCCGGAGGTCATGGCCACCGCGCTCGAACTCGCCGGCCACCGTGCACGGTTGGTGTACATCGGTATCGATGTCGGACGTTCCGCGCCGGCGAAGCTCGGCCTCATCCAGTCCAAGGAACTAGACATCAGGGGGGCGATCGGATCACCGGGGGTGTGGCCGGCCACCCTGCGCTTCATCGCCAGGAGCGGCATCGACCTCGGTCGACTGGTCACCCGGGAATTCTCGGCCGACGACGCGGTGACCGCACTCGCCGAGTCGCGCAAGACTGCCGAGAACATCAAGGTGCACATCACCTTCGACGCCACACTCTGATCGTTCGACCGACCGAGGGACTGCTCATGCCACGCCTGCACGGAAAAATTGCGATCGTCACCGGGTCGGGGAACGGAATGGGTCGTGCGATGGCCGTTCTGTTCGCCGCCGAGGGAGCCGCCGTCGCCGTCACCGACGTCTCGGAGAAGGACGGTCTCGAGACCGTGCGCCTCATCGAACAGAGCGGAGGGCAGGCGAAATTCTGGTCGCTGGACGTGAGTTCGGAGGACTCCGTGTCCGCCGTGTTCGACGAGGTGCGCCGTCACTGGGGAAAACTCGACATCCTGGTCAACAACGCCGGGATCTCAGGAGTCGACAAGCCCACCGACGAAGTCACCGAAGCGGAATGGGACGCGGTGTTCGCCGTCGACGTGAAAGGTGTCTTCTTCTGCACCAAACATGTCATCCGCCATCTGCGCGACAACGGTGGCGGAAGCATTGTCAACATCTCGTCGATCTACGGACTCGTGGGCTCGCACGAGATGGCGCCCTACCACGCAGCCAAGGGTGCCGTGACGCTCATGACCAAGAAGGATGCCGCGACGTACGGTCGTGACCACATCCGGGTCAACTCCGTGCATCCGGGAACCATTCTGACGCCGTTCGTCCGGGAGCTCGCCGAGCGCAGTGAGGGCGGATTGCGCGGATATCTCGACATCATGGAGCCCAAACACCCCATCGGACATGTGGGTGAGCCGGAGGACGTGGCACAGGCGGTGTTGTTCCTGGCCAGCGACGAAGCACGCTTCGTACACGGCTCCGCGCTGGTCGTCGACGGCGGTTACACTGCCGTGTGACGCTCGGGGTGTGTCAGCGTTTCAGTGCTGGCGCCCCACGACGAACCACATCGCGATGCACGTCTCGGCGTGCGGGTTGCTGAGCCTGTGAGGGATCGACGAATCGAAATGGAGACTGTCGCCCGGCCCGAGTACCTGGCGAGCGAACGCCACCTGGATCTCGAGCTTGCCCGAGAGGATGTGGATGTACTCCTTACCGCCGTGGTTCATCAGGTTGTCCGGGGGACACGATTCCGTGTTCGGCGGATACGTCACCCGGAGGAACTCGACATTCGGATCGTCGTCGGGCGTCAGGCGTTCCCACCGCACGCCGCCCAGATAGAGCTCGGGCCGCTCGTCGGCGCGTTGGAGCCCGGGGAGTGACCCGACTTCCGGCAGCGGGACGACACGGGAAGCGGGTGCGCTTCCGAGCGCGTGACTGACGCCGTGTCGGTCGTCCTCGACCGGAGTCGGTTCGGGCTCGGCGCTTTCCATGTCGCGCGGCGCGACGTCTTCCGCCATCAGTGAGTCGAGCGACAGCCCGAGTTCGGTCACGATGGCATAGAGGGTGCCGACCGAGGGAGCTGTGCGGCCCAACTCGACCTGTGAGATGAAACTGGGGGAGAGGTTCACGCGTCGAGCCATTTCACGCAGCGACATTCCCGCGCCCTCGCGGGCCCCGCGCAACCGCAGACCCATCTGGACGTTCATCTGTGCTGCTGTGTCCGAGGTACCGACTTCGATCGCCGTGTCGCTCATCGCACGCCTCCCCTTCCAGATCCGCGGGCACTGCTGCCATGTGTGTGTCCACTGGACGCACGACGCTTGTACCTGAGTATTGCACTCGTTTCCTGTTTTATCTCGGACGAACACAGGTGCTTTGCGGTGGACATGTGCAGTGTTACTCTACAAACACAGTTGCTTGCATCACACTTCGAGCACGTCGAGGAGTCTCCTTGTCTCAGACCATGAAAGCCGCCGTGTATCACGGTGCGCGCGACATCCGCATCGAAGACGTTGCAGGCCCCGATCCTTCGAGTGGCGACGTTCTTCTCCGCGTGTTGCGGTCGGGAATATGCGGGACGGATGCCTCCGAGTGGGTCGCCGGCCCGAAGACGTTCCCCGTCACGCGCCGTCATCCCATCAGCGGGCACATCGGACCGTTGATTCTCGGACACGAGTTCGTGGGTGAAATAGTCGATGTTCCGACGGGTTCGTCCTTCGCGGTGGGTGACCTCGTGGCGACCGGCGCGGGCATCTGGTGCGGCGGATGTCGACGCTGCCTGGAGGGCCGGACGAATCAGTGCTCGACGTACAGAACACTCGGGTTGAACGTGAACGGTGGGATGGCCGAATTCGCCGCGGTACCGTCGAAGACGTTGCGCGCGTTGCCGGCCGGGCTGTCCGTGGACCATGCCGGTCTTGCTCAGCCGCTGGCAGTGGGAATCCATGCGGCCCGCAGGTCCGGCGCGCGCGACGGCGACAACGTCGTCGTCATCGGTGCCGGCGCGATCGGTTCGTTCGTCCTCGCCGGCCTGAAATACCTGGGCGACGTGAACGTCACGGTCGTCGACTTCCCGGGTCCTCGTCTCGAGCGCGCAACGCGGCTCGGGGCCGATCGCACCCTCGGCGCATCGGACGACATCGCCGCCGACGTCGTCGAGGCGCTGGGCGGCAAGCCCGATGTCGTGATCGAAGCGAGCGGTGCACCGGGCCAGCTGGTGTCCGCGCTGCAGATGGTCACCGACGGCGGGCGCGTTCTCGCCGTCGGCATCCCCAAGGAGAAGCCTGCTCTCGACATGCACTCGATCGTGTTCCGCGAGATCACCCTCGAGAGCACATTGGCCCACGTCTGCGACACGGATCTGCCTGCCGCCCTCGACATCCTCGCGACCGGTCGGCTCGGCCGCGAACTCGCCGAGGCGCCCGTCGGGCTGTCCGACCTTCCCTCGTCCCTCGATCGTCTGTCCACAGGCCAGGTCGAGGGCAAAGTCCTGATCGACCCAGCGAAATGAGTTCACCCGTGTCAGAAGAGAACCACGCACGCACAGCACTTGTCGTCGGTGCTACCGGTATTGCAGGACAGACGGTCTCACGCCGACTCGTCGAGTCGGGATGGACCACGTACGGACTCTCCCGCGGATCGAAGAACCCCGTCGACGGCGTCATCCCCGTTGCGGGAGATCTTCTCGACCCCGAGTCCCTGGCCACGGCCCTCCAGGGCGTCGACCCCGAGATCGTCTTCATCACGGCGTGGATGAAGCAGGACTCCGAGCAGAAGAACATCGAGGTCAACAGCGCCACGGTGCGCAACGTCCTCGCGGCACTGAAAAGCAGCGGATCCGTACGGCACGTCGCGCTGCTCACCGGGCTCAAGCACTATCTGGGCCCCTTCGACGACTACGCCACCGGTGTCATGGCCGAGACGCCGTTCCACGAGAACGAGCCTCGACTGGACAGCCCGAACTTCTACTACGCGCAAGAAGATGAGCTGTTCGCTGCAGCGTCCGAGCAGAATTTCACGTGGAGCGTGCACCGCGCTCACACCGTGTTCGGCTTCGCCGTCGGTAACGCCATGAACATGGTGCTGACCCTCGGCGTCTACGCCGAGATCTGCCGCGAGAAGGGCGAACCCTTCGTGTTTCCCGGTTCGCAGACGCAGTGGGACGGCTTGACCGACATCACGGATGCCGACCTGCTGGGTGAGCAGATGATCTGGGCGGCAACCCATCCGGAAGGTGAGAACGAAGCCTTCAACATCGCGAACGGTGACGTCTTCCGGTGGCGATGGATGTGGCCGAAGATCGCCGCGGTGTTCGGCGTCGAGCCTGTCGGGTACGCAGACAGTCCCAAGCCTCTGGACGATCGCACCGAGGACGCACCGAAGATCTGGGCGGAGATCGCCGCCCGACACTCCTTGGCAGAAGACGACGTCGACCGACTGGCGTCGTGGTGGCATACGGACAGCGACCTGGGCCGCAACATCGAGTGCCTGACCGACATGACCAAGAGCCGTCAGGCGGGCTTCCTCGGATTCCGTTCGACATTCGACAGTTTCGTCGAGAAGACCGACCGGTACCGCGCCGCCTCGATCCTGCCGACGCGATGAGTGAGGCATCCTTCGCCGGGAAAGGCGCCGTCGTCACCGGAGCGGGCAGTGGAATCGGACGGGCGGTGGCCTTGCGGCTCGCCTCGGCCGGCGCGCGGGTGCTCGCCGTCGATCGTGATGTGGCGGGCGCGGAGCGTGTCGCATCGGAGTCGGTCGGCGACATCCACCCGTACCAGGCGGACGTATCCGACCACGCACAGGTCGAGGCGTACGCGAACGCCGCGACGACGCTGCTCGGTGACGTGCATCTGTTCTTCAACAACGCGGGCGTCGAGGGCGTGCACAAGTCGATCATCGACACCACGGAAGCAGAATGGCGTTCCGTCGTCGATATCAATCTGTCGAGTATGTTCTTCGGCCTCAAGCACGTTCTGCCTCTGATTCGCAGGGCAGGCGGTGGTGCGGTGGTGAACACCGGGTCGATCCTCAGCCTGAAGGCGGCGCCCGATCGCTCGGACTACGTGGTGACGAAGCACGGCGTTCTGGGTCTGACCCGAACGGCCGCAGCAGAATCCGCTCCCTATGGCATCCGGGTCAACTGCATCTGTCCCGGACCCATCGATACCCCGCTCATGTCCCGGTCGGAAACACTCGTCAACCCCGACGATCCGGGATTCGAACGGGAACGTTTCATGGAGGGGACGCCGCTACGCCGCTACGGCAGCGTGACCGAGATTGCGGAACTGGTCGCCTTCCTCCTCCGCGAGGATGTCGGCTACCAGACCGGCGCCGCGATCACTATCGACGGTGGCATCACCGCTGTGTGATGCACGAACGTCGACCACACCGAACACAGGAGAGAAAGATGCGCGCTGCCGTATTTCACGACCGTCACGACGTCCGAGTGGAAGACGTCGCGCCGCCCGCAACCGTCGGGCCGAACGAGGTTCTGCTTCGGCCGTTCTTCTGCGGCATATGCGGGACGGACCTGCACGAGTACGCCTTCGGACCGATCGTCATTCCTACCGAGCCGCACGCGTTGACCGGCGCCAGCGCCCCGCAGATCTTCGGACACGAGTTCTCGGCCCGAGTGGTGGAACTAGGCGCGGACGTCACCTCGGTGGCGGTGGGTGACCGCGTCTCGGTGATGCCGCTGATCACGTGCGGCACGTGCTACTACTGCCGTCGCGGACTGAACCACCTGTGTGTGGTGATGGCCTGCACAGGTCTGAGCTGGGGTGGTGGCGGTATTGCCGAACTGGTCGTGGTGCAGGAACGGCAGGTATCGGTGTTGCCGGACGCCGTGAGCGATGTCCAGGGCGCACTCATCGAGCCTGCTGCGGTCGCGGCCTACGGTGTCGACCAGACGGGGTTCGGGGCGGGCGACACGATCCTGATCACCGGAGCCGGGCCGATCGGCGCCCTGTCGGCGTTGTACTCCCACGCGGCCGGCGCCTCACGGATCTTCGTCTCAGAACCGAATGCCGAACGTCGTGCGCTGATCGAGGGCTTCGGCATCGCCGAGGTTCTCGACCCGACGGTGCAGGACGTTCCGGCGGTCGTACGCGCACTGACGGGCGGAATCGGCGTCGACGTCGCGGCGGAATGCTCGGGCCACCAGAACGGTCTGACGGCAGCGCTGGACAGCGTGCGCTCGGCCGGCACGGTTTCGCAGGTCGGTCTGCATGTGCGGCCGGCGACCATCGACCCGATGGCGTTGTCCAACAGAGACATCACTCTCGTAGGCACGTGGTGCTACCCCGTGTACGACTGGCCCCGCATCATCGCTCTGGTCGCCTCGGGTCGCTTCCCCGTGGAGAAAGTGGTCAGCGAGATCATCGACGTCGAGAACATCGTCGCCGGCGGATTCGACCGACTCCTCGACCCCGAGGGTGACGCCCAGAAGCTCCTGGTCCGAGTCGGCGGTTCGCCGTCGTGACCACCATCGACGAAGGACGACACATGAACATCGGTTTCGCCGGCATCGGACGTATGGGCGCGCACATGGTCCGTCGTCTCCTCGAGGCCGGACACTCCGTGACCGCCTACGACCTGTACCTGTCCGCGGATTCATTACCCGAAGGATTGGAAGCGGTCACCGTCGCGTCCGGCCCGTCGGATCTGGCCCGAGCCGATGTCTCGTTCAGCATGCTGCCCGACGCCGCGGCCACCGACGACGTGTTGTTCGGCGAGGGCGGCATCGTTCCAGCCGCTGCTTCCGGCCATCTGCACGTCGTGATGGGGACGGTCGGACCCACCGCGGTCCGCGCCTTCGCCTCGCGGGCAGAGGCTGCCGGTGTCGCCGTCGTCGACGCTCCGGTGTCGGGCAGTGTCAGCCTCGCTGAGACCGGTCAGATCAGCACGATGGTGGGAGCCGATGCAGACCAGTTCAGGCGACTGCAGCCGGTGCTCGCCGCCATGACGAAGGCTCAGTTCCACACCGGGCCGGTAGGTACGGCGTCGGTGGCGAAGCTTGCCGTGAACTCGGTGCTGGCCTCGCTCAATCAAGGCATCGCAGAGGCGTTGCTCCTGGCCGAGGCCGACGGGCTGACCGCGTCGGCGTTCTACGACGTTCTCGGGTCGAGCGCAGTGGCAGCCCCGTATGTCGGATACAAACGTGACCATTTCCTGGATCCTGACGGGGCGGGTGTCGCGTTCCCGCTGTCTCTCCTGCACAAGGATGTGGGCCTGGGGTTGGAACTCGCTCGGCGCCACGACCTGAACCTTCCCCAGGCCGCGACGGTCGGGAACGTCCTGGACCGTGCGTTGGCTACTGGGCTGGGCGACAAGGACATGGCAGCCGTGCTCGAGTACCTGGGATTGTCGGACCAACCGTAGTGCTGCCTTCCGCGATGGCGATGGGTCACCCGATTCACCGCCGTCCGGATAAGATCCACCCGTGCACCGCATCTTCACCACCCCCGTCTCGTCCGTGTACCCGCACTACGTCACCAAGGTGGAGCGCAAGGGTCGGACGAAGGACGAGCTCGACGAGGTCGTCCGCTGGCTCACGGGCTTCGACGACGCCGAGTTGGCGCAGCACCTCTCGGCGGACACGACGTTCCTCGACTTCTTCGAGGCCGCGCAGCTGAACCCGAACGCGCCGCTCATCACGGGGTCGGTGTGTGGGGTGCGGGTGGAGTCGGTGGAGGACCCGCTGATGCAGAACATCCGTCGCCTCGACAAGCTCGTCGACGAGCTCGCCAAGGGGCGACCGATGGCGAAGATCCTCCGCGCCTGATCCGCGCGCCGACCGTCAGGTGGTCGGACGCAACCGGGTCTCGAACTCGCGCTCGAGGGCGCGCCACGACTCCGCCTCCGCGTCGAACGGAGCACTCGGGGCCATGCGTCCGTCCACCGGCTCGAGGATGTAGGAGATGAGCCAGCCGAGGGGAGTGGCCGGCGCCAGTGCCTCCTCGACGGACGCGTCCTTGGCGTAGTCGGCTGCGTCGGTGAACAGTTCGACGGCGAGATCGAGCTGATCGGCGTCGACGGATTCCGGCCCGCGGGCCAGGTCGTCGGCGAGCCCGGGCAGCACGTACACGTTCTCGTCGGTCACCTGCACGTCGAGAGAACCGTCGACGGCCGCGGTACGCACGTCGTCGTACGTGCTGACCGTCGTGAGGTCGTGGTCGTGATCGTCGGCCAGGTAGCGGGCGAGCGCGCGCTCACTTCCGAACACGAAGATCGCGCCTGATCGTCCCAGGAACAGCGGCTCGTCGTCGAGGTAGCAGCGCAGTGTGTAGTAGGTGTCCTCGGAGGTGATGATGCGCACCGGATCGATACCCACCGAGCCCCAGAAGGTCTCGTCCTCCTCGTCCTCGTCGTCGGTGTCGACGGGGACCACGACTACGTCGGAGTCGTCCGAGGAGGTGTCGTCGTCCGTGTCGATGTCCTCGTCGTCCAGATCCTCTGCGTCCACGATGTTCTCGGCTGCGGCCGTGATCTCCGCATCGGCCACGGCGGTCGCGTCGGCATCGACGTCGGGAGTGGTCAGGACGGTGTCGATGGCGTCGAGGACGGCGTCCCACCCCTTCGCCACGACGGCACCGATACGGTTCCACAGCTGCGAGCCCTCACGCCCGACGAAGGCGTCGGCACCGCGGGACAGCACTCCGAGAAGCGCATTGGCAGAGAAGAAGCGAGTGACGGCATCCAGTTCGCAGACCTCGCCGAGGGTGCGTGCCATCTCGAGGGAGCGGGCCAGCTCGATGATGGAGTCCTCGTCCGGATCCCCCGCGGCGAGCTCCGGAACGCCCACGAGGTCGTAGACGTGGGCGTCGTCCGGCTCGATGTGCGCTGCGGAGAGCGCGACGACGGTGCGCCACTGCGGATGGTCGACGAGGTCGTTGTCGGTGTCGGTGCGGATGAACGCCGCCATCTCGGCCACCGACGGGAACGCGTAGAGATCGTCCTCGCGACCGAGGAAGGCCTCCCACTCCTCGCCGTCCTCACGCCACTCGGGCGCCCACAGGGTGACGAGGTCGCCGGCAGTCACACCGAGTTCGATCGGGACGATGTCTCCAGCCATGGCCGCGAGCCTATCCCAGCCGCCGGGCGTCCTCACTGGACGCCGTGTCGAGCCCCAGACGCAGGGCGGCGTGGATGTCGGCACGCTCGAGAACGACGGCCAGAACGGCTGTGTTCACCGCGTGGACGATCGCCGCCTCGACCCGATGACAGCGCATCTCCCGGACGTCGTCCTCGACGGTGAGGCCGACCAGACGTCCGTGCGCGTCCACCTCGGCCCGGACGAGCGCGTCGTCCCTGTCGTTGCGACCGCGCACGCGGGCCAGGTCGTCGATAGTCCGGTGCAGCAGGGCGGACACGCGTCGTGCCGAACCGGACGAGTCGATCTCGACGAGCTCGTCGTCGGCAGGGCCCGCCGTGGGTACCGGCGCCACCGGATGTGCGAGCCCGTGCAGCATCCGCACCGCGGCAGCCACCGCGGAACCCCCGAAGGCGAGCTCCCTACGTTCGAGCTCCAGGTCCACGATCTCGCCGGACGGCAGCACCACGATGCGTCCGGCGCGCGAGGTGGCGTGTCCGCCGGTCATGCGGTCGGCCGGTAGAAGCCGTGGAAGCTCATGCCGACGTTCGACGTCCGGACGGCACTGACGCTGACCGGGTCGCCCGCCTCCACCATCTGACCGTTCCCCACCACCATCGCGACGTGACCGTCCCACACGGCGAGGTCGCCCGGCATCAGGTCCTCGGCACTCACCGGGCTGCCCACCGCCTGGTCGGCCGCGAGCCGCGGCAGGTCCACTCCGGCGGTGCCGTACGCGCTCTGTGTGAGTCCGCTGCAGTCCAGGCCCTGGCCGGGGGTGGTGCCGCCCCACACGTACGGCGTGCCCTGCTGGGCGAGCGCGAAGCGGACGGCTCCGGCCGCGCGCTCGTTGGGCGCCATGGCGGTGCTGCCGTCGGGAAGCGTCACGAGCGTGCCGGTCCCGTCGGCGCCGGGCGACGCCGGATCGGCCGGCTGCTCCGGAGCCGTCGGCGCGAACAGCCCGCGGAGAGCCGCGTCCGGCGACGCGGGCAGAGACGGAAGTGCGGGAACCTCCGGCACGACGAGTGCGCCGACGCGGGCGGCCAGGGCATCGAGCTCTGCTCGCACCCGAGCGTGGACGGCGAGAGCATTGTCGAGGTGGTGCGTCGCGTGGGCGATGAGTGCGGTCTGTCCCGGGGGAGTGAGGGCCGCGGGCGCGAGTGCCGCTGCGCCCGTGAGGAAAGCGGCCATGATGGTCTGCAGCTCGGCGACCCCACGCGCGACGCTCGCCTGCGCCTCGGCGGAGAGTGACTGCAGCGCGCCGGCGTGCTCGATCATCGACCCGGCCGCGGCGGCGCCGCGCACGGTGAGGTCGAGAGCGGCCTCGGACGCGGGTCCGGACCACGCGTCCGAGAGAGCGGTGACTCCGTCGGTCACCTGTCGCGAGGCGTCGGACAGTGACGCGATGCCCGAGTCGAGGGAATCGGTGTCGGGGGACGGACAGCCGGTGCCGAGAGAGCGGATCAGAGTCTCGAGGGGCGCGGCCAGCAGATCGATCATCGCGGTGCACCGGTGCCGACGAGCACGTCGGACAGCGCGGTGTCGCCGTCGCCGTAGGACCGCGCTGCGGACTGCACGGACGACCCGAGGTGCTCGAACAGGTCGGACAGCGCGCCGAGGCCGTCGGCGTAGCGCGCCGCGGCACCGGCGAACGCGACTCCGAAGTCGGCTCCGACGAGGCCGAGCGTCGCCGCGGAGCCCGTTGCCGCCCGCGCCGCCGCGGATGCGTCCCGCACGAGGAGTGCGGCATCGGTCAAACGACCGGCACCGTCGTGCAGACCGTCCACTCGGACGTCGAATGTCGTACCGCTCTCGGCCACTGCAGTCCACCGTTCACTCGCGTGCTCGCACCGTCTCGAAGTCAGACGGTGCGGAGCGGCTCGCGGTTCCCCGATCACGCGGATCCGTTCGACCGGGAGTGGGCGCCGATCGCCGACTAGGGTGATCCCGGTGAACACCACGCCCGACATGGACACCCGCGTACTCGACCACCCCCTCGCGTCCGCGCTGCTGACCCAGATGCGCGACCAGTCGACGGACAACCCCGCGTTCCGATCCGCACTGCGCCAGTTGACGCAGATGCTGGTCTACGAGGCGCTGCGCGACGCGCCCGTGGTCGAGTTCGACGTCACGACGCCGGTCGCGGTGACCACCGGGACGCGCCTGAAGTCGCCGCCGCTGCTGGTGCCGGTGTTGCGCGCGGGCCTGGGCATGGTGGAGAAGGCCAGTTCGCTGATTCCGCAGTCGCGGATGGGCTTTGTCGGCATCGCGCGCGACGAGAAGACACATCAGCCGGTGCCGTACATGGAATCGCTGCCCGACGACCTGGCCGGTTACCCGGTGTACGTCCTCGACCCGATGCTCGCCACGGGCGGGTCGATGGTCCACACCATCGAGCTGCTGGTGCAGCGCGGCGCGGACGACGTCACGTGCATCTGCGTCGTGGCCGCCCCCGAGGGAGTGCAGGCACTCGCGTCGTCGGGACTGCCCGTGCGCCTCGTCGCCGCGAGCATCGACGAGGGGCTGAACGAGAACGCATACATCGTGCCGGGCCTCGGTGACGCCGGGGACCGCCAGTTCGGTCCCCGCTAGAGCGAGCGGGCGAAGTCGGCCAGGGACTCGAGCGTGTCGGCCGCGCGAGTCCTGGCCGGAGCCAGATCCTCCGCCGTCGCCACCGGCTCGACCACTTCGAGGTAGGCCTTCAGCTTCGGTTCGGTTCCCGACGGCCGAACGATGACGCGGAACCGTTCGCTGGTCAGTTCCACTGCATCGGTGCGGAGTTCGGCGTCGGGTGTGTTCAGGTCGCGTACGGCCACCGTCGCACCCGCCAACGTCGTCGGTGGGGCGGAACGCAGGCGCGTCATCATGTCGCCGATCTCCGAGAGGTCGGTGACGCGCCGCGACACCTGGGTGCCCACGCGCGCTCCGAACTCGCGGTCGAGATCGTCGAGGACGTCGAGGATCGTGCGTCCTTCCTCGGCCAGCTCGGCCGCGATGTGTGCGAGCAGCACGGCCGCCGAGATGCCGTCCTTGTCTCGCACCGCGTCCGGGTCGACGCAGTGTCCGATCGCTTCCTCGTAGGCGTACACCAGGTCGTCGCCGGCGCGCACGAGCCACTTGAAGCCGGTGAGCGTGCGCCGGTAGCGGGCACCGCGGGCCGGCGCGAGCGCCGAGAGCAGGCTCGACGACACGATGGTGCTGGCCACGAGTGATCCCGGCGGCGCCGACCGCAGGATGTGGTCTGCGATCACCGCTCCCGTCTCGTCGCCGGTGAGCAAGCGGACACCGTTCGGTCCGCGCACGCCGATCGCGCACCGGTCCGCGTCCGGGTCCAGAGCGATGGCCAGTGCCGCGTCGACCTCGGCGGCGAGCGCCAGCACCTGGTCCGCCGCGCCCGGCTCCTCGGGGTTGGGAAAGGTGACGGTGGGAAAGTCCGGGTCGGCGTCGAACTGCGACGTCACGATGTGGACGTCGGTGACACCGCTGCGGCGCAACGCCTCCACGGCCACGGGCCCGCCGACCCCGTGCATCGGAGTGAGTGCCACACGGAGGGTGGAGTGCGACGGCCGCTCGGGAACGCGCTGTGCCACCCGGTCGAGGTACTGCTCGATCACGGGGTCCGCGGTGGGCGTGACGGCGGTGCGTGCGATCGAGGACGCACCCGGCGCCTGCCGGATGAACTCCTCGATCTCCCGGTCGGCGGGCGACACCAACTGGGCGCCGCCGTCGAGGTAGACCTTGTAGCCGTTGTCTGCCGCGGGATTGTGCGAAGCGGTGATCTGAATGCCGGCGACGGCGCCGCGTGACCTCGTGGCGAACGCGAGCACCGGGGTCGGCGCCGGGTCCGGGAGCAGGGTGACGCGGAAGCCCGCCGCGGCCAGGACCTCGGCCGCGGCGACGGCGAACTCCGCGGAGCCGTGCCGGGCGTCCCGGCCCACCACCACCTCGGAGCCTGTCGCGTGACGACGCGAGAGATACTGCGCCACACCGTGTGTGGCCCTCGTGACGACGGCGACGTTCATGCCACTGGGCCCGGCCTGCACGGGTCCGCGGAGACCCGCGGTGCCGAACGTGAGCGCACCGGCGAACCGCGAGGCCAGATCACTCGCGTCGAGATCGCGCAGTTCCGCCTGCGTCGCGGGGTCCGGATCGTCCTCGATCCACTGCCGGACGACGGCGTCGAGTTCTGTCACAGTTGCGGGACCAGCCGTCGCAGCAGAGTTCCCATCCGCTCGGCCGAGGCGGCGCCGGCGGCGATCACCTCGTCGCCGTCCAGATGCTCTCCGGTCATCCCGGCCGCGAGGTTGGTCACCAGCGAGATACCGAGGACACGGGCACCCGCACCCCGAGCCGCGATGGTCTCGTGCACCGTGGACATGCCGACGAGGTCGGCGCCCAGCGTGCGGAGCATGCGGATCTCGGCGGGCGTCTCGTAGTGCGGGCCGGGCAGTCCGGCGTAGACGCCGTCGGTCAGGCTCGGGTCGATTCCTCGGGCCACCTCGCGCAGGTCGGCCGAGTACGCGTCGACCAGATCGACGAACTGGGCGCCGATCAGCGGTGACCGCGCCGTCAGGTTGAGGTGGTCGGAGATCAGCACGGGATCGCCTACAGCCATGCCCTCACGGATGCCGCCCGCCGCGTTGGTCAGGACGATGGTGCGAGCGCCGGCGGCGGCCGCCGTGCGGACGGGATGGACCACGCGGCCGAGATGATGTCCCTCGTACGCGTGGGTGCGCCCGAGCAGGATCAGGACCTGTGTGCCCTCGACGTCCACGGACCACATGGCGTTGGAGTGGCCCAGCGCCTTGGGCGCGGCGAAGCCGGGCAGCGAGGACATGGGAACGATGTGCTGGGGTGTGCCGAACTGCTCCGCGGCCTTCTGCCACCCGGATCCGAGGACCACTGCCACGGGATGCTCGGCGATGCCGGTGATCCGGGCCAGGGCGGCGGCGGCCGCCTCCGCGGCTCCGGTGGGATCGGTCTCGGGATCGGCGAGTGCGTTCTCCGAGTCGGCCGGTACGGGGGGAGTGCTCACATGTCCGACCCTATCGCCGCGGGCGGGTGTTCGCTGCGGCAGGCGAGACGGCGGAGTGTCAGGTGTGGGCTCGGTAGAGACGCCAGAACCACACAGACGCGGCCGAGGCGATCACGGCGCCCGATCCGAACGCGCCGACGAACAACAGCATCGCGGAGAGGACCGCGAGCAGCACGATCACACCGAGCTGGAGGATCGCCGCGAGAGCCATGACTGCACGGTCCTCCGGAAATCGGTCCCGCGCAACCGAGCGTCGCCGGCGTCGATCGGGGTCTGGTTACCGACGAGTACCATCCGTCCATGCCTTCACTCGATCGCCACGGAGACGTCTTCGTCCTCAGCCTCGCCCACGCCGACGGCGTCAATCCGGAGAACCGCTTCCACCCGGAGTGGATCGAGCAGGTGCACACGCTCCTCGACGAGGCCGAGGCGTCGGAGGGTCCGGCCGCGTTGGTGACCGTCGGCGGCGGCAAGTTCTACTCGAACGGCCTGGACACCGACTACCTGTTCAGCCACGCGGACTCCATTCCGGAGTACCTCGACCTGGTGCACACCGTCTACACCCGGCTGCTGCGCTTCCCGATGGCCACGGTCGCCGCCGTACAGGGCCATGCCTTCGGCGCCGGCGCGATGCTCGCCCTGTGCCACGACACGTCCGTCATGCGCGCGGACCGGGGCTTCTTCTGCCTTCCCGAGGTGAACCTCGGCATGCCGTTCACCGAGGGCATGTCGACGCTGCTGGCCGAGCGACTGCCGAGTCGGACGATGATCGACGCGATGACCACCGGCCGTCGCTACGGCGGCGCGGACGCCCTCGAGTTCGGCATCGTGCAGGCCGTCGCCGGCGAGGACGAGCTGCTGTCCACCGCGGTGGCGCAGGCGGCCGAACGGGTGTCCACCCGCGGCGCCAACCTCACGTCCATCAAGGACAGCATCCACGTGCGCACCCTCGCCGCGCTGTCCGTCCCCACGGCGGAGAGCACCTTCTCACTGGGGCAGTGACACACTGAGTCCCGTGTCCTCGACCCTCGATTCCGTTCTCGACGCCGCGACCGGCGATCTCGTCGCCCTGTCGCACGCCGTGCACGCGCGTCCGGAGCTGGCCTTCGAGGAGCACTTCGCGTCGGCGGCGACGGCCGATCTGCTCGCAGGTGGCGGATTCGAGGTGCGGCGGGGTGTCGCGGGCCTGCCGACGGCGTTCGACGCGACCTACGGTTCGGGCGAGCTGGTGGTCGCCGTGTGCGCCGAGTACGACGCACTGCCGGAGATCGGCCACGCCTGTGGACACAACATCATCGCGGCGTCGGCGGTCGGTGCGGGGCTGGCCCTCGCGTCGGTCGCCGACGAGCTGGGGCTGACCGTCCGGGTGCTCGGCACCCCGGCCGAGGAGTCCGGCGGCGGCAAGGTTCTCATGCTCGACGCCGGGGTGTTCGACGACGTCTCGCTGGCGATGATGGTGCATCCCGGTCCGTTCGACATCGCCGCCGCGCGCTCCCTCGCGTTGTCGGACATCGCCGTTCGATACGCAGGGCGTGAAGCGCACGCCTCCGCGGCGCCCGAGTGGGGCATCAACGCGGGCGACGCCGTCACCGTCGCGCAGGTCGGTGTCGGCCTGTTGCGCCAGCATCTGCGCCCGGGTCAGCAGATCCACGGCATCGTCGGTCACGCCGGCACCGCCCCGAACATCGTCCCCGGATCGGCGGAGATGTTCTACTACCTGCGCGCGGACACTGCGGAGGCACTCGCCGATCTCGATCGCCGCGCGCGGGGATGCTTCGAGGCCGGAGCGGTGGCCACCGGGTGCACCCACGAGATCGTCACCGTGTCCCCGACCTACACCGAACTCACTCCCGATCCTTGGCTGGTGGCCGAATACCGTCGTGTCGCAAGCACTCTCGGTCGCGCACTGGTTCCCGAGGAGTTCGAGACCTCGCGCCCGTTCGGCAGCACGGACATGGGCAACGTCACCGCGCGGATCCCGGGCATCCATCCGGTGATCGGTCTCGATTCCGGCGGCGCGGTCACTCACCAGCCAGGTTTCACCACGGCGTGCATCACCGAGTCGGCCGACCGCGCCGTCGTCGACGGGGCCCGCGCCCTCGCTCGGGTGGCCGTCGCGGCGGCCACCGACCCACAGCAACGCTCTCGACTCGTCGAGGGCACACACGAGAGGACGGTACGACGATGAATCCGGCCGACGCCTGGATCGCAGCACACGGGGCGGATCTCGTGACGTGGCGTCGACGGATCCACATGCACCCCGAGCTGGCCAGGCAGGAATTCGAGACGACCAAGTTCGTCGCCGAGACCCTCACCGCCGCGGGACTGTCCCCGGTGGTGCTTCCCAGTGGCAGCGGCGTCATCTGCGACATCGGCCCCGCCGGTCCGCGCGTCGCTCTCCGGGCCGACATGGACGCGCTGCCCCTGACGGAGTTCACCGGCGCCGAGTACTCGTCGACGGTCCCGGGTGTGTCCCATGCGTGCGGACACGACGCCCACACGACGGTTCTGCTGGCGACCGGGCTGGCGCTGGCCTCACTCGACTCGCTGCCGCACGGCGTCCGGCTGATCTTCCAGCCCGCCGAGGAAGTCATGCCCGGGGGCGCTCTCGACATGGTGGCCGCGGGCGCGCTGGAGAGCGTGTCGCAGATCTACGCGCTGCACTGCGATCCCCGTCTCGAGGTCGGACGCGTCGGCATCCGCGTGGGCGCGATCACCTCCGCGGCGGACACCGTGGAACTGCGGTTGGACTCGGCCGGCGGACACACCTCCCGTCCGCACCTGACGTCCGACCTGGTGTACGCGCTGGGCACGGTCATCACCGGTCTGCCGGGACTGCTGAGCCGCCGCGTCGACCCGCGTACCAGCACCGTCATGGTGTGGGGCGCCGTCGTCGCAGGTCAGGCTCCGAACGCCATCCCGCAGAAGGGGATGCTCACGGGCACGGTCCGGACGGGCGACCACGAGACGTGGGCACTGCTCGAGCCGCTGGTGCAGGAGATCGTCGCCGGCGTGCTCGCGCCCACCGGCGTGAAGTACGAGGTGCACTACCGCCGCGGCGTGCCGCCGGTGGTCAACGACGAACACGCCACCCGGCGCTTCGAGGCGGCCATCCGCTCGCTGGGCCCGGATGCCCTGGCCGACACCGCACAGTCCGGCGGCGGCGAGGATTTCTCGTGGTACCTGGAGCACGTGCCGGGCGCGATGGCGCGTCTCGGCGTGTGGTCGGGCGTCGGACCCCAGCTCGACATCCATCAGCCGACGTTCGACCTGGACGAGCGTGCGCTGGCCGTCGGTGTCCGCACGATGACGGCACTGGCGCTGGGACTGGGAGACGACCCCGTCGCCTGAGAATCAGAGCTGCCCGAGAATCAGAGCTGCCCGAGGATCAGAGCGACGAGGTCCCGGGGCCGACGTTGCGGCTGTTGCGGGTGCGCAGGTCGCGCACGTAGTCGGCCGGGGCGCCGGCGATCTCCGCAGCCTCGGCCATGACGCCGAGATAGCGCGCCGAGGGCAGCCCACCCTCGTAGGCGTCGAGCACGTAGAGCCACGCCAGGACGGGTTCGTCGTCCGTCTCGACGCGGAGGCGGATCTTGCGGTGGATGCCGAGCTCGGAACCCTCCCACCGGTCGAGGCTCTCCTCGTCCTCCGGTGAGACGTCGTAGAGCACGACGAACACCTTCGAGTCGGGGTCCTCCACGACGGTCGCGAGCGCGCCCTCCCAGCCGATGTCGCCGCCGCCGAAGGTCAGACGCCACCCCGGCAACCACCCGGTTCCGGCCGCAGGGGAGTGGGGGCACCGCTCGAGCATCTGCTCGGGGTGCATGTTGGAGCCGTAAGCGGCATAGATCGGCACGGCGGTCAGCCTAAACCGTCGTACCCGATTCGCGCGGATCGAGGTGCCCACCGATATGGGCTCGGCCTGACGTGCAGCCGCGGCACCCCGTGGAATAGGTTTGATGCTGTGAGCAACCCTCACTCGCCAGGACTCTCCCGAAAACCCGCAACGGAGGACGAATGACCCGCATCGTGATCATCGGAGGCGGACCGGCCGGATACGAGGCCGCTCTGGTCGCCTCCCAGCACGGCGGGACGGTGACGCTCATCGACTCCGACGGAGTGGGCGGCGCCTGCGTCCTCTGGGACTGTGTTCCGTCCAAGACCTTCATCGCCTCGACCGGCATCCGCACCGACATGCGTCGCGCGTCCGACCTCGGTATCGAGCTCGACCCGACCTCGGCCACCATCGACCTGCCGCAGATCCA
The DNA here is from genome assembly GCF_036173065.1 of Rhodococcus sp. NBC_00297. Lineage (NCBI taxonomy): Bacteria > Bacillati > Actinomycetota > Actinomycetes > Mycobacteriales > Nocardiaceae > Rhodococcus > Rhodococcus sp. NBC_00297. Next base: position 4,346,622 of record NZ_CP108041.1, read on the forward strand.
CAACCGCGTGAAATCCCTTGCGCAGGCTCAATCCTCCGATATCCGCGCCCGTCTGCAGACGGTCGGCGTGACCGTGCTGTCGGGAACGGCGAAGGTGGTGGACACGCAGCCCGGCCTGGCCGCCCACCAGGTGGAGGCCACCCTGGCGGACGGGTCGACGCAGGAGATCGACGCCGAGGTCGTGCTCATCGCGACCGGTGCGAGCCCGCGCATCCTGCCCGGTGCCGAGCCCGACGGTGAGCGCATTCTGACCTGGCGTCAGCTCTACGACCTCGACTCCCTGCCCACCCACCTCATCGTGGTCGGGTCCGGCGTGACCGGAGCCGAGTTCGTCTCCGCGTACACCGAGATGGGCGTCAAGGTCACCGTCGTGTCCAGTCGCGACCGCGTCCTTCCCGGTGAGGACGCCGACGCGGCACTCGTGCTCGAGGACGTCCTGTCCGAGCGTGGTGTCACGTTGATCAAGAACGCACGCGCGGACTCGGTGACCCGCACCGCCGACGGCATAGTCGTGACGATGTCCGACGGCAAGACCGTCGAGGGTTCGCATGCGCTGATGACGGTCGGCTCCGTCCCGAACACGCAGAACCTCGGCCTCGAGAGCGTCGGCATCGAGCTCGACCGCGGCGGTTACCTTCGCGTGGACCGGGTCTCGCGTACCCGCGTGCCCGGCATCTACGCGGCGGGCGACTGCACGGGCCTGCTGCCACTGGCCTCCGTCGCCGCCATGCAGGGCCGCATCGCGATGTACCACGCGCTGGGCGAGGGCGTCAGCCCCATCAAGCTCAAGACGGTCGCCTCCGCCGTGTTCACGCGACCCGAGATCGCCACGGTGGGTGTCGGCCAGTCCGCCATCGACAACGGGGACGTCCCAGCGCGCACGGTCATGCTGCCGCTGAACACGAACCCCCGCGCCAAGATGTCCGGCCTGCGTCGCGGCTTCGTCAAGATCTTCTGCCGTCCCGCGACGGGTGTGGTCATCGGCGGAGTGGTCGTCGCTCCCACCGCGTCCGAGCTGATTCTCCCCATCGCCATCGCTGTGCAGAACAACCTGACGGTGAACGATCTCGCCGCCACCTTCTCGGTCTACCCGTCTCTCACCGGATCGATCACCGAGGCGGCGCGTCAGCTCATGCGCCACGACGATCTGGACTGACACCCTCGCTCGACCGTGATCCCACACTGTGAGACAGTGGTTCCACTGTGTGAGTCACCGCGCTACGCTTCGAGAACGGTGCCCCACCCGCGGCACCGTTCTCGTCACGACCGACTCCGAGCCCACCCCGGTGAGCGCGCCGCGACGCCTCGTGTCCCACGATGCTCGGAGAATCCATGTCGTCCTCTGTTCTGCCACCCCTGTCCGTCCGCGCCTCGGCGATCACCGGATCGGCGATTCGTGACCTGCTCACGCTGACCGCGCGGCCTGACATTCTGTCCCTCGCGGGCGGTCTGCCCTCGTCGGACGTCATGCCGCACAGCACCATTCGTGACGTCACGCATCGGATACTGAGTGGCTCCACCGCCGCCCTGCAGTACGCGGAGACCACGGGGGTGCGGCGGCTCCGAGACGTCATCGCGGCGCGGGAGTCGGCGCTCGTTCGGGACGAGGTGCCGTCCACCTCGGTGGTGGTGACGCACGGCTCCCAGCAGGCGCTCAGCCTGCTCGCGTCCGTGCTGGTCGATCCCGGCGACGTCGTCGTGGTCGATCGACCGGTGTATCCCGGTGCGCTGCAAGCGTTCCAGGCCGTCGGTGCCCGCATCGAGTCGGTCCCGGTCGATGCGGACGGCACCGACACCGATGCCCTCGCGCGGCTGCTCGAGTCAGGAGTGCGCCCTCGCGCCGTGCACACCGTCAGCAACTTCCACAATCCTCGCGGGGGAGTGCTGTCGGTCGGGCGTCGCCGCGCCCTCGTCGACCTCGCGGAACGGTACGGCTTCTGGGTCGTCGACGACGATCCCTACGGCGACGTGTGGTTCGACGCACCCCCGCCGGGCCCCATCGCGTCCGATCGGGTGATCCGTCTGGGCTCGGCGTCCAAGATCCTCGCACCGTCGTTGCGCGTCGGGTGGCTCACCGCGGCCCGACCGGTGTGCGACGCCGTGGAGCGGATCAAGCAGAGCGCCGATCTGTGCGGGTCGTCGTTGACGCAGCTGGTCGCGGCGGACCTGATCGCCGACGAGCCGTGGTTGCGACAACACCTGGACGACGTGCGTGCGGTCTACTCGGCACGGGCGGAGGTGTTGGTCGGAGCACTGCGGAGCGAACTCGGTTCGGCGATCGAGGTCGATGCGGCCCGTGGCGGGATGTTCCTGTGGGTGCAGTTCACCGACGGCACGGACACGTCGGCGCTGCTGCCGGCAGCGCTGGACCGCGGCGTCGCGTACGTTCCCGGTCGCGCCTTCGATCCGGCCGGTGGCGACGAACTCGGTACCGCGTTGCGCGTCTGCTTCGCGACGTCGACCGACGACGAGCTGCGGGAGGCCGTGCGACGTCTCGCCACTGCGCACGTCGCGCGGTAGTCGCCTCCGGTTTTCCGACTCCCGCCGGACCTGGCATCGTGTCGGCATGCGGTCCGTCGACGGCGTCCAGCCACCGAGTGTTCGGCACGGAACCGCCCAACTCCGCACCCGCCTGCTGCGCCAGTATCTGCTGGTGACCACCTGCCTCTATGCGGTGGGGGTGACCGTCTCGCTGCTGCCGCACGGCGACCGGGTGACGTCACCGGTGGCGGGCGGCGTGGTGGCTGTCGTCCTCGGCGTGGCAGCGCTGCTCGTCCTGGCGGTCCGACCGCGCGGACGCACCGCTCTCGGCATCGCGGTGGGCGCCGCCCTGATCGCGACGCCCGCCGTCATGGCCTTTCACGTCCTCGCCGCGTCGCAGTTCATGTGCCTCATCGCGGTGATGTTCCTGGCCATGTACATCCGGGCCTTCCATGGACGGACGGTGGCACTCGTTCTCGTGGTCGTGCTGGTGGTGGCCGTGTGTGGTGCCGCGGCGGCATCCCCCGCGACGCTGTATCCCATCAGCTACCTGGTCTTCGTGGTCGCGATCGTCGGAGCGGCCGAGGCGTTCGGATCGGTGACCAGGGCGCTCATCGACGCGTCCCACACGGATCCGCTCACCGGTGTGCGGAACCGGGCGGGGTGGGAGATGGCCGTCAGCGAGGTGACGACGTCGTCGATCACCGTCGTCGCGCTGGACGTCGACGGCTTCAAAGCCATCAACGACACGTCCGGTCATCCCGCGGGCGACCGATTGTTGATCTCACTTGCTCGCTCCTGGTCCGATCTGGCACCACCGGGGACGGTGATCGCGAGACTGGGCGGCGACGAGTTCGCGGCACTCGTGCACGGAGCGTCTCCGACCGTGAGCCGTGCCTTCGTCGACGCGACCGCCGCTGCCTTCCCCCACGTCAGCGTCGGGTGCGCGTCGTCCGCGTTCCCCGGCGAGCCGGCGTCGGACGTTCTCGCACGCGCCGACGCCGACCTCTACCAGGTGAAGCGGAGGAAAGCCGGCGTCGACGAGCAGGCGTGAGTGGGTCAGTCCTTCGGATCGAGCGCGGAGGGCTTGTGCACCGCGTCCTTGCCGGACTTGTCACTCTCCACTCGGTACTGCGGGTCGTCCTTCGACGCCTTGACCGTGCGCCCACCGGCTTCGGTCTCGGAGGTGATCTTCTCGACCACCTCGCCTTCGGTCGTGGTGCCGTGCGTCCTCCACTCGACCTTGTCGCCCTTGCTGAACTCGTCCTTCGACACGTGCCGGTTCCTTCCGTCTGCCGATTCCTCTTGTCCGGTGTGGGGCTCATACCCGAGAAGTGCTGTCGGCACACACGACCGTCCGGTGGTCGATAGTGCAACTTGCATGGTGCAAAGTACACAGTCGGCGTAGGGTCTCGAACCGATCGGTCTCCAGCCCATGTTCGTGGGACGGGGACTCGGCACGTCGAACGGGGAAGACGAGATGGCCGCGAGAATTGCTGCGACGATACTGACGCTGGCCTTGGTGGCAGCGGGATGCAGCTCGGAGGAGGCGTCGCCGGAGCCACTCGCGGACAGCCCGCCGACCGTCCCTGCCGCCCAGATCGACCGCGCGGACGTCGACGCGGCCGTCGGCGATCTCGACGGGTACGTCGAGGCGATGATGGCGCGGACCGGGACGCCGGGAGTCGCGGCTGCCGTCGTGTACCAGGACGAGGTGCTGTACTCGCGGGGTTTCGGAGTCCGGAAGGTCGGCACCGACGAGCCCGTCGACACCCACACCCGGTTCCAGCTCGCGTCGGTGTCCAAGCCGGTCGCGTCGAGCGTCATCGCTGCCTCGGTCGGAGACGGAGCGGTCGACTGGGCCGATCCTGTCCGACGGTACGAGCCGGAGTTCGCGGTGGCGGATCCGTATGTGAGCGAGCACGCGACGTTCGTCGATCTGCTCTCGCACCGATCGGGTCTGCCCGATCACGCCGGTGACGTGCTCGAGGACTTCGGCTACGACTACGACGACATCATGGGCCGCCTCGACCAGCTCCCGCTGGCGTCGTTCCGGGACAGCTACGCGTACACGAACTTCGGGTTCACCGCCGCCGGCAACGCCGCGGCCAAGGCGCAGGGCACCGACTGGCCCGAGCTGTCTCGTCGTCGCATCTACGAGCCCCTCGGCATGGCCGACACCTCGTCACGATTCGAGGACTGGGCGAACTCGCCCAACCATGCGGTGAACCACGTGCTCGCCGAGGGTTCGACCACCGAGTGGGAAGCGAAGTACGTCCGCGAGCCCGACAACCAGTCACCTGCCGGCGGAGCGAGTTCGTCCGTCGACGACATGACGAAGTGGATCCGCATGGAACTCGGCGGGGGAGAGTTCGAGGGACGTCGCATCGTCGACGCGGACGCACTGCAGTACACGCACACCTCGCACTCCCTGTCGGGCGCGTCCGGGACGGAGGGCGCGCGAGACTCGTTCTACGGGTTGGGGTTCAACGTGGGCACGGACGACAAGGGGCGCGTCGAGCTGTCGCATTCCGGAGCGTTCGCCCTCGGGGCGAGCACCACGGTGTTCATGTTGCCGAGTGAACAGCTGGGCATCGTCGTCCTGTCCAACTCGGCACCGGTCGGGGGCTCGGAAACTGTTGCCGCGCAGTTCATGGACCAGGTGAGGAACGGTCGGCAGACCGTCGATTGGGCACCGTTGATCGCCGGGATCTTCGACGGGATCGCAGAGGAGGAGGCGTCGCCGATCGACTACGCGACGCCGCCGGCCTCGGTGACCCCTGCTCGTCCCGCGACCGAGTACGTCGGAACGTTCGACAGCCCGTTCCACGGACCGGCTCGGGTCTCGGCGGACGGTGATCGGCTCACGCTCACCGTCGGAAAAGACGGCCGGCTGACGTACCCCCTGACCCACTACGACGGTGACACCTACTGGTTCGAGACGTCCGGCGAGAACGCGGTCGGACCGACAGGAGTCACGTTCGAGATCGTGAACGGTGCTCCCGCCTCGTTCGCGGTCGAATACCTCGACAAGCAGGGACTCGGAAGGTTCACACGCTCATGACTGTTCGCACTGTCTCCCGTTCCGTCGGTATCGCGACGGCCTCTGCCTTGATCTTCGTCGCGGGTTGCTCGTCCGGCAGCGGTGAGGCGCCGGCACCGGTCACGTCGTCAGCGACCGAATCGGCTCTCCTGCCACTCGATCCCGCAGCTCTCGACGCGATGGTCGAGGACGTCGCCACGACGTCGCGGGAGATCGGCATGGTCGTGCTGATCACCACGCCGGACGGTGAGTACGTCAAGACCTGGGGGTCGGTGGCGGCCGATCGGTCGGAGGCCCCGACGCTCGACACCAAGGTGCGGATCGGGTCGAACACGAAGACGTGGACGGGCACGGTCATCCTGCAGATGGTCCAGGAGGGGTTGCTGTCCGTCGACGATCCGGTGAGCACGTTCCGACCCGATGTGCCGAACGGCGATGCCATCACGATCGGGCAATTGCTCGACATGCGCAGTGGGCTCTACAGCTACACCCAGACCGTGGAGCTCAACGAGGCACTCGACACCGATCCCGGCCGGGTGTGGACCGCCGAGGAGCTTGTCGCACTGGGGCTGAGCAACCCGCCGAACTTCCCACCGGGAGAGGGCTACAGCTACTCCAACACCAACACGGTGCTGCTCGGACTGATCGCCGAGAAGCTCGACGGCAAGCCCATCGCTCAGATCTTCCAGGACAGGCTCTTCGGTCCGCTGGCGCTGGCGGGGACGTCGTATCCCGCCACCACCGATACGAGCATCCCGGCGCCGTTCACCCGCGGGTACAGCTACAGCGGCAACGTCGAGACGCTCGGGGAGGGCAAGGAAGCGCTGTCCCCGGACCGGATCGCTGCGATCGACGCCGGCTCGGTCCAGCCGAGGGACACCACGAACGACAACCCGTCGTGGACGAGTTCGGCCGGTCAGGGCATCTCGACGGCGAACGATCTGGCCACGTGGGTCCGGGCGCTGGTCAAGGGCGACCTGCTCGACGCGGACACCCAGACGTTGCGGATGGACAGTGTGCAGCCGACCGACCCCGACAACCCGTCCTCTGCCGGGTACGGCTACGGGCTCGCGCAGATGGGACCGATGTTCGGCCACATCGGCGAGATGCCCGGGTACAACTCCTTCATGGGGTACGACCCGGACAACGACATGACCATGGTGGTCTGGGCGAACATGGCGCCCGGGACGGACGGGAGTGCGCCGGCGGCGGCGCTGGCCCTCTCCGTGGCGAAGGCTCTCTACCCGCAGGATTCCGCCGAGGACACAGCGGACGACATCGACGAGGTGGCGGAGGACACCGGCAAGTAGGCTCGCTGCCGGGGGAGAAATCCAGAGGTGGAACCGGTGGCTCAGGGCGACCTCACCACGACGTCCTACGTCGTGCTCGGCATGTTGGTGTCGCGGGACCTCACCGCGTACGACATCTCGGAACTGTTCAGTCGTGGTGTGGGCGAACTGTGGCCTCGGGCGGGACGGCAGCACTACAACGCGCCGAAGAAGTTGCTCGAGCGCGGTCTCGTGTCAGCGAGGGCCGATGCCGTGGGCGCGCGTCCCCGCACCGTCTACTCGATCACCGACGAGGGGCGCGCAGCCCTGACGGCATGGTTGGCGGAGAAGTCTCGCCCGTCGGCCCTCGAGTTCGAGGGCATGATGCGGGTGCTGTTCGCCGAGCAGGGTTCCATCGAGGATCTGCGCGGCAACCTACGGACGATGCGGGAGCAGGCCGACGCCACCCGCCGACTCTTCGGGCGGCACGCCGTCACGCTCCGAGACACCACCGTCGCGACGTTTCCCGAACGTCAGCACCTGATGGCACTCGCCAATCGCTTCATGGTCGGACACTTCTCGCACATCGTCGAATGGAGCGACTGGGCGCTGGCAGAGATCGAGGACTGGCCGGACACCACGACTCCGGCCACCTCGCACCGGGATCGGACCGAGACGATGCTCGACGCCTCGGCGCGACTGGGTGCACCGGAGGTGCACGAGGAGTCGTGACCCAACAGTCGGTTCACGGAGCGGGTTGGCACCTCGGGCACCAGTAGATCTGCCGTTCCTCGAGAGGGTTGTCCCCGAGAAGCCCGTCGCGGATGCGTGTTCCGCAGCGACGACACGGCTTGTTCTCCCGGCCGTAGACCCAGAAGTGCCGGCCCGCACGGAGATCTCCGGTGAAGGTGCGCGCGTTGCGGTTCTTGTTGGCCGTGATCGTGCGGTGCGACAGATCGATCATCTTCGCCAGGTTCCCCGCCGCGGAGACCGGCGTGTGCGGGTCCACGCCGCGGAGGAACAGGATCTCGTTGCGGTAGACGTTCCCGAGTCCGGCGATGACGCGCTGGTCGAGCAGAGCGAGGCCGATGGGTCGATCGGGCTCCGCTTCCAGCTTTCCGAGAGCGACGGCCGGATCCCACAGGGGCCCCAGCAGATCCGGCCCGAGATACCCGACCGCCTCCTCGACGGTATCCAGTATCTCGACGACACCGAGTTCGAACCCGACCGCGACTCGGTCACTCGTTCCCAGCACGATGCGCGCTTGGTAGGCGGGCCGTCGCCACGGTGTGTCCGGCTGGTAGACGTGCCACGCACCTTCCATCTTCAGATGGGAGTGGATGACCTTGCCGCCGACCTCGATGACGAGATGCTTCCCCGCCGACAGAACCGATTCCACTGTCTCGCCGGTGAAGTCGACCGTGGCGTAGCGCGGCACGCGGACATCACACGTGGTGAGAACCTTGCCGTCGAGTGCATCGCGCAGACTGTTGGCCGTGCGCCAGACGGTGTCGCCTTCGGGCATGGATCAGGCCCTGATCCGGAGGCCACGCGGCGTCGCCGAGAAGCCCGCCTCGGTGAGGATCGTCGCGAAGACGGAGCCGTGGATGTCGCTCCCGTCGGTGCGTTCGATCACCAGCTTGTCGACGGACCTGGTGGTCACCAACGACACGAGAGCCGACGCCGCGGTGACCAGCACGTCGCGCTCCTCGGTGAAGGTGAGCACCGTCTTGCCGCCGCGCTCGACGTACAGCACGAGTTCGCCGTCCACCATGACGACGAGGGCACCGGCCTTGCGTCCGGGGCGGTGCCCGGATGCCGCGTCCACAGGACTCTTGGGCCAGGGCAGTGCGGCGCCGTACGGGTTGGCGGGATCGGTCGCGGCAAGTGCGACGGCTCCGACAGGACGTTCCGACTCGCTGCGCAGTCGGTCGACGACGTCCGAGGTGGAGAACTGGGCGCCGCCGAGCGAGTCGACGAAATAGCCGCGACGGGCCCGGCCGCTGTCCTCGAAGCCGGTGAGCACCTTGTAGACACCGCCGAAGCCGCCGGGGACGCCCTCGTTCATGACGGACCCTCGGGTGACGACGCCGTAGCGCTCGAGCAGGATGTCCGAGGTGGCATGTGCCCGGATGGTGGGGTCCGACTCGGCCTCCGGAAGCAGGGCCCACCGGCCACCCGCGGAGGGTGGGCCCGTGCGCGTCGGTAATGAGGGCCGCGCGAACCGCTGGTAGGACCGCGCCCGCGGCGAGCGTCGCGCGGGGCGGTGGCTCGGCGCGGAACGGGTGGTGCCGTGCAGCAGCGCTCGCAGCGGGGCGAACGTGTCGTTGGTGAGGTGCCCGGTCCACACCAGATCCCACAGTGCCGCAACCAGAGTCGGGTCGTCGGCCGGGGCGCCGGACTCGGTCTGGTGCAGCTGCCCGACGGTGTCGGACAGCTGTCGGAAGAAGTACGCGCCGCCGCCCGAGAGCACCTGCAGCACGGTCTGCTGCAAGTCCGTCAGCTCGTCGTCCTTGGCAGGCGGCAGCGTCACCGGGGCGGCGTCCGCAGGGTGCAGACAGATCCATCCGTCCTTGGACGAGATCGCGCCCTGGCCGGACCACACCACTTCGCCGGTGGCGGTGAGCTCGTCGAGCATCGCGGGGGAGTAGTCGCGGACACGCTGCGGCAGGATCAGCGACTCCCAGGCCGAGGCAGGAGCCGGGACACCTGCGAGCTGGTCGATGACCGTCGCCACACCGTCGAGTCCGCGCAGGGTGCCGCCGACGTGCTGCCAGCGCGGCAGGAAGCGGCCGAGGACACCGGTGGACACGGGTTCGACGTCCTGGCGTGCTGCGGCGAGCGAACGCCGGCGGAGCCTGCGCAGCACCTCGGCATCACACCACTCGCTGCCGGAACCGCCGGGCCGGAATTCACCTTCCACCACCCGCTTCTGGGCGACGAGGCGCAGCAGCACGTCACGGGCGACCGCCGACCCGATGCCGAAGCGGCCGGCGACGTCCGCGACGGAGAACGGACCGTGGGTGCGGGCGTAGCGGCTCACGAGGTCCCCGAGCGGATCCTCGACCGGCTCGATGAACGCCGCCGGGGTGCCGATGGGCAACGGGACACCCAGCGCGTCACGCAGTCTGCTGGCGTCCTCGATGGCGACCCACCACTGCGACCCGGCGAACGAGACCTCGAGGGCGCGGCGTGACGCGGTGAGCTCGCCGGCCCACTGCGCTGCGGAGCCGGGCGACTCGATGCGTGCCTCGATCTCCGCCGTCGTGAGCGGGCCGAGCAGGCGCAGCAGATCGGCCACGCCCTCCGCGTCACGGGCCTTGCGGTCGTCGACCAGGCGCTGCAGTTCGAGCTCGGTGTCGGTGACGACGTCGCCGTCGAGCAGATCGCGCAGCTCGACGCGTCCGAGCAGCTCCGCCAGCAACGAGGCGTCGAGAGAAAGCGCAGCAGCACGACGCTCGGCGAGCGGGGAATCGCCCTCGTACATGAACTGCCCGACGTAGCTGAACAGCAACGAGGTGGCGAAGGGTGACGGGGAGTCGGTCTCGACGTCGACGATGCGGATCTGGCGGCGCGCGATACGCACGCAGAGGTCCTCGAGTGCGGGCAGGTCGTACACGTCCTGGAGGCACTCGCGCACCGTCTCGAGCAGGATGGGGAACGTCGGATACTTCTTGGCGACGTCGAGGAGCTGCGCGGCACGTTGACGCTGCTGCCAGAGCGGTGCTCGCTTGCCCGGATTGCGGCGGGGCAGAAGCAGTGCGCGCGCGGCACATTCACGGAACCGCGACGCGAACAGGGCGGAGCCACCGACCTGCTCGGTGACGATGTCGGTGATCTCGTCCTTCTCGAAGACGAACAGGTCCGGGCCCGGCGGCTCGTCGTCGGTGTCCGGGAGCCGCACGATGATGCCGTCGTCCGATGCCGTCGGTTGGGAGTCGATGCCGTACCGCTCGATGAGGCGCGCGCCGATGGCCAGGGCCCACGGTGCGTGCACCTGCTGGCCGTACGGGGAGTGAAGAACCAGACGCCAGTCGCCCAGCTCGTCGCGGAACCGTTCGACGACCAATGTGCGATCGGTGGGCATGTGGCCCGTCGCAGTGCGCTGCTCGGTGAGCAGTGCGGACAGGTTGTTCACCGCGTTGACGTCGAGCCCGCTCTCCTGCAGCCGGCCGCGCAGCGCGTCGTCGTCCGACGACTCGCGCAGGAACGCGCCCAGTGCCTCCCCGAGTTCGGCCGGACGTCCGAGGCCGTCACCGTGCCAGAACGGAAGCCGGCCCGGTTGACCGTAGGCAGGGCTGACAAGCACACGGTCGTGCGTGATCTCCTCGATGCGCCAACTGGTGGCACCGAGGGCGAAGACGTCTCCGACGCGGGATTCGTAGACCATCTCCTCGTCGAGTTCACCGACGCGGCTGGCCTTCTCGCCGACCATGAAGACGCCGAAGAGTCCGCGGTCGGGAATGGCGCCGCCGGAGGTGACCGCCAGACGCTGGGCGCCGGGGCGACCGGTCAGCGACCCACCGTCGCGGTCCCACACCAAACGTGGTCGCAGCTCGGCGAACTCGTCCGACGGGTACTTTCCCGACAGCAGGTCCAGCGTGGACTCGTAGGCGGACCGCGGCAGCGACCCGAAATTGCCGGTGCGCCTGACCATGTCGAACCACTCGTCGGCGTCGATGGGTTCGAGGGCGCACGCCGCCACGGTGTGCTGGGCCAGGATGTCGAGGGGATTGGCCGGCACCTTCAGAGCCTCGATGTGCCCGTCTGTCATTCGCTGCACGGTGACAGCGCAGTGGATCAGGTCGGTGCGGTGCTTCGGGAACAGCACGCCGCGGGAGATCTCGCCGACCTGGTGGCCGGCGCGACCGACACGCTGCAGACCACTGGCCACGGACGGCGGCGCCTCGACCTGCACCACCAGATCGACTGCGCCCATGTCGATACCGAGTTCGAGGCTGCTGGTGGCCACGACGCAGCGGAGGCGGCCGGACTTGAGATCGTCCTCGATGAGCGCGCGCTGATCCTTGCTCACGCTGCCGTGGTGTGCGCGGGCCAGCAGCGGCTCGGCACCGTGGACGACGTCACCGGAGGCGCCGATCTGCGAGGGCGGTGCGTGGTCGACGGGTGCACCGTCACCGAGGCGTTCGGCGTAGATCTCGTTGAGGCGCGCGGTGAGTCGCTCCGAGAGCCGTCGAGAATTGGCGAAGACGATGGACGACCGGTGCTCCAGGACGAGGTCGACGATCTGCGCCTCGACATGCGGCCAGATGGACCCCTGCTGCGGAGCGGCGGAGGCCGACCCCTCCTGCGGCTCGGTGGTGCCGAGTTCCGTCATGTCCTCCACCGGAACGCGCACCGAGAGGTCGAACGTCTTCGGCGACGGCGGGCACACGATGCTGATGGGTGCGGACCCGGTGAGGAAGCGTCCCACCTCCTCGTGCGGACGGACGGTGGCGGACAGACCGATGCGCTGAGCGGGCTTGTCCAACCTCGCGTCGAGACGCTCCAGCGACAGCGCCAGGTGCGCGCCGCGCTTGGTGCCGGCGACGGCATGCACCTCGTCGACGATGACGGTGTCGACGCGCTCGAGTGACTCTCGCGCTGCAGACGTCAGCATCAGGAATAACGACTCGGGTGTCGTGATGAGGATGTCCGGCGGCGTCTTGAGCATCAGACGACGATCGGCGGGGCTGGTGTCGCCGGAGCGCACACCGACCGAGATCTCCGGTGGCGCGACGCCCTGCAGCTTGGCAGTCTGGGTGATGCCGACCAGGGGAGCGCGGAGGTTGCGCTCGACGTCCACCGCGAGCGCCTTCAGCGGAGAGACGTACAGCACGCGGGTGCCGGGTGCCGTGTCCTCGGGATCACGGCTGACCAGCTTGTCCAGCGCCCACAGGAACGCGGACAGGGTCTTGCCGGAGCCGGTCGGGGCGACGACGAGGGTGTGCGCGCCGCTCGAGATGGAGTCCCACGCACCGAGCTGAGCGGCGGTGGGCGCGGGGAAGGCGCCGTCGAACCACGCCCGCGTCGGAGCCGTGAATCGCGCGAGCACGTCCTCCGGTGCCGGAGTGGGAGGGTTCTTCACCTCTCCATAGTGCACGGACCCCCCGACACGGTCGCCGGATGCGCGTCCCCACCCCCCGCGAGTACGTCGATGAGGTCGCTGAGAAGGCCGGGATCACAACACTCTGGACGTACTCGCGAGGTGTGGCGGCGCGACGATCAGTCGTGCAGGCGTTCCTCGCCGCGATTGCGGAAGAACTTGAACCCCGGGATGCCGATGACGGCCTTGCGCACGTCCTTGGTCACCTCGAGCAATTCGTGGATCTCGGGGGAGACCGTGTCGAGCGTCGCGAGGATCGGCATGATGCCCTCCATCCGCTGCACCAGCTCCGGCAGCTGGTCCACGAGCTTCACCGCCGCCTCCACCTCGGCCTCGGAGAAGTTGTCCACGAAGGTGCGGCCCAGCGGGATCGCGCGCGCGGTGATGGGTTCGAGCTCGGAGATCATCGCCAGCGCCTTGGACGAGGCGGACTCCGCTCCGACGATGACGCCCTGCGCGTCCTCGGTGGTGGCCGAGACCTTGCCGATGACCGTCTGGGCCTGGTCGGTGATGCGCTCGATCGCGGCGATGACCTCGTCGACACGAACGAACAGGTCGTCGATCCGCCGGGGCAGCTGAGCGACGAACGCGACGGTGTCGAGCGACCAGAGAACGGTCCCGCGGGCGAGTCCGAGCATGTTGCCGAGTGACGGTACGGGCAGCCGGACGGTACGCACCGACAGATCGTTGTCGGGTGCTCGGTGTCGATCCACGTCGGCCATGAGCACAGTCTGCACGGTGACGCCCCTCACGCGGCGGTATGCGAGCGCACCGCACCCGTAATGTCGAGAACATGACTGCTTTCGTGACCGGGGCCAGCGGCTACATCGGTTCTCGCCTCGTCGACGCGCTCGTGTCGGCCGACGAGAGCGTCGTCGTGGGCTCGCGCACGCCGGAGAGGCTGACCGCCTTCGACTGGCACGACGACGTGCGGGCGGTGCGACTCGATGTGACCGACGCCGACTCGTGCGCCGAGGCGCTGTCCGCGGAGGACATCGACGTCGCGTACTACCTGGTGCACGCCATCGGGGAATCCGGCTACCGGGCCACCGACCTCGCGTCCGCCCGGCACTTCGCCGAGGCGGCACGCGCCGCGGGTGTCCGCCGCATCGTCTACCTCGGTGGCTTCGTCCCCGAGGGCGAGAAGCTGTCCGAGCACCTCGCGAGCCGCGCCGAGGTGGGCGAGGCGCTCACCATCGACGGCATCGAGGTGGTGTGGCTGCGCGCCGCCATCGTCATCGGCGCCGGATCGACGTCCTTCGAGATGATCCGGTACCTTGCCGACCGGCTGCCTGTGCTGCCGCTCCCGAGCTGGTTGAGCAAGCCGGTGCAGCCGATCGCCGTCGACGACGTCGTGCACTATCTCCTCGCGTGCGCGTCACCCGACGTGCCCGCCGACGCGTACGACATCGCGGGCCCCGAGATCCTTCCGTACAAGGACCTCGTCTTCGCCTACGTCCGCGCCGCCGAGCTGCATCGTCTGGGTGTGCCCACCCCGGGCATCCCGACCAAGCTCGCGGCTCTCGTGATCGGCCGACTGATCCCGGTTCCGGGACTGCTCGCCGACGACCTGGTGCAGTCTCTCGTGAACTCGATGACCGCCTCGGAGAACCGCATCTCGGAGTTCGTCCCCGAGCCTGAGGGCGGTCTCACCGACGTCGACGACGCCATGCGCCGAAGCCTGCTCGGCGCGAGCGCCACCCGCGGCCTGGCCACGACGCCCGACTCGCTGCGCCTGGTGTCCTCGGACGCGGAGTGGACCGGCGGCGACGTCCGCAGCATTCGCCGCCGCGGCGCCGATCTGCTGAGCGAGGACGGGTGGAAGCTCGCCGAGGCACTCGGCATCGGCGCGGTGCTCTACTCGTGGCCCGTCGCTCCGGTCGTCCGGACCAATCTGGACGTGGTTGCCGCGGTCTCGTCCCGGGTACGGTCTCTTCTGAAGTTCTAGTCGGTCTCTCGTTCACAGACCGCAAGTTCCGACACGACCGACAGGTTCGACGAGCCGGAGGAGTACTTCATGGTGTCCTGGCAGATGAGGGCCGAATCCATCGTGCGCAACGCGCTGGTGGACAAGGTCGACCGCGACCATCACGAGACCGATCGCGCCTTCCTACGGCGGCGCATCATCGTGGCGGTCGTGCTCGTCGTGGGCGCGACGCTGCTGGGAGTGTCGCTGTCGACCGAGCCCGGCGACCCCATGTTCTACACGCTGACCATCGCGCTGGCATTGGTGTGGATCGTCGGCGGGTTCCTGTCCGGGCCACTGCACCTCGGTCGCATCAACTTCCGCGGGACCCTGCGGCGACCGATCATCACGCCGATCGCGATCGGTCTGGCCGCAGGTGGCGTGTTCATCCTCGGCGCACTCGTCGTGCGGGAGATCCCGCCGCTGCGGGACTTCACGGCCAACGTCCTCGATCACGCGCGCGTCGGACCGCTCGCGCTCATCGTCTTCATCACGTTGTTCAACGGGGTCGCCGAGGAGATCTTCTTCCGCGGCGCTCTGTTCTCGGCCATCGGCGTGAAGCGGCCGGTCGTCATCTCGACGATCGTCTACACCATCGCCACTCTGGCCACGGGCAACCCGATGCTCGGCTTCGCCGCCATCACCCTCGGTTTCGTGCTGGGACTCGAACGCCGGGCGTCCGGCGGCATTCTCGCGC
Organism: Rhodococcus sp. NBC_00297; assembly: GCF_036173065.1. Lineage (NCBI taxonomy): Bacteria > Bacillati > Actinomycetota > Actinomycetes > Mycobacteriales > Nocardiaceae > Rhodococcus > Rhodococcus sp. NBC_00297. The sequence continues at coordinate 4,362,183 of NZ_CP108041.1, forward strand.
CGATCCTGACGCACGTCGCGTGGTCGACGGTCATGGTCTTCGCCATGCCACCACTGTTCGCCTGACGCTCCCCGATCGGGACGTGGCAGGGTAGCGCCCATGACCGGTGCACGAGGCAAGTCCGTCCGCTCGGACGATCTGGACGCCACCGATCGCGTGCTGGTGGAGGAACTGATCACCGACGGCCGCGCGACTCTCGCTCACCTCGCGGAGCGGGCGGGCCTCTCGGTCTCGGCCGTGCAGTCACGAGTGCGCAGGCTCGAGTCGTCCGGGGTGATCCTCGGATACACCGCGCGCGTCGATCGGGAGGCCATCGGCCAGCCACTGTCGGCGTTCGTGGCCATCACCCCCTTGGATCCGACGGCGCCCGACGACGCGCCCGCGCGTCTGCGGCCACTGCCCGAGGTGCAGGCGTGCCATTCCGTGGCGGGGGAGGACAGCTATGTGCTGCTGGTCCGCGTCGCGTCACCGCGGGATCTCGAGCGACTCCTGCAGCAGATCCGGACCACTGCCAACGTGCAGACCCGCAGTACCATCATTCTGCAGACCTTCTACGACTCCTGATCGCGCTGCAGCATTCTCCAGACGCGGTCCGCCGACATCGGCAGTGCGTGCGGCCGTACGCCGACGGCGTCCGTGACGGCATTGGCCAACGCCGGTGCGACGGGGTTGTACGGAGACTCGCTCATCGACTTGGCACCCAGCGGCCCGAGCGCGTCATAGGTGTCCGCGAACAACACTCGGGTCGTCGGAACGTCGGCGAGTTGCGGGATGTGGTAGTTCCGTAGCGACGCTGTGGTCACGTGCCCCGTCTCGTCGAGCCTCATCTCCTCGTAGAGCGCTGCGCCCAGCGCTTGCGCCACACCACCTTCCACTTGCCCACGGCACTGCACCGGATTCATGACCGTGCCGGCGTCGACGGCCTGCACGGAGTCCAGGATCGCGACGCGGCCGCTCCCGGGGTCGACCGCGACCCGAAACCCGTGGACGTTGAACACCACCGAGCGAGGCGATCCGCCGTGGTACCCGTCCGCCGCCAACGGTCCGTCGTGGGCCGCGACGATCTCGTCGAGTGAGCACAGTGCGCCGTCCACCGTGACGCCCTCCGGACCGAGCACGCCCTGCGTCGGCAGCGATCCGGTCAGGCTCGATGCGGCACCGATGATGCTCTCGCGCAACGACTCGGCGGCGAGTGCGACAGCCTTGCCGGCGACCACCGTGCCCGCCGACCCGAAGGCGCCCGTGTCGTGGGAGGTGACGTCGGTGTCCGACTGTGCGATCTCGATGCGGTCGACGGTCGTGTTCAGGATCGACGCCGCGATCTGACCGTGCACCGTCGTGGTGCCGTTACCGAACTCGGCGGTGCCGACGCGCACCAGGTAGCGCGCTCCGGGCAGAGCGGTGATCGACGCGTCGGAGACGTGGCCGCGCGGCGGCACGGTGGCATTCATGCCGATGGCCACGCCGACGCCCACCTGCCATCCGTCGGGCGCCGGCGATCCGGGCTCGGCGAGTGCCTCGTCCACGAGATCGAGGCACTGGTCGAGTCCGTAACTGCCGAACAGGAGGTCGCCGTCGAGGACGTGCGCGGCGACGAACGGATCACCCGGCACGACGACGTTGCGACGCCGGAACTCGATCGGATCGATGTGCAATCGGTGCGCCAACTCGTCGAGCGCCGACTCGACGGCGAAACAGGTCTGCCCGACGCCGTATCCGCGGAACGCGCCGGACGGAATCGTGTTCGTGTACACCGCTCTCGCCTCGACGCGCTTGGCCGCGCAGCGGTAGAGGGCGATCGAGTCGGTGGAATGGTGCAGCACACCGGGACTGTGGTTGCCGTAGGCGCCGGCATCGCTCAGCACGTCGAGGGTCAGCGCGGTGAGCGTGCCGTCGGCCGTGGCGGCTGCGGTGACCGACACCTCCATGGGATGCCGACAGGGCGCGACGGTGAACTGGTCGGCACGGGAGAACTCGAGCTGTACCGGTCGACGCACCGTCAGAGCGGCGAGCGTCACGAGATCCTCGGTGAGCATCTCCTGTTTGGCGCCGAACCCGCCACCGACCCGCGTCGTGAACACCCGCACGGTGTCGGGATCGAGGTCGAAGATGTGACACAGCTCGTCCCGTACGAGGAACGGGACCTGCGAGCTCGTGCGGACGGTCAGGCGCCCGTCCTCCGCGAACCAGGCGATCGCACCGTGCGTCTCGAGGTGAGTGTGCTGCACGCGGGCGGTGCGCCACGTTCCGGTCACCACGGCGTCCGCGGCCGCCAGGCCCGCCTCGACGTCGCCGGTCGTACCGCTCACCTCGGCCACGACGTTGCGCTCGACGTCCGCGATCCTGGCCTCGGTACCCTTGCCGGCGTGGACGATCGGGGCTCCCGGTGCGAGCGCGTCCGCGGGATGCAGCACGGCGGGCAGCACCTCGTACTCGACGAGGAGGCGCCCTCTGCCCTCCTCCGCGGCGGCCACCGACTCGGCGATCACCGCCGCCACCCGCTGCCCGACGTAGCGGAGCTCGCGATCCAGAACGAGAGTGTCGTCGGGATCGTCGTCCCGTGACTCGTGGCGTGCGGTGGAGAAGGCGACGGGCGGCGCGTCCTCGTGGGTGAGCACCGCGACCACGCCCTCGACGGCCAGCGCGGCCGACGTGTCGATCGAGACGATGCGCGCACGGGCGTGGGGGCTCCCCAGCACCGACAGATGCAGCAGACCCGGCATCGCGACGTCGAGCGTGTAGGGCTCCGTTCCCGTGACGACGCGAGCGCTGGCCGGTGCGGCGACGGAGCGTCCGCACGCCGGTCCCTCGGTGGACTTCTCGATGGTGCGCACACCCGTGACCGCGTCGGTGATCGCCCGATACCCGGTGCAGCGACACAGGTTTCCCTTGAGCGAGGTGTCCAGATCCTCGGTCTGCTCGTCGGTGAGGGCGGCGGCGGTGACGATCATGCCGGCCGTGCAGAAACCGCACTGGAATCCGGCGGCGTCGACGAATCGCTGCTGCATCGGATGCAGGTCGTCCGGCGTGCCCAGCCCGGCCACCGTGGTGACCTCCCGACCGTCGGCGCGGTAGGCCGGAACGATGCACGACTGGACGGCGGCACCGTCCAGCAGCACCGAGCACGCGCCGCAGTCGCCCGCGTCGCACCCCTTTTTCACCTCGAACCGTCCGATGTCGCGCAGGGCCGTGCGCAGGCACTGGCCCGGTCGCGGCGACATCTCCACGGTCTCCCCGTTGACTCCCACTCTCATGACAGCTCCTCGCAGATCTGCTGTGCCAGCACGCCGCTCACGTGGCGTCGCCAGTCCGGCGCCCCGTGCACGTCGTCGTACCACTGGTCGGCGGGTATCGCGGCGTCCAGCAGCGCGGCCACGTCCTCGGCGTGCGGCACTTCCTCGAGTCGCAGCTGGTGTGGGCGGCACGTCGATGCGGTGACGGTGAGGACGCACGATCCCTCGGCGTCCCGGCGACCGATCACGACGGCGCCGGAGCGCCCGCGAGGTGCCAAGGACATTCTGCGGCAGGCGAATCGGGAGCGCAGAACGGCGTCGTCGATCTCGATGCTGCGTATCACCTCGCCCGGTGCGAGCGACGTGCGCTGGGGTCCGGTGACCAGCGCCGCGACGGGCACGCGCCGTTCGTGACCGTCGGGGGTCCAGATCACCGCGACGCCGTCGAGCGCCGAACAGAGCGAGGTCATGGATCCCGCGGGAAGTCCGAGGGCGATGTTCCCACCGACCGTGGCGAACTGCTGCACCTTGAACGACGCGAGCAACGCGTCGGAGCAGAGGGCCACCAGCGACTCGAGGTCCGGCCACCGCGGCGGCCACGACATCCGACGCAGCGTGTCCACGGTGCACGTCGCGGCGATCTCGAGCCCCTCGCCGACGACGACGGGTTCCCAGCCGAGGTCCGTCAGATCGACCAGTCGGTGCACCCCCACCTGCGGTTCCGAGAAGACCCACGTCCCACCTGCCACCACGGCGGTGCCGCCGTCGATGACCGAGAGATCGCCCCGCGTACGAGCCCGGACGACCTCGCGCACGGTGTTCAGGTCCACGGAATCACCGCCCGGCCTTCGTGAGCAGCGCCGTGTGCGCCGCCGCCACGTCCCGGGCCACTGTCTCCTCGTCGACGGTCATGACCACCCCGTTCTCGACCACCACCCGCCCGTGCACGAGGAGCCGTTCGAGGGGCGGCCGGTCGCCCAGTACCAACGCGGCGACGGGGTCGGTGATGCCGGCGTGGGCGGCGCCGTCGATGCGCCACAGCGCCAGATCGGCGAGCTTCCCCACCTCCAGCGAGCCGATCTCGTTCTCGCGCCCGAGGACTCGGGCACCGCCGAGTGTCGCGAGGTCGAGGCTCTCGCGCACGGTCATGGCGCGGGGTCCGCCGCGCGCCCGTGCGAACAGTGCTGCGTGGTGCGCCTCCTCGAGCATGCTGCAGGACTCGTTGCTGGCGGCACCGTCGACGCCGAGCCCCAGGGGAACCCGCGCGTCGATCAGATCGCGCGCTCGGGCGATACCGGCGCCCAGCCGCGCGTTGGACGTGGGGCAGTGGGCCGCCCCGGTTCCGGTGGCCGCCATGGTCGCGATCGCGGCGTCGTCGAGATGCACGGCGTGCGCGTACCAGACGTCGTCGCCGACCCAGCCGACCGATTCCATGTACTGCACGGGAGTCATGCCGAAGTTGCTGCGGCAGAACTCCTCCTCGTCCAGGGTCTCGGCGAGGTGTGTGTGCAACCGGACGCCCAGCTCGCGCGCCAGCGTCGCCGATTCGCGAAGGAGGTCGCCGGTGACGGAGAACGGCGAGCACGGTGCGAGAGCGATGCGCAGCATCGATCCGAAGGACGGGTCGTGCCAGCGGTCGACCGCGGCGCTGCTCGCGGCCAGGATCGCATCGAGCGACTCCACGACGCTGTCCGGCGGCAGACCACCCTGACTGTGTCCCAGGTCCATCGATCCGCGCGTCGGGTGGAACCGCAGACCGACCGTCCTCGCGGCGTCGATCTCTGCGCCCAACACGTCGCCGCCGTCGTGGGGGAAGACGTAGAGGTGGTCGGTGGTGGTGGTGCATCCGGTCGCGGCCAACCGAGCGAGCCCACCCGTCGCTGCGACGCGGACCGAGTCGGCGTCGATGCCGGCCCACACGGGATACAGCGTCGTCAACCACTCGAAGAGCGTCGAGTCCGCGGCCAGACCGCGGGTGATCCACTGATAGAGATGGTGGTGCGTGTTCACGAGGCCGGGAGTCAGGACGCAACCGCGGCCGTCGATGACGGTGACCTCCGGACCGTCGGGACGCGGCGGCGGTGTCCCGTCGCCGAGCGCCGCGATGAGCCCGTCCTCGATCAGGACCCAGCCCGCCGCCCACTCGGAGCGGGCGGGATCCACGGTGATCACGTGGGCGCCCGTGATGAGAATGCGGTCCGGCACGTCGTACTCCTGTCCTCGCTGTGTCACCGAGTCAACACCGTGTCGGCCACCCGCGCAGGGCGCGCGCCGACGAAACGTGGTCGAAACGAGCGGCGCCTACTGTCGGATCCTCCAACGACGATGCGGGCGGGTGAACGGGTGTGCTGATCCAGGACGTGCTCGACGTACCGGAACTCGCGCTGCGGCGCCTCGTCGGCACCGACGACCAACTCGGTCGGACCGTGCGGTGGGCCTTCGCGACCGATCTGCCGGACCCGTCGCGCTACATCGTGGGCGGCGAGCTGGTCGTCACCGGCATGGTGTGGCGCCGCGCGCCGGAGGACAGCGATGCCTTCGTGGGGTCGGTCGTCGCGGCGGGCGCTGTGGCGCTCGCGGCGGGCGACGAAGTGTTCGGTTCCGTCCCCGACGACGTGGTGCGTGCGTGCGAGAAGTACTCGCTACCGCTGCTGGCGGTGCCGTCGGCGGTCGCGTTCGCGGACGTCATCGATGCCGTCACCAGCCGGGTGACCGGCGATCGGGTGGCGCGGCTCTCCGCCAGTCTGGCCCGCCAGCACCGATTGCTCACCGCGGTCACCGACGGACGCGCGCTCGCGGACCTCACGAACGAGACGGCGCGGGACACGGGCGTGACCTGCCGGATCATCACCGCGGTGGGCCGGCCCGTGGTGTCCGCCGAGCCGTTGGCCACGGAGGTGGTGGACGCTCTCGTACGGGCTGCGGCGCAGAGTCTTCCGTGCCGCGTGGTCACCGAGAACGCGGTGCGGTCCGTGCTGCCCGTCGGATCGAGTTTCGGTCACCGTGCGACTGCGTGGTACCTCGTCGTGGACGGTGACCACGAGTGCATGGACGGGCAGGTTCTCGAAGCGCTCGGTCAGCTGGCGAGCATCGCGGCCCTCGATCGCGTGCGCGTGGACGACGGCGCGCGGGTGCTGCGCACCATGGCCGACCGCGCGGCCGAACTCCTCGTCGACGGATCCGGAGAGCAGGCGCTGGAACGCATTCGACAGATCGGCGTCGACGTGACAGGAGACGTCGTCGCGCTGGCCGCCACGTCGGATATGCCTGTCGAGGTCCTGGCCGCGGTGCTCACCGACGCAGTGCGGGAGTCGGTCGACGGTGCGGTGAGTGTGGGAGTCACCGACGGGGACCTCGTGATCGGTGTCGTCGGGCTACCTCCCGGTCGGACGTCCACCCGCATGGCCGCCGATATCGCCCTTGCACTGCGGCGACTCGAGGACACCGTGGCCGGACGGATCGCCGTGGGCGTGGGTACGGCGTCCGAGGCCGCGGCCCTCGTCGGATGTGTGCGGTCGGCGCAACACGCACGCGAGGTCGCCGCGGCGTCGGCCGACCGCATCGCGGTGCGGACCAGCGCGGACACCGGATCGGCCGCCGTCCTGCTCTCGGTGGTGCCGGACGGACTGCGCGCTGCCTATGCCCGGCGGGTGCTCGGCGCGGTACTCGACCACGACAGCCGCACCGACGCGGGACTGCTGGACACGCTGCGGGCGTACCTGCACCACGACGGTTCCTGGAGTCGCACGGCGGACGCCCTTCACGTGCACGTCAACACGGTGCGGTACCGCATCGGACGGGTGGAGGCGCTGACGGACCGAGACCTGGGGACGACGGAGGACCGCACCGACGTCTTCGTCGCGTTGGCCGTGCTCGGGCCTCAGCCGACGACGCTGTAACCCCGCCAGGCGGATCCCGCGTCGGGGGCGTCCTCGCGTTCGACGGTCGCCTGGATGAGCCCGTAGGGACGGTCGTCGGCGTGGAACACCTCGCCGTTGTTCTCGACACCGAACCGGTCGAGGTCGTACAGGAAGTGGTGCTTGTTCGGTGCACTCATCCGGAGCTCCGCGATGAACGGGAATGCCTCCAGCGCAGCGCGTCCCATCGCGAACAGTGTCTGTTGCAACGCGAGCGACTGGAGTGTGGCGAACTGCTCGATCATCACTGCCTTGACGCCGGCATACACCTCGTCCCACGCCACGTCGGTGGTGGTGTAGCGCCACCGGGCCTCGAGCGAGGTGGCCATGACGCGATCATGAGTCGGGGCGAGCACGGTGTAGGAGTCCTCGAGGAAGCCGGCGAACTCGGACCCCGTCGACTTCAGAATGATCAGATCCTTGAAACCTGCAGTGACCCAAGTCTTCTGCTCCGATCCTGCGCCCGCCACGGTGATCGAGGCGACCCGCGTCTCCTGGCCCTTGCGTACCCACGTGTGATCGTGCGGACGTCCGTCGACGGTGACGCGCTCCCACGCGTACTCCTCGAGTTCGATCCGCGCCTCCGTCACCGGCTCGACGTCGTCGACGAAATGCCGTGCCAGATCCAGGCCGTACGACTCGAGATGCAGCAGGCCCTTCTCCTTCGCGTAGGCGTACGCGGTCTGCTTCTGGGTGTCCGTCGGCAGGACCGCGCCCTGGTCACCGACGAGATGGGCGGCGGAGAAGTCGCCCCGCAGTGCCGAGGACACGGAGATGTCCCGGATCTCGTGGCGAGCGGTGTCGCGGTAGATGCGCACCACTCGGTTCTCGGCCTTGCCGTACTGGTTGGCTCCCAGGACGATGTTCCCGGTCAGATCGGTCATGGGGTCAGCTTCCTCGATAGGTGGAGTACGCGAACGGGGACAGCAGCAGCGGAACATGGTGGTGCGCATCGACATCGAGGACGGTGAAGGTGATGGAAACCTCGGGGTAGAAGGTCTGCGTCCCGGACTGCTCGAAGTACGCGGCGGTGTCGAACACGAGAGTGTAGACACCGGCAACGGCGTCGTCCGGGAGCAGTTCCTTGGCGCGTCCCTCCTCGTCGGTGATGCCGGTGGTGACCACGTCGCCGTGCTCGTCGACCACCGCGAGACCCACCCCTGTCGCCGGTGTCCCGTGCACCGCGTCGAGGACGTGGGTGCTGACGCTCACTGTTCGGTCCGCTCGGTCAGCATGCGGGTCAACCTGATTCGATTGATCTTCGCCAGTTCGGTTCTCATCACGCGCCTCTCCGTCTCCCGATCGTTGTCGAGCCTCTCGGTGAGGATAGCGAGAAGCTCCGTCGCAGGGCGGCCCGTCGCACACACCAGGTAGACGTGGCCGAACTTCTCCTCGTAGGTCCGATTCCCCGCCGCGAGCGCGTCCTTGACGCCCTGGTCCGCCGCGCTCACGGCCGCTTGCTCGCGCTGTGACGACGAGCCGGCGGTCACCGAGGCACCGATACGTGGATGACCGTCGAGTGCGCGGTCGATCTCCGTCTCGGACAGTTCCGCCAACTCGCTGTCGGCGCGTTCCAGGAGGGCCTCGGCGCTGTCGAAGGGGCGACCGACGGCCACCCGGCGCGCCCAGATGGACGACGAGCAGCACTCGAACAAGGCGTGCATCGCGGCGCGATCGGACAGCCGATTGAATCCGTCGAGCCCGAGTGCTTCGTGCAGGAACACGAGCGTTCCCTTCTGTGGTGGGGATCAGGACAGGTCGTTCAGTCTGCCGAAACGCGCCGCGGCGATGGGATTCGCATCGGCGACCAGGTCGTCGAACCGGTGGTTCGCGATCTTCGCGACCTCGATCATGGCGAACGACCGCTCCGCACCCGGTGAGTTCTCCATCCGCGACCACCCGTTGGCGAGCACCCGGTCGTAGTGCTCGGTCTCGGCCGCGCAGATGACGAGGGGGAAGCCGAAGTGATCCCGGTAGGCGGTGGCCAGGTCGACCACCGAGCGGTGCTCCTCGTCGCCGAGGTGCGCGAGCGAGACGTGGTCCTTGGCGAACGCGGTGCCGGTGTCGTCCTCGCTGCCCAGATCGGGGAAGGCGCTGATCAGCTCGACCTGCTCCTCCGTGGTGCCTGCGAGCAGGGAATCCTGGAACGCCTCCCGCAGTGCATGAGCATCCGCGTAGGGCCGCTGCTCGTACGCGCGACGCACCACCCAGTCCGATCCCTGCACCACGTCGCCGAACGTCGTCGAGAACTCGTCGAGGCTCATCTCGTTGACGGCGTCGAGGGTGATCGAGTAGCCGGGGGAGCCCGCCACCGTCGCCCCGCGCGAGCCGCCCACGTGGAAGAACAGGATGTTGAGGACGATCGCGGTGAACGCACCCAGCACGATGCCGCTCGAGAACAGCAGCTCGAGCCAGCTCGGAACACCCTCCGAGACGGTCGGCTGGATCGTGACCAGCAGGGCCAGACCGAGACTCGTCGCGACGATGATGAGGTTGCGGTGGTCGGTGAAGTCCACCTTCGACAGGGTCTGGATGCCCACGACCGCCACGGTGGCGAAGAGCGCCAACGCGGCGCCGCCCAGGACGGGTGACGGAATGGACGCGACCACCGCCGCCGTCTTCGGCAGCAGGCCCAGGACGATCATGATGACACCGGCGGCAGCGACCACCCACCGGCTGCGCACGCGAGTCAGGCGCACCAGGCCGACGTTCTCCGAAAAGGCCGTGTACGGGAACGAGTTGAAGGAGCCGCCGATCACCGTGGCCACGCCGTCGGCACGCAGGGTGGCGGCGATGTCGTCCTTCGTGATCCGCTTGCCGACGATCTCACCCGTCGCGAAGACGCTGCCCGTCGACTCGACCGCCGTGATCATCAGGACCACGCTCATCGAGATGATGGCGATGACACTGAACTTGGGCGCGCCGAACAGGAACGGCTGCGTGAACCCTACCCACGACGCCTCGGAGACACCGTCGAACGTCATGTCGCCCAACACGTACGCGGTGGCGCTGCCGATGACGAGTCCCAGCAGCACGGCGATGGTGGCGGTGAAGCCGCGGAAGAATCGCTGGATCAGCACGATGATCACCAGCGTGCCGATCGCGTAGGCCATCCAGCGACCGTTGGTCGGATCCTGTTCGTGCGTAGCAGGATTCGTGACGGCATCGTTGACGGCCACCGGCAGCAGGGCGATACCGATGATGGCAATGACCGTTCCGGTCACCACCGGCGGGAAGAACCTCAGCAGCCTGCTGAACCAGGGGGCGATGAGAAACGTGAACAGGCCCGCCACGATGACGGCGCCGTACACGTACAGCAGGCCCTCGGTCCCGCCGCCGTTCGCCATCGCGATCGCGATGACCGGGCTGACACCGGCGAAGGTGACGCCCTGCAGGAGCGGCAGCTTCACGCCGATCTTCCGGAAGCCGACCGCCTGGATGATCGAGGCGATGCCACACGTGAAGAGGTCGGCGTTGATCAGGTGGATCAACTGCTCGTTGGTGAGGCCGATGGCCCCACCGATGATGATCGGGACCAGCACCGCCCCGGCGTAGAAGGCGACGACGTGCTGGAACCCGTAGGCCGCCAGCTTGTGGGCGGGGAGAACCTCGTCGACGGGGTGACGCCGCGTGACGGCGGAGCGAACAGTCATGAGTGGACCTGGTTCCAGGCGAGGGCCGAAAAGGCCTGAGGCGGTGCCCTGCGACGGTGCAGGGCGGCGAGTGACCGGAGTGCGGTGCGATCAGACTCCGCCATGCGGGGCGACCCCGCCAGTCGAGACCGCACAAAGTCGGGGCACCGGTCCGCGCTGGTCGTTGGGTGATCCGCCAACAGGTGGTGAAGAGTGAGGGGCGATGAGTAACCACTATCACCACCTGGTGTTCGGACCCTCGGCGCTGGCGCGGCAGCGCGCGAAGGGCAGCTACACGGCCTACGGTGCACAGACGGAACGCGGCGACGACGGACCCGACGAACTCGACGGCCGCGAGAAGGTGATCATCCGCGCCGCGGACCAGTTCTACCTGTCGACGGTCACCGAGACCGGATGGCCCTACGTCCAGTACCGCAGCGGGCCGGCCGGGTTCCTGCAGGTGCTCGACGACCGCACACTCGCGTTCGCCGACTTCGCCGGGAACAACCAGTACGTGACGGCCGGCAATCTCGACGCGAACGACCGCGTGGCGCTGATCGTCGTGGACTACCCGCGCCGCCAGCGCGTGAAGATCTACGGGCGCGCGACGGTGGTCGAGGGAAGTGCGAACCCGGCGTTGCTCGAGCGACTTCGGCAGGTGCCCGGCGGCACCGTCGAGTCGCGGTGCGAGCGCAGCGTCGTGATCTCCGTCGAGGCGATCGACTGGAACTGCACCCGCAGCATCATTCCGCGCTACGACCAGGACTACGTGAGCCGGATGGGGGCGCTCTACGAGCGTGACGCTGCGGCACGGGAGAAGGTGCTGCTCGACCGCATCGCGGAGCTCGAGGCGCGGCTGGAGTAGGCGTGGGGCGGGGTGTTCCACTCGCGGCCAGTGGGGGCGGGTTCCCGCGCGTGGGTGCGAAAAGTGGGACGTGGCGCCCGGGAGGTGGAGTTTCTGGTCCCCTCGGCGGCGGATGGGGCGGGATCCCGCGCCATTCCGCGTCGAGCGGAGCGTCACGTGCGTGGGGTGTTCCACTCGCGGGCGCTGGGGGCGGGTTCCCGCGAGTGGGTGCGAAAAGTGGGACGTGGCGCCCGGGAGGTGCTCGGCGCGCACTGGCGCCGGGGACGCAGCCCGTGCAGGGTGGTCGCATGACGACGGTCGGCGTGGTGCTCGCGGCGGGTGCGGGCACCCGGTACGGCGCCCCCAAGATCCTGGCGCACGACGGGCTCTGGTTGGACCTGGCGGTGCGGGCGCTGCGCGATGGCGGGTGCGACGTGGTCCTGGTCGTCGTGGGTGCCGCGGCGCCGGAGATGCCTCCCGGCGCGCAGGCCGTGGTGAACGACGAGTGGCGCACCGGCATGGGCAGCTCGGTGCGGGTGGGCCTGCAGGCATGTGAGACGACCGACGCCGACCTCGCGGTGCTGCACCTGGTGGACACCCCCGACATCGGCGCCGAGGTGGTGGGGCGGGTTCTCGACCACGCCGCGAGCACTGGAATCGCGCGGGCCACCTTCGATGACACTCCCGGTCACCCCGTGGTGCTCGCGCGCCGGTGGTGGGCGGAGGTCGCGGAGGCGGCGACGGGGGATCAGGGCGCCCGCACCTTCCTCCGCGGCAACCCCGACGTGATCACCGTCGAGTGCGGGGACCTCGCGACGGGTCGCGATCACGACCGCCCGAGCCCCTGACGATTACGCCGAGGCCCGGCTGGGCACAGGACAGTCATGCCGATGAGTTCGTCCGAAGGTAAGTCCTGGACCCGCGACCGTGTCCACGCCCTGGGGTCCGAGCGACCCGTCTCCGTGCTCGACATCGGACCGGGGGTGGGGACCTACGCGAAACTGCTTGCAGGGCCGCAGCTCTCCCGCCTCACCGGTGTCGAGATCTGGGAGCCGTACGTGGAGACCTACCGCCTCCACGAGTACTACGACGAGATCATCCTCGGTGACGCGCGCACGGTGGACCTGCCGACGGCGGACGTGGTGATCATCGGCGACGTGGCGGAGCACATGACCGAGGCCGACGCGGTGGCGCTGTGGGCCAGGTGCTGTGCGGCCGCGACGCGGGCGGCGTACCTGTCGATCCCGATCGTCCACTACCCGCAGCACGAGATCGAGGGCAATCCGCACGAGATCCACGTCGACGAGGACTGGAATCACGAGCGCGTGCTGTCCTCCTTCGAGGGCATCGGCGCCTGGGAACTCGGGTCCGAGGTCGGCGTCTACGAACGACTGCTCGCCTGACCGGACCGGAGAAGCCTGCCCAGTTCCTCGAGGTCGTCGACGACGAACTCCCAGTCGTCGGTGGGTTCGGACTCGGTCTGCTGCGGTCCGTGCTCGTGCGGGCGGCGCACGAAGGCGGTCTGTAGTCCGCACCCACGGGCGGCGGCGAGATCATCGTTGTGTGTCGCGACCATCAGGCACTGGCCGGGAGCGAGATCGAGCAACTCCGCCGTCCGCAGATACGACTCGGGAGTCGGCTTGTAGGCCTGCACCACCTCCGCGCCGAGCACCGCGTCCCAGGGGATGCCGGCACGCTTGGCCATGTCGAGGAGCAACGACACGTTGCCGTTGGACAGGGGTGCCACGATGACGGACTCGCGGACGGCTGCGATACCGGCGACCGAGTCCGGCCACGGCGGCAACCGGTGCCACGCCAGAGTCAGATCGTCGACCGCCTCGGTGGGGAGCACGTACTCCGCCAGCAGTTCCACGAGACTCTCGCGGTGCAGCACGTCGAGCTTGGTGAAGGGGCGCTCACCGGTCCGGATCGGTTGCATCGAGGGCTGGTACCTCGCACGCCACAGGTCCGCGAAGTCGCCCGGATCGATGTCGTCGCGTTCGGGGGCGTACTCCTCCAGCCAGCGCCGCGCCTCGTCGGCGATACCCCCGCGCCAGTCGACGACGGTGCCGAACACGTCGAAGAGAGCGGCCCGGACCTCTGTCACGACGCGTGCCCGTACGAGCCGGGAGACGGGAACGCCCGCCCTCGTCGATCGGTTCTCACATGCGGACTGTCGTCGGCCATGAGAGGAGCGTAACGGGGGCGGGCGTCCGGCCGGCTCACTTCAGTTCTGCGAGAACAGTTCCCTGGGTGATCGCGGAGCCGGGCTCCACGGCGAGTCCGGTGACGACGCCGTCCTTGTGGGCGGTGACGGGGTTCTCCATCTTCATGGCCTCGAGGACGGCGATGAGGTCGCCGGCGACGACTTCCTGGCCCTCGGTGACGGCGACCTTGACGACGGTGCCCTGCATGGGTGCGGTGACGGCGTCACCGGACGCGGCCGCGCTGCCGGCGCCGCCACGGGTGCGCGCCTTGGGCTTGCGACGGATGACGTTGCCACCGGCAGCAGCGTTGCCGCCGAGCGAGAACTGGCCGGGCAGGGACACCTCGACACGGCGGCCGCCGACCTCGACGACGACGTTCTGTCGGGGTCCGTTCTCGTCGTCCTCGATGGGGGCGCCGGCGGTGAACGGTTCGACGGTGTTGTCCCACTCGGTCTCGATCCACCGGGTGTGAACGTCGAAGGACTGACCGTCGCCGATGAAGGCGGGGTCGGAGACGACGGCGCGGTGGAACGGGATGACGGTGGCGAGGCCCTCGACGCGGAACTCGGCGAGGGCGCGGCGGGAGCGGGCGAGGGCTTCCTCGCGGGTGGCGCCGGTGACGATGAGCTTGGCGAGCATGGAGTCGAACTGGCCGCCGATGACGGAGCCGGACTCGACACCGGAGTCGACGCGCACGCCGGGGCCCTCGGGGGCGATGAAGGTGGTGACCGGTCCGGGAGCGGGGAGGAAGCCGCGGCCGGCGTCCTCACCGTTGATGCGGAACTCGAAGGAGTGTCCGCGCGGTGCCGGGTCCTCGGTGATGGAGAGTTCGTCGCCGTTGGCGATGCGGAACTGCTGCAGCACCAGGTCGATGCCGGAGGTCTCCTCGGTGACGGGGTGTTCGACCTGCAGGCGGGTGTTGACCTCGAGGAAGGAGACGAGTCCGTCCTGGCCGACGAGGTATTCGACGGTGCCGGCGCCGTAGTAGCCGGCTTCCTTGCAGATGGCCTTGGCGGAGGCGTGGATCTCGGCGCGCTGGTCGTCGGTGAGGAACGGTGCGGGAGCTTCCTCGACGAGCTTCTGGAAGCGGCGCTGCAGGGAGCAGTCGCGGGTGCCGGCGACGACGACGTTGCCGTGCTGGTCGGCGATGACCTGCGCTTCGACGTGGCGGGGCTTGTCGAGGTAGCGCTCGACGAAGCACTCACCGCGGCCGAAGGCGGAGACCGCTTCGCGGGTGGCGGAGTCGAAGAGCTCCGGAATCTCCTCGCGGGTGCGGGCGACCTTCATGCCGCGTCCGCCGCCGCCGAAGGCGGCCTTGATGGCGATGGGGAGGCCGTGCTCGTCGGCGAAGGCGAGGATCTCGTCGGCGTCCTTGACGGGCTCGGACGTACCGGGCACGGAGGGGGCCTTGGCGCGGGTGGCGATGTGGCGGGCGGTGACCTTGTCGCCGAGGTCGCGGATGGACTGCGGGGACGGTCCGATCCAGATCAGGCCGGCGTCGAGGACGGCCTGGGCGAAGTCGGCGTTCTCGGAGAGGAAGCCGTAGCCGGGGTGGATCGCGTCGGCGCCGGACTTGGCGGCGGCGTCGATGATCTTGTCGATCGCGAGGTAGGACTCGGCGGAGGTCTGACCGCCGAGGGCGAAGGCTTCGTCGGCGAGGCGGACGAAGGGCGCGTCGGCGTCGGGTTCGGCGTAAACCGCGACGGAGGTGTAGCCGGCGTCGGCCGCTGCGCGGATCACACGTACCGCTATCTCACCGCGGTTCGCGACGAGAACCTTGCTGATGCGGGCAGTGGCGTGGCTGGGCACGAAGCCTCCTGTGAGGTCGGGTGGGCCGTCGCGTGGTGTCGCTCCGGCGGACGAGCACGGGCCTTCGCCCGCGCCATCGGTTGGTCATCCTAGTTTCGGAGTGTAGGGGTGAGCTCACTCCGGGCCCGCACGAGGTGTGTCCCGGTGGTCACGACGTCGCTGAGCACGGTCCGCAGTTCTGCCACGAACCGGTGGACGGCAGCGGTGGCGACCTCGCTGCTGGGGAACCGGGCCGAGATGTTGACGCCCTGCGGAGTGCGATGCACCCACAGGTAGACGTCGTGGTCGTACTTCCTGCTCCGCAGTGCGCGCGCGTTGACGTCGGGCCACGTCCGCGCGTCGGGTGCGAAGCGCACGTCCATGAAGGAGACGACGAAACGCGGGGTCTCGTGCAGGTCGATCGCCTCGGCGACGAGATCGAGGGGGACGCGCGAGATCGGACGGGTGCGTGCGATCTCGGCTCCGGCGCGCACGACGACGTCCCCGAACGACTCGCCGTCCGCGACGTCGAACGCGAGGGGAGCCACGCCGACGAACCAGCCGAGGGACGCGGCCCACGACGGGTCGTGACGGGTGTGCATCGGGGTGACCGTGCGGAAACGCCCCGCACCGGACACGGCAGCCGCCGCAGCGCCCATCGAGGCCATGAGGCCGGCGGAGAAGCCCGGACCGGCGCGGCGGCACGCCACGGTGAACGCGTCCGCCTCCTCGGGCGAGAGGACCCACGCGGACAGTCCGGCCTGCGGGAGCGGCACCTCCGGGACGGGTCCGATGTCGAGCGGGAAGGACGGGAATCGTCCCCCGTCCTCGGCGAGGAAGTTCGCCCACTCCACGGCGGCGTCGTGCGTCCGGTCGACCCCGCTGCAGAGGGTGCGCTCGAGTTCGCCGAAATCGAGGTAACTGCCGGTGGGGAAGAGCCCTGCCGGGGCGCCGGTGGTCTCCTGCTCGTAGAGGCGGGTGAGTTCGTGCGCGATGAGCACGATGGACAGCCCGTCGATGATCGAGTGATCGGCGGCGAAGAACACGGTGAAGTGGTCCGGTGCCGCGTCGCCGCCGGAGTGTCCGGTGGGTTCGAGAGTGACGAACGCGTACGACGGCCACACCAGCGGCGACGTGTACTCGTCGAACAGGTGCTGAAGATGCTGGTATACCTCGCCGGCCTGCGTGCACGTGTCCTGCTGGATGACCCAGATGTCGGTGGCACCGACCGGGGCCGTCACGCGTGAGAGCAGGCCCGTGTCGGGGTCGACGGTGGCGTTGGACCGCATGCCCTCGTGCCGGTCGATCCACGCCAGCACCGCGCGCCGGAACGCGGCGGTGTCGAGCGGGCCCGCGATGTCGAACGCGGTGCCGAGCCACGACTCGCGACCGGCAGACGGCCTGGCCAGGGTGCGACGCAGGTGCGCCTCGTGCACGTAGGAGGTGGGCCGATCGTCGGGCAGCCACCCCGCGTCCTCCGGCGTCGATGCGTGCGGACCGACGCTTGGGATCCATTCGGTGAGGGTGCCTGCCGGAATCGGGTAGTCGACCAGTTCGGTGAACTCCACGATTCGGCTGTCCTTTCAGACCGGCGCGGCGCCCCGTCCGGACGCCGCTCTCGGTACCTCAGTCTACCGCCGAGAGCGACATTGTCCGAACAAAGCGGCGAGTCAGGACCGCAGGTGCTGTTTGACGCGGCTGAGCATCGCCGACATCCCGCGCAGCCGTAGCGGACTCACGGCCGCCGCGAGTCCCAGCTCGGTGTAGAAGTCGTCCGGGACGTCGAGGATGTCGTCGGCGGGAAGACCGTCGAGCCCCTGCGCCAGGATCGACGCGAAGCCGCGCGTGGTCGGTGCCTCCGGCGGGGCGCTGAAGTACAGGCGCACCGCAGACCGGTCGGACGAGTCCACCGACAGGAACAGCGGTGACTGGCACTCCGGGACGGGCTCCATCGCGGCCTGCTCGAGACCTGCGGGCAAGGCCGGCAGCTCCTTGCTGAACTCGAGCAGCATCGTGATCTTGTCCTGACCCTCGACTGCCGCGAAGTCGTCGACGATCTCGGCCAGCGGCGCGGGCAGTGTTCCGCTCACTGCAGGGCTCCGGGCTCCTCGCCGCGCGCGATCGGTGTGCGCACGGCGTTGCCCCACTCGGTCCAGGAACCGTCGTAGTTCCGGACGTTCTCGTAGCCGAGCAGATGCGTCAGCACGAACCACGTGTGCGACGACCGCTCGCCGATGCGGCAGTACGCGATGACGTCGGCGTCGGAGGACACGTCCCCGTAGACCTCGTCGAGCTCGGTGCGGGACTTGAACCGGCCGTCGGGTGCCGCGGCCTTCGCCCACGGGATGCTCAGCGCTGTCGGGATGTGTCCACCGCGCAGCGCACCCTCGTCGGGGTAGTCGGGCATGTGGGTGCGCTCGCCGGTGTACTCGGCGGGGGACCGCACATCGACCAGCGGGCCGGATCCGAGGTGTGCGAGGACGTCGTCCTTGAACGCACGGATGGCGGCGTCGTCGCGCTCGACGACGGGGTAGTCCGCCCCGGAGATGTCGGGGACGTCGAGTGTGGTGTCGCGATTCTCGGCGAGCCAGGCGTCGCGTCCACCGTCCAGCAGGCGCACGTCCTCGTGGCCGAACAGGGTGAAGACCCACAGCGCGTACGCGGCCCACCAGTTGCTCTTGTCGCCGTAGATGACGACGGTGTCGTCGCGCGAGATGCCCTTGCGGTTCATCAGGTCGGCGAACTTCTCGCCGTCGACGTAGTCGCGCGTGACGGGGTCGTTCAGGTCGAGATGCCAGTCGATCTTGACCGCGCCGGGGATGTGGCCGACGTCGTAGAGGAGCACGTCCTCGTCGGACTCGACGACCTTGAGTCCGGGTGTGCCGATGTTGGCGGAGAGCCACTGCGTCGTGACGAGTCGTTCGGGGTGCGCGAACGACGCGAAGGCGGGGTGGGGATCTGGCGCGACGGACACGTGCGTCTCCTGAGGTTGTCAGACGGGGGGTCGAACTGGTTGTGCGTGACCACACGATCCTAGGGCGCGCGTCGGGACGGCGTCAGACGCTGGTGTCGTCGATCCCGTCACGATGCGCCGCGGCGCTCTCCCACAGATCGGCGATGCCGACACCCACCTCGGCGAGCAACCGGCGTACCAGCGGCAGCCCGATACCGATGACGGACGACGGGTCACCCTCGATGCCGTCGACGAACCAGCCACCGAGACCGTCGAGGGTGAACGCGCCCGCGACGGCGAGTGGCTCGCCCGAGCGAAGGTATGCCTCGAGGTCCCGCTCGGTCGGCGAGGAGAAGTGCACCGTGGTCCCGCAGTGGGCCGCGCCGCGTGCGGTCACCCGGCCGTCGTCGAGCCGTAGGACGCAGTGACCGGTGAGCAGGTCACCGCTCGCACCGGCCATCGCCGCCCAGCGTTCGCGAGCGACGGCGACGTCTCGTGGTTTGCCCACGAGGTCGCCGCCGATCGACAGCATGGAGTCGCAGCCCACGACGACGACGGTGCCGGTCGACAGCTCCGGATCGTGGGCGAGAGCCTCTGCGATCACGGCCGCCTTGGCCGCGGCCAGCTCGGTGACCACCACCTCGTGGGGGGAGTCGGAGGGCAGTGCTGCGGCGACCGCGTCCTCGTCGACGTCCGAGACTCGGACGATCGGATCCACCCCGGCTGCCCGCAACACGGACAGGCGGGCGGGCGAGCGCGACGCGAGTACGAACCGGACCGTCACCGCGGTCCGGTGACCCCGGTGGTGAACGAGTAGGGCGAGAAGGCCGTGCCCGCGCGGTGCATGGTGGACGGGCGACCCCAGTGATCGAGCACGGGGATCTCGGTCGGCCCGGCGTCGGCCGTGGCGGCGGACAGGACGGCCACGAGGGCGGCGATCTCCTCGTCGGTCGGGTTGCCCGACTCGACGCGCAGGAAGGGCGCCGAGGGAGCGGTCTCGTCCGTACCGGACTCGGTCCGGTCGTCGGCTGATGTCACGAAGCGTCTCCTCCAGGTGCAGGTGTTCCCCGAACTCTAGGGGACGGTGACCGGCGCGTCGGCCGCGGTCCGGGTGTCCACCGCGAACCGTAGGGCGGCCTCGCACGGCTGGGCGACGAGTGCGAGATGGTCCGTGACGGCGGCCACGAAGACCTCGATCGTGGTGCGGGCGGTCGGGTTGTCGGGGAACCGGCTCCGCAGTGCGAGACCGTCCGCGGTGCGGGAGATCCAGAACTGCGCGTCGTCGGAGACGGTGACGTTGGAGATGTGGTGGGCGTCGATGCTGCGCAGCAGGTCGTGTCCGGGGGCCGACCGGTAGTCGACGTAGGACACCATGAAGACGTCCTTGCGCGGGCGCCGGAGTCCGCCCGCGGCCTCGACCACGCGGGCGATGGGCACCTCGCCCAGCGCGACCGCGCGTCGCACCGCCGGACCGGCCGAGCGGATCGTGGCCCTCAGGTCGCTCTCGGTGACCACCTCGAGCGGCGCGTTGGTGACGAACCAGCCGACGGACGACCGCCACGCCGCGGATCGACGGGTGTGCAGCGGGAACAGCAGGGGAACCGTGGCGCCACCACCGAGGTCGCGTACCGCGTGCGCCATGGCCGCGAGCACACCGGCGTAGAGGCTGGCCCCGTCGGCCCGGCACCCGGTCTCGGCCGCGTCGGCCTCCCGTGCGGTGAGCAGGGTGTCGACGCGGACCGCACAGCGGTCCGTGCGCCCGTGCGGGACTCCGAGATCGAGAGGGAACTGCGGCGGAGCGCCGGCGCCCGCGTGCAGGAACTCGACCCACGTGCGGAGCCGGTCGTCCTCGAGGTCGATCGGCGTGCCCGCGGACTCGGCTGCGCAGTAGTCGACGAAGTCACCCGGATCCGGCGCGGTCTCCGGCTGGCCGAGATAGCCCCGACGGACGTCGTCGATGACGACCGCCAGCGAATACGCGTCGACGTGCGCGTGATCGAACCCGCACACCACCGTGGAGACGTCCGGACGATCGATGGCGAGGAAGGTGTAGGCCGGTGCGGAGAAGGGAGCGCACGCGGCGTCGAGCGCACCGCGCACGACGCGGTGTGCCTCCGGGACGGACGGGACCGCGATGTCCGGTCGTCGTCGGAGGGTGAGCGCACCCTGCGGATGGTTCACGCGTGACGGACCGGAGTCGGACCGCACGAACCCGGTCCGGAGCGAACCGTGGCGTGCGACCAACCGCTCGAGAGAACGCTCCAGGGCATCGGTGTCCAGCGGCCCCGGGACGTCGAACGATGCTGCGAGCCACGTGCTGCCGTCGTCGACGTCGGCGAGGTGCGCACTCTGGTTGAACGACGGCGGGACCGTCGACGGGACGGGTTCGGCGTCGGAACGCACGAGCCACTGCAGGATGACGCCGGGGCGCGGGGCCCAGGCGTCCACTCCGATCACGTGCACGCGCCACCACCGACGACGCGGTTCCCGTCCCGCGCGACCGTCTGCAGGACCTCCCGCAGGTGCTGGTGGTATCGCGCCACCTGCCGCTGAGCCTCGGGCGTCGCGGGAGTCTGCGACCCGAGATAGAAGTGGCGATCGTCCCGGTTGAACCACATGGACGCGTTCGCGGTGCGGCCCTCGCCGGTGAACAGGATCGCGTCGTCGTCGGCCTCGGAGCCGTGGCCGGGGAACCAGCGGAAATCAATGTAGGACAACAGGTGCGGGCTCGATGCCAGTCCGGCGCCGCCGACACCGGACTCGAAGAGCAGCTGCAGCACCTTCCCGATCGGCGCTGCCGCGGTGGCCTTCGTGCGGGCGTAGGCCTCGCTCGCTCGACCGACGAGGGTGCGGAAGTCGCCGACGCCCGCCACGGGGAACGTCACGGGCGCGAAGTTGCAGAACCAGCCCTGGGACAGGGCGAAGTCCCCGAGGTGGCGGGTACCGAGCACGGTGATGCCGGCGTAGTCGTCGCGGCCCGCGAGCTCGTGATCGGTGATCGCGACCGCGGCGAACAGGCCCGTGACGAACTTCCCACCCGCCTCCCGGCACGCGGCGTCGAAGGCCGCGGTGTCGTCCGCGCCCAGCAGGTCCATCTCGATCGGTTCGACGGGAGCGGTCTCACCCGGTGCGAGTCCGAGGTCGAGCGGGAAGGACGGCATCGCGCCGCCGTGGGCTCGCACGACGTCGATCCACTCGGCCAGCTCGGGGGAGTCGGCGTCGACGGCCTCGGCCCTCTCGTTCTCGATCGCGACGTGCTCGAGGAAGCTTCCGGTCCACGCCGAGATGTCGGTGGGTGCACGGTTCGACTGCGCCGCGCGATAGAGATCGATCAGCTCCGCCAGGACCAGGACCTGAGAGGCGCCGTCGGAGAACGCGTGGTCCGCACCGTAATAGAGCGTGAATCCCCCCGGTCGCGCCACCGCCCCGAACGCCACGGCGGGCCAACTCAGGGGTGTGGCGTCCCGCGAGAGCCGATCGCGCACGTAGTCGAGGAACTGGTCGGGCGCCGAGCACTCGCCCGCGGAGACGGCCCGCAGGCGCGCGGCCGCCGGGGGAACGCGGCGCCGCACGACCGCGCCGCCGTCCGTCTCGAACCACGTCTGCAGTCCCTCGTGGCGCAGGAGGAACTGCTCGAAGGCGAGGGTCAACGCGGCGACGTCGAGATCTCCGGCGACCTCGGTCGCGGAGCCGAGGTACGCGGTGTGCGTGCCTCCCCGGTCCGCCACCGCGCGCACACCGCGAACATGGTTCTCCTGCAGAAACGACGGCGGGGTGGGATCGACCGGTGCGGACTCGACGAGCGGCCGTGCGTCGTCGACCGGATGCCACTCGAGCAGTTGGCCGGGTGCGGGTTTCCAGTTGCGCATCGCCGTGATGATCATGCGTGCACCGTCCTGTCCGCCCCGCTCTCGACGACGGCGCCGGCGGACTCGCGCAACACCTCCTGGAATCGGGCGAGGTAGGCGTGCACGTTGCGGACCGCCTCCTCGTGGCCGGGGAACCGGGCCGCGATGCTGAGGCCGAGCGGCGTGCGGAGAATCCAGAAGTAGACCTCGTCGCGGGAGGCGGTGGCACTGCGGAGTGTGCGCGTGTTCCACAGCGGCCACGACTCGGCATCGGGGGTGTGCCGCAGATCGAGATAGGACACCACGAACTGCGGCACCGAGTCCACGTTCAGCAGCCGCGCGACACGGGAGTACGGCTGGCGTGCATAGCCCTTGACGGCGTCCAGGCCGGCGGCGGCGCGGCGCACGGCGTCGTCCACGTCCGAGCCGGGGTCGACGTGGACGTCGACCGGCACCACTCCCACGTACCAGCCGACCGATTCGGCGTACTGGGGCTCGAAGCGCGTGTGCATGGGCATGGTCACTCGCAGTCGGCGTTCACCAGCGAGGTCGCGGGAGGTCAGTGCCAGCGCACCGACCACGGCCGCGGTCATGGACGCACCCCGCGCGCGGGTGTGTGCGGCGAGCGCGTCGGTGTCCGCCGCACTCAACAGGTAGCGGGAGAGACTGCTCTGCCGCTCGGGACCGTGCTCGTCGTCGGCGCCGACCGGGAGGGGGAACGGGGGGAAGCTGCCGTCGGAGAGGAAGGACGACCAGGTGCGGACCACCTCGTGGTCGGGGGTCAGGCAGTCACCGGTCTCCCGGTCGACGACGCTGAAGTCGAGATGACTGCCGATCGCCGCCAGCCGTGGATCGCGCGCGTGGATCTCGAACTCGTACAGTCGGCGGAGTTCGCTGACGGCCAACAGCATCGAGTACGCGTCCATGACGGAGTGATCGGCTCCGAAGACGAGCAGGAACCGGTCCGTCTCGTCGTCCTCCTCGGTCGACGAACTCGGGGCGATGTCCTCGACCGTGGCGACCACGCAGTGCGGCCACCGGAACGGCGACAGGGTGCGGGCGAAGAAGTCGGAGACGTCGGCGTGCACGTCGGATCCAGTGCGCCGACGCCCGAGTACACGCGGAACCACGTCCACCGCATCCTCCGGGACGGTGGAGCGGGCGAGACGGGCGCCGCCGTCGGCGTCGACGCCGTCCGTCGTGACCGTCGAGCGGAAGGTCTCGTGGCGAGCGGTCCACGCGCGCAGAGCACGACGCAGCGCCTCGGCGTCGTACCGGTCGTGGATCTCGAACACCGCCCCGATCCAGGCGGCGCCGATCTCGTCCGAGGATCCCGTGGCAGCCTTGGCGAGGCTGTGACGGCAATGTTCCTCGTGCGTGTAGGCCAGTGGTCGGTCGTCCCGATACCAGCGGTCGGTCGCGGTGACGGTGGGGATCCACTCGGTCACCACGCCCCGGGGGAGCGGGTGATCGGCGAGCTCGGTGAATTCCATCTTCGGTCTCACGTCCGTTCGGGTCGAGATCGCAGGGTCGGGAAGTGGAGCGGTGCGCTCAAGGCATTCCGCGATCGGTGCGGGGGCGCAGGAGATGTCGCGCGGAGAAGGATCCGCTGTCGCTGTCGTAGGCGCGGATCATCACGAGTCGGCAGGCGTGGAGCACGGACACCCCCGGCACGTACAGCACGAGCGCTGCCGCCGCGAGCGCGTGGCGTCGATGCAGTCGCAGGGTTCGGGGGAGGCACGCCATGTAGCGGACGAATGACCGCATTCCCGATTCCATTCGGCGCGGCGACACTCCCACGGTGAGGGAGGGCAGAAAGGCGTTGCGCCCGCCCGACTCCTGGACGCAGAGCCCCATGTCGACGTCCTCGAAGACGTCGCGGCGCAGCGAGACGTCCTCGCGGATCAGCTTCCACGTCTCGCGGCGCAGGATCATGTTCGAGCCGTACAGGACCGGAACGTCGCGGACCTCTGGGGTGGACGGCGACCGCCGGGCGAGCGGTGACCACCGCGCCTTGATGCGGGCGGCCGCGTCGCCGTAGGGCAGCTCGTACGCCTCACCGCGTCCGCACGCGGCGGCCCAGTGCTGATCGACGTCGGCGGCGAAGAAGTCGAGAATCGTTGCCGCCCAGTCATCGGGCACGCGGGTGTCGGCATCGATCCGGGCGACGAGATCCCCGGACGCCGCATCCATACCGGCGTTCCGGGCGAAGACGAGACCCTGCTGCTTCTCGGTCACCACGCGGATCTCGGGGTGGTCCGTGGCATGTCGTCGCACGACGTCACGGGTGCCGTCCGCGGAGTTGTTGTCCACGACGATGATCTCGGTGATGCAGTCGAGCTGGGTGCACAGCAGGTCCAGGCACGCGCCGATGCACTCCTCCTCGTCGAATGCCGGGACGACGACGGACAGGGACAGTCGGTTCATCGGGAGGTCTCCGTTCGCGAGGCGGTCGGGTGCAGCGGGGCCGTGCGGCGCTGCGCTGCCGCCTCGACGAGGTCGGCGCACCGCCGGACCGCATCGGTGGGCGAGACGAGGGAATCCGCGAGACGCTCTGCAGCAGAACGTGTCCGTGGGTGGAGCACCCGGGCCAGAGCGGCATCGAGCGAGGCGGAGGACGCCGATCGTGCGGCGACGCTCGCGCCGACTCGCGAGGCGACGACGCGTCGTCCCCACAGGGGTTGATCGGCACCGACGTGACACACGAGGGTGGGTCGACCGGCGCGCAGACCGGCCGCGGTGGACCCGGCGCCGCCGTGGTGGACGACGGCCTCGCACTGAGGGAGCACCGCGGTGTGGTCGACGGCCGACACCGAGAGGACATCGTGCCCGAACTCGCTGGAACCGGGGGCGTTCTCGCGCAGCAGCCGGTCGTCCCAGCCGCCGACGAGCAGAACGCGTCTCCCGGCACGCCGAACGGCAGCGACGAGTTCGTCGAGAAGAGCCGCGCCGCCGGGGACCGTCATGCTGCCGAACCCGATGTACACCGGTGGTGTGCCCGCGCGGAGCCAGGAATCGAGACCGTCGGTGACCGGGGCAGCTCGCTGCACCGCGGCGCGAGTGCGGGCGTCGGGATGCAGGAAACCGGTGAGAGGTCGCGCCGGGCCCCATTCCTCCGTGAGCCCGGGGAACAGCGCCGCGTCGTACGCCTGGATCTCGGTGACGCCGGAACGCGCCAGCGCCCCAGCGACACTGGATGTCATGGGCGGAAGTCCGAGTTCTGCTCGGAGGGTGGTGTGCGCACCACGGGAGGCGCGCCACAGTGTGGTGTCGAGCGCCCACCACGCCGCGCGGTGCACGAACCCCGGGAGGGCCGACGGTACCGGGACGACGGAGGCGACGCCGTTGCTGCGAACCGGGCAGAAGTGCAGGGGTGCGTAGGGGATCGAGTGCACCTCAGCCACGTCGTACGCGCTCTCCTGACCGACGGACGACCCCACGAGGACATCGCTGCCGGCGGCCAGGTCGGTCAGCGCGGCTCGCGCGGCGCGACCTCCCGCGACGGTGACGGCCGTGATGGCTGCCAGCCGGCGGCGCGGGTTGCGCGAGGCCATGTCTCGGGTCACGAGGGGCGAGGTGAGCAGCTCCGCGGTGTCCACACCGCACGGGCGAGCATCGAGTCCGGCGGACGCGGCGAAGGCGACGAGGTTCGGCGGAACGGCGAGCACCACACGGTGTCCACGTCGTTCCAGCTCGGTGGCCAGGACGACGCCGGGCTGCACGTCGCCTCTACTTCCCTGAAATGCCAACGTGACCTGCATGTCTCACCCCCTCGAGCGTTGCTTCGCGACCCCCGCGCGCCGAGCGTCCGCAACTGATGACCTCCGCGAACTGTTCGTGGAACGACCATTGCAGACATGGTGGGACTCCGCCAATCGTGACGTCCTACGCCACACCGACACGCCAGGGTGACGAGTGTCTCGCTGTCCGAGTTGCGATCGGGCCCGTCGTGACATCCCACGCCGCTGCGCCGACCCGACCTCCTTGTTCGGCGTATTCTGCTGTCAGCCTTGACAAGTCGACTGCGGCACTGCTTGTGACCAGCGTGCGTTCCCGACCTCGAGGTCTGTCCGTGGTCCAGTTCTCGGATCGGCACCACGACATGCCGTCCCGTGCGTCGAATGGTACGAACAAGTGACACAAGCGGACGAGACGCCATTTCCGGCGCACTCCACATCAGGTATGTCCGAGGGGGAATCGAGTCGTGCGTATCGTCATGGCCGTCAGCGGAACGCGAGGCGACGTACAACCTGCCGTCGTCCTGGGTTCGGATCTGGCGGGCCGGGGCCACCACGTGGTCATGGCAGTTCCGCCCAACCTCGTGCACCTGGCCCGCGGGGTCGGACTCGAGACGGTGCCGTTCGGGTACGACACCCGCGAGCACATGAACTCGGACCTGGTCCGTCACGGCCTGTCCCGCGGGTCGGTCGCCGACCGTGCGCGGGCGCTCGCCGCACTGTGGAACTTCGGGTGGGACCATATGGTGACGGAACTGCGCGACGTCGTCGACACCACGGCGCCGGACGTGCTGCTCACCGGCATCACCACCGAACAGATCGCGCTGCCCCTCGCCGAGGCGCGCGGGATCGGTCTCGTCGCGCTGCATCACGCGCCGGTGCGCGCCAACCCGCGGTACTCACCTGTGCCCGGCATCGACGGTGCGCCGGCTGCGGTCGTCGGACTGGCCTGGACCGTGCTGGACCACGTCCTGTGGACGGCGACCCGGCGGCGCGAGAACACGCTGCGCCGCTCCCTGGGCATCCCCACGGTGTCGTCACCGCTTCCCGGTCGCATGGCCCGTCGCCGGACCGTCGAGATCCAGGCCTACGACCGGGTGTTCTGCCCCGAACTCGCCGTCGACTGGGACGGCACGCGTCCCCTCACCGGTTTCCTCGAGGTGTGCCCGGAGCTGCGGGCACGGATGGATCCGCAGCCGTCCGACCCGTCCCTGGACGAGTGGATCGACGACGGCCCCCCGCCCGTCTACGTCGGCTTCGGATCCATGCCGGTGACGAACCCGGCGGCCGTCCTGGCCGCCGTCGCGGATGCCGCGGTGCGCGTGGGCGAACGGGTTCTGCTGTGCGCCGGCTGGAACGACGTCGACTCCGCAGACGCGCTCGGTGATCACGTCCGTGTGACCGGCGCCGTCGACCACGCCGCGGTCTTCCCCCGATGCCGCGCCGTCGTGCACCACGGCGGCGCGGGGACCACCGCGGCGGGACTGCGGGCCGGGCGGCCGACGGTGGTGTGCTCGGTGTCGTCGGATCAGCCCTTCTGGGGTCGGCGGGTCGTCGCCCTGTCGTGCGGCGCCGCGATGTCCGCCTCCGACATCACGGCGCAGTCGTTGGAGAAGGCGTTGCGCCTCGCTCTGACGCCCGAGGCGGCCGCGGGCGCTGCTGCCGTGGCCGCCGCCATGACGAGTCCCGCGGAGGCGGTTCGCCGCGCGTCCGACCTCGTGGAGTCGGCCCGCCCCGCACCGACGGACGCGGTGGTCGCATGACGGCGCGCCTTCAGGATCAGGACTTCACCTACTGGTTCCTCTCCGAGGCGTTCGGGTGGGACGTGGTCCTGCAACTCGTGTGGCGCTTCGACGACGCGGTGCCGGACGCCGACGTGACGGCGATGGCGGTGGGACTCGCGCGCGGAGCACTGCATCGACGCATCGTGCGACCGTCGATTCCCGTCGCCCGCCCGAGCTGGGTCCGGTCCGACCGGGCTCCCGCCGTTCGGCTCGACGACGAGTCTGTGACACCGGACGAGGTCCTCGACTGGGCGACGCGCGATCTCGAGACCGTCGACCTCGACGTCGAGGAGGGTCGCTGCTGGGCGCTGCGGTCCACCCGGACGACCACCGGTGGATCGGCGCTGTCTCTCACCTGCCTGCACCTCGTCGCGGACGGCCGAGCGATGACGGCGGCCGCTGTGGCCGCCGTCGCCGACACGGCCGGGGTGCGCGACGACGTCGGCGCCGCGCCGACCGGGCCGGCCGCACTCGTCGGGGACGTCGGCGACGCAGCACGTCAGGTGGTCGGAGCCGCGGCCGGCGTGGCACGGACCGCCGCCGCCTTGGTGTCCGATCTCCGCTCGACCGGCTCCGGCGTCGCACGTCCGGCCCCCGTCACCCCCCGCGCTCCCGCACACACCCGTGCGCCGCTGGCTCGTCCGTCCTGGGCGACGGTCACGGTGCCGCTGGCGGAGTGGGACGCCGTCGCGCAGCGTCACGGCGGGACACGGAACTCGTTGTTCGTCGCGGTACTCGCCGGTGCGCTCGTCGCCACCGGCTACGCAGACGACGGGCTGCCCGTGAAGGTCGGCATCCCGATGAGTCTGCGCCGGGGGGAGGACGATCAGCGCAGCAATGCCACCGGGGGCGTGTCGATCTCACTCGCCGAGCGCGTGATTCCGGGCTCCGATCTGGGCGGTGTCCGCGCGCTGTGCCGGGACGCGTTCGCGGCGCTGTCCGCCGGACGCCGGCCGGCGATGATTCATCTGCAACCGCTGCTCCAGGTACTCCCGCTGTCCGTCGTGACGTCCGTGGTGACGGGCGGCGGGTCCGGTATGCCCGACGTGGTCGCGTCGAATCTCGGGTCCTTCGACGGTCTCCGCCGGGTCGGCGGCCGTACCGCCACGGACGTCGCCTTCCGGGGAACAGCGCACCACGTCGACCCCGCCGGCACGCAACGCTTCGGCGAGGGCGTGCAGTCCTGGTACCTGGAGACGGACGGTGCGGCGACCTTCGCCGTGGCCGGGTTCGACGAGACACGCGTGGGTTCCGCGCAGGCGCTGACGGCAGCCCTGTCCGCGGAGCTCACCGGATGGGATGTGCCGCATGAGTTCTGGTGACGTGACCACTGCTCCGGTCCGCCCGGCAGACCGCGTGGCGGGTGCCGACGAGTCGTACGCGTTGGCGGAGCGACTCTTCGGATGGACGGCGCCGATCCAGTACCTGTGGATCTTCCCGGCCGACCCGGGTGCGGACGCCGTCGCGACGCTCGCCGACCGGCTCGCGTCGGGATCGTTCGACCGCCGGGTGGTCCCCACCTCCGTGCCGTTCGGCCACGACCGATGGGTGCGGGCCGAGCGCCCCGCCACGGTGTACACCGAACCGGGCACCATCGCGGATGACGCGGTGGGGGACTGGGTCGATGCGCGGCTCCGTGCGGCCGATCTCGACCCGTCTGCCGGACGCGGTTTCACGCTCGAGTGCGCGCACACCGATACCGGACGAGTCGTCGTGGCACTGCTGGTCTCGCACATGATCGCCGACGGTCAGGCCGTGTACGCGGCGCTCGATGCGGCTCGCCGGGGGCCGACGCGCTCGGCACTGCCCACCGGGCGTGACGTCGCCGGGTGGGCCGGCGTGCGGGGCGATCTCCGTGACGCGGGGGCGCAGATTCCGGCGGTGGCGCGGGCTCTCGCGGTGATCGGGAAGGCGGCGGCGACGGCCGGCGCGACGGCGCTGCGGACGGCGATCACACGATCCGACGAGACTGCCCCGACCGCCGCGCCGGTCGAGGCTCGCGCGGACGAACCCACTCCGACCGAGTCCGACACCACCCTCGCCGTGGTGGATCTCGATCGCCGTGAGTGGATCGCCCGCGCGGCCGAGCACGGTGGTACGCCGAACAGCCTCTTCACAGCCGTCATGGGCGGGGTTCTGCGTGCGTCCGGCCATCCGACGGGTCCCGAGGGCACGCGCATCTGCATCGCGGTGAGCAACCGCGCCGACGGCGACGACAGAGCGAATGCGTCCGGGGGCGTGTGGATCCGGGTGCCCGGGCCGATCGGACCCGAGGTGGGGCTCGGCGAGATCCGCGCGCTGAGCAAGGCGGCGTTCGCGAAGTACGCGACCACGGACGACGCGGTCACCGACCACCTGCAGGCGGTGGCCAGGTTGCTTCCGGACCGGGTGCTCGGGCGGATGATGACGTCCATCGCCGGGCCGGACACCACCGTGTCGAACCTGGGCGCCGCGCCGCAGAGCGCTCTCGAACTCGGTGATCAGGTCGCGGAGTCGTTCGGGATCCGCGCGATCATGCAGGGCCGCGACGCGGCCGCCCGGCGTCGACAGGGACCGGCGATCGCCGCGTGGGCGGTGGAGTACGGCGACAAGGTGACGGTCACCGTGTTCGGCATCCACCCCGAGTACGCGGGAGACACCGGCCGGCTCCGCGAGACGGTGTCCGCGGAGCTCGACCGGTGGTCACTCGAGCACTCGTTCTGGTGAGGTCTAGAGCGGGATGTTGCCGTGCTTCTTCGGAGGCAGGGTGACCATCTTGCGTTCGAGCAGGCGCAGTGCGGTGACGATCTGTCCGCGGGTGTGGCTCGGGGGGATCACCGCGTCGACGTAGCCGCGTTCGGCGGCGACGTACGGGTTGACGAGGGTGTCCTCGTACTCGTTCTGCAGCTCGAGGCGCAGTGCGTCGACGTCGTCACCGTTCTTGGCGGCCTCGAGGAGACGTTTGCGGTAGACGAAGCCGACGGCGCCGGAGGCGCCCATGACGGCGATCTGCGCGGTGGGCCACGCGAGGTTGAGATCGGCGCCCATGTGCTTGGACCCCATCACGTCGTATGCGCCGCCGTACGCCTTGCGGGTGATGACGGTGATCTTGCCGACGGTGGCCTCGCCGTAGGCGTAGAGCAGTTTCGCGCCGCGGCGGATGATGCCGTTGAACTCCTGATCGGTGCCGGGCAGGAAGCCGGGGACGTCGACGAGGGTGATGATCGGGATGTTGAAGCAGTCGCAGGTGCGCACGAACCGGGCGGCCTTCTCGGACGCGTCGATGTCGAGGGTGCCGGCGAACGCGGTGGGCTGGTTGGCGACGATGCCGACGCTGCGCCCGTCGACGCGGCCGAACCCGACGATGATGTTGCGGGCGCGCCCTTCCTGCACCTCGAGGAACTCGTCGTCGTCGAGGATGCGGCGGATGACCTCGTGCATGTCGTACGGGGTGTTCGGCGAATCCGGGATCAGGGTGTCGAGTTCCAGATCCTCGGCGGTGAGGGAGTCGGCGATGGCCCCGTCGATGGGGTCCGAGGGGGCAAGGCGGGGCGCGGTGGCCTGGTTGTTGGAGGGGAGGTAGCCCAGGAGTTCGCGGACGTAGTCGAGGGCGTCCTGCTCGCCGGAGGCGACGTAGTGGGCGACGCCGGACTTCTCCATGTGGGTGTGGGCGCCGCCGAGGTCCTCCATGGTGACGTTCTCGCCGGTGACGGTCTTGATGACGTCGGGTCCGGTGACGAACATCTGGGAGGTCTTGTCGACCATGACGACGAAGTCGGTCAGCGCCGGGGAGTAGACGTGCCCGCCCGCGGCCGGTCCCATGATCAGCGAGATCTGGGGGACGACGCCGGACATGCGGACGTTGCGGTGGAAGATCTCGCCGTAGAGGCCGAGGGAGACGACGCCTTCCTGGATACGGGCGCCGGCGCCCTCGTTGATGCCGACGAGGGGGCGTCCGGTCTTGAGGGCGAGGTCCATGACCTTGACGATCTTCTCGCCGTAGATCTCGCCGAGGCTGCCGCCGAAGACGGTGGCGTCCTGGGAGAACACGCACACGTCGCGGCCGTCGACGGTGCCGTAGCCGGTGACGACGCCGTCGCCGAAGGGGCGGTTGTCGGCGAGGCCGAAGTTGACGGAGCGGTGGCGGGCGAGGGCGTCGAGTTCGACGAACGAGCCCTCGTCGAGGAGGGCGGTGATGCGTTCGCGGGCGGTGAGCTTGCCCTTGGCGTGCACCTTCTCCACGGCCGCCTCGCCCATGGGCTTCTCGGCCTGGGCCTGGCGGGCGGCGAGCTCGGCCAGCTTTCCGGCAGTGGTGTGGATGTCGGGTGCGGCAGCCCCCGTCTCTTCTCGAGCCACTGATTCCTGCGCGGACGCATCCTGAACACTCGTCATAGACCAGCACTGTATCGACGCCGCGCCGCCGGACGTGGCAGGGGTGGTGCGTCGGCCGCGTCTCTATGCTCGGCCCCATGTGGGAGAACCTGGACAGACCGCCGCTCGACGGGCGTGCGCTCACCCGCGCACTCGTCGAGGGACCCCGCGGATCGTGGTCGCGTGTCGACGTCGTGGCGCGGACCGGATCGACCAACGCGGACCTGCTGGCCGTCGCCGACACCGCCGGTGACCGCACCGCGCTGATCGCCGACGTCCAGGACGCGGGCCGCGGACGGCACTCGCGGTCGTTCACCGCTCCCGCGCGGTCGCAGGTCATCGTGTCGGCGCTGGTCAAGCTGCCCGGCGTGCCGCCCGGATCGGTGGGGTGGCTCCCGCTGCTCACCGGTGTCGCGGTGGTCGACGTGCTGCGCACCGTCACCGAGGTCGACGCGGTGCTCAAGTGGCCCAACGACGTCCTCATCCGCGGCGACGAGTCGTCCGGCTACGCCGGAGGCAAGGTGGCGGGCATCCTGGTGGAGGTGGCCTCGACCCATCCCGTCGTGACGGCGGTGTCCGGAGTCGGCATCAACGTCAGCCTCACCGAGGCGGAGCTGCCCGTCCCGACGGCGACGTCCCTGCAACTGGCCGGCGCGGCGGTGATCGATCGCGGCACCGTGGTGCGCGCCTTCCTGCGGGCCATGGGTTCGGCACTGGACGAGTGGCGGGAGTCGGGGTGGGACACCGCGCCGATCGCGGAGCTGTACCGCTCCCGGTGCGATACTCTCGGCCGCCGCGTGCGGGTCACGATGCCGGGCGACACCGAGCTGGTGGGCGTCGCGACCGACATCGACGAGCACGGTCGGGTGGTGATCGTGCCCGAGTCGGGGGACACCACGCCGGTCGCCGTCTCGGCGGGCGACGTCACTCACCTCCGCGCGCTCGACGCCTGACCGCCCCTTCCCCTCAGGAGAATCGCATGTCGTTTCCGCAGGACGCACTGGGGCACGAGGAGGACCTGATCCTGCATCGGCACCCGCACTGGAAGATGCTCGTGCTGCCGGTGCTGACGTTCCTCGTCGCGACGCTTCTCGCGGGCTTCCTCGTGGGTCTGATCGGACGGTCGCTGGAGTCCACGGCGCGGTCCGCCGCGCTGATCGCCGTCGCGGTGGTGTGGGTCGGGCTGATCGCCTGGCGCACCGCTGTCCCCGTACTGCGGTGGCGGTCCACACATTTCGTCGTGACCGACCGACGCGTCCTCGTCCGCCAGGGTGTGCTGTCGCACTCGGGCATCGACATCCCGGTACGCCGGGTGTCCAACGTGCAGTTCCGTCACGGTCTTCTCGACCGGCTCCTGAAGACCGGCACCCTGGTGATCGTGGCGAGCTCCGACGACCCCCTCGAGTTCGACGACATCCCCGACGTCGAGCGGGTCCACTCCCTGCTGTACCACCAGGTCTTCGACTCCCAGAATCACGGCTGGGACGACGGAGACGATCTCGGTCCCGCGCGCACTACGTAGGGTGGTCCGGTGACCGAAGTCCTGCTCGCCGAAGACGATGAAGCCATCGCGACCCCGCTGTCCCGCGCACTCGGACGAGAGGGGTACACGGTGACGGTCGAGCAGACCGGTCCGGCAGCGCTCTCGCGCGCCCTGGAAGGCTCGTTCGATCTCCTGATCCTCGATCTCGGGCTCCCCGGGATGGACGGCCTCGAGGTGTGCCGGCAGATCCGCGCCACCAGGTCCGACCTCGCCGTCCTGATGCTCACCGCACGCACCGACGAGGTCGACTTCGTCGTCGGTCTCGACGCGGGAGCCGACGACTACGTGAGCAAGCCCTTCCGCGTCGCCGAGCTCATGGCGCGGGTCCGGGCCCTGCTCCGGCGCCGCGGCGCGGCCTCCGAGGACGGCACCATCGAGGTGGGCGGCCTGCGCCTCGAACCCGCCGCACGGCGCGTCCTGCTCGACGGCCACGAGATCCCCCTGGCCAACAAGGAGTACGAACTTCTCAAGATCCTGCTCGACCATGCCGGTCAGGTGGTCTCGCGCGAGACCATTCTGCGCGAGGTGTGGGGCGACGCCGAGCTGCGCGGCTCGAAGACGCTGGACATGCACATGTCCTGGCTGCGCCGCAAGATCGGCGACGAGGGCTCGGTGGCCGAACGACGCATCGCGACCGTGCGCGGCGTCGGCTTCCGGATCAACACGGACTGACCGGGCCACCGCATGAGGCGTCGGATCCTGCAGTCGATCCTCGCGGTCGTCATCCTCACCGGCATGCTGCTCGGCATCCCGTTGACCTACACCGCCTGGCTGTGGGTCGAGGACTTCACTCGCGGCGACCTGCGCACCCGGCTCGAGCGCATGGCGTCCGAGATCATCGATCAGGAGGGCGGGGACGGCCGCGTGGACGGCGGCCTCGACACCGCCTCGCTGCGTCTCGTCGTGCCCATGGGCGGGCGCCTCGTCGTCGTCTACCCCACCCCCGAGAACCCGGCGTCCCGCATGGACATCGGCGCACCGTCCGTCGAGGATCCGATCGAGGAGTCCCTCTCGATGGGCACCTCCGGGTCGCTGCTCCTCGAAGTGCCGTCCGACGAGATGCGCACCGCCCAGAAGCAGGCCGTCGGCGCGGTGGCGCTCGTCGTCCTGGCCTCGATCGCGGCCGGCACCGTCGTCGCCGTCCTCACGTCCCGTCGACTCTCCACGCCCCTGCAGCACGTCGCGGGGCGGGCCGCCCGGCTGGCCGAGGGCGATTTCCGCAAGGACCCCACCCGCCACGGCATTCCCGAACTCGACCGGGTGTCCGACGTGCTGGACTCCGCATCGGTGGAGATCGTGGGGCGCCTGCAACGCGAACACTCCCTCGTCGCGGACGTCTCCCACCAGTTGCGCAGCCGTCTCACCGCGGTGCGCCTGCGTCTCGACGAGCTGTCCGGCCACCCCGATCCCGAGGTGGTCACCGAGGCCAACGAGGCGATGGCCCAGGTGGACCGGCTCACCACCGCGATCGACGACCTCGTGCGATCGTCCCGCAGTGACGGCGCGGCCGACGCCTCGACCGTGCGCGTACGCGGCGAACTCGAACCCGTCATCGACGACTGGCGCGGGCCGTTCGCCGATGCCGGCCGCGACCTCGAGCTGCGCGGCGACTCGTCGGTCACCGCCCTGGTCACGGGTTCCCGGCTCCGCGAGGCGGTGTCGGTGCTGCTGCACAACGCGCTGGACCACGGCGGCGGGCGCTGCGTCGTCACGGTGCGCCTCGTGGGGGAGTCGCGTGCACCCGCGCAGGACGGACCACGGCCGCCCGTGGTCGTGGAGGTCTCCGACGAGGGAACCGGTGTCAAAGACGAACTCGCGCCGCACATCTTCGACCGTGGCTTCTCCGGCGCCGGATCCACCGGGGTGGGCCTCGCCCTCGCCCGCGCGCTGGTCGAGGCGGACGGGGGACGACTCGAACTGCAGCGCCGACGTCCGGCGCTCTTCGCGGTGTTCCTGCCCGCGGCACGCGTCGACCAGGTGATCCCGGCCGGGATGTCCGAACCGCGCTGACCGGCTCGACTCACCTAGGCTCGCGACGTGACTGCGCCCGACTTCTATTCCGAACTGCGGACTCTGCGACTCGAGCGGGTGCTCGACGCCGGGGTGGAGATCATCGCCGACCGCGGGTGGGACGGCCTGAGCATGACCGAGGTCGCGAAGCGTTCCGGGGTGCCCCGGCAGAGCCTCTACAAGGAGGTGGGTACCAAGGACGACCTCGGTCGCGCCGTCGTGGACCGCGAGGTCGAGCGATTCCTGGAGCAGGTGCGCACCGGGCTGGCAGCGCATCCCGACAGCTTCGAGGACGGCATCTCCGCTGCTGTTCGGGGCGTGCTCGAACACGGTCGGGCCAATGTCGCTCTCGCAGCCGTTCTGCGGCCGGGGCACGATTCGGGTCTGCTCGCCCTGGTCACGGTCCACCCCGACGCCGTGTTGGGCCACGCGAACGGTGCCGTCGGTGCGTTGGTGGGCGAGAGAGCGCCGGACGCGTTGGTGGACTGCGTGGTTCGACTGACGCTGAGCCATCTGGTGCAACCGTCCGTGGACGTGGACGAGGCGGTGGATCGCATCGACCGGGTGGTCCGCGGGTTCGCCTGAGCGGACTCGGCTCGGTCCCACCGGCCCGGCGCACTACAGGTCGAGCACCAGCTTCGACGACAGCGACCGCGAGACACACATCATGACCGTGTCCCCGCGTTCGCGTTCGCGACGCGACAGCACGGAGTCGCGGTGGTCGGGAGTGCCGCTCAGGACGTCGGCCTCGCACGTCCCGCAGATGCCTTCCATACACGACCCGATGACGTCGGCACCGGCCTTCTCGACGGCGTCGAAGATCGACGTGCCGTCGGGGACGGTGACGGTCACCCCCGAGCGCGCGCACTCGACCTCGAACGAGTCGAGCGCGTCGTCGGGTGCCTCGACGGTCTCGGCCGCGAAACGCTCCAGGTGCAGGCTCCCGTCCGGCCACGCCGCGCACGCGTTCTCCACGGCATCGAGGAGCGGGCCGGGCCCGCAGCAGTAGATCAGGGTCTCGGGCCGGGGCTCACCCAGCACGGTGTCGAGATCGACACGCTCGCCGCGTTCGTCCTTGGCCCAGACCGTCACGCGGTCGTCGCCGTCGAACTCGTCGAGGAACGCCATGGACGAACGAGATCGACCGGCGTACACCAGGTTCCACTCGGCGCCGCCGGCTCGGGCAGCGGCGATCATGGCGCGGATCGGTGTGATGCCGATGCCGCCGGCGATGAAGAGATAGCTCGGTGCGGGATCGAGTGCGAAGTGGTTGAGCGGCCCTCGTGCTCGCAGAGTGGCTCCCTCCGGCAGGTGGTCGTGCACGTGCGCCGAGCCGCCGCGGCCGTCCGGCTCGCGCAGGACCGCGATCGTCCACGAGGACTCGTCGGCGGTGTCCCCACAGAGTGAGTAGTGCCTGACCAGGTCGGGGCGCAGCATCAGTTCGACGTGCGCGCCGGGCGTCCAGGACGGCAGCGATCCGCCGGCGGCATCGGTGAGGACGAGTTCGACGACGCCCTCCGCCGCGGTACGCCGGTGCGCGACCCGCACATCGAGCTGCGTCCGCTCTGCTCCGTCGCCGTCGCGGCGCTGCCGAGGGGGCGTGACGGTGGACGTGTCCACCACGGGAGCGGCGCCGGCGGCCTTCCGGTCGGTGCGGTAGGTGCCGTGCCGTCGACGCTCCCCGCCCTTCGGTGTCGTCGTCACCATCATGGAGCTGTAGCCACGAACGAAGTTGGACTGCACGCGCGTCGGCTCCGCGAGGACCTCGATGTCGTCGAAGCGCGTCAGCAGCTCCTCCCAGAGGATTCGCAGCTGCATCTCCGCGAGCCGACTTCCCATGCAGCGGTGGGTGCCGATGCCGAACGCGAGGTGATGCCGTGCGTTGCGCCGGTCGATCACGAAGCTGTCCGGGTCGTCGAACGTGCGCTCGTCGCGGTTGGCCGAGGCGTACCACATGACGACCTTGTCGCCCTCGCGGACGAACTGACCGTTCAGGACGGTGTCTCGAGTCGCGATGCGGCGCATGTAGGCGAGGGGCGTCTGCCACCGCAGGATCTCGTGGACCATCTTCGGTACCAGGCCCGGATCGGCGCGCAGGCGATCGAACTGCTCCGGGAACTGGTTCAGGGCCAGCAGTCCGCCCGTCATCGAATTGCGGGTGGTGTCGTTGCCTCCGACGACGAGCAGGACGATGTTGCCCAGGAACTCCATCGGGCGGTCGATCAGGTCCTTCGTGTCCTCCGAGAGCTGCATGAGGGTGATGAGGTCGTACCCGGGCTTCTCGCCGGCTGCGAGGCGCGCCGCCTTGTCGTGCCACAGCGCACTGAAACTGCGCGCTGCTTCCGCCGCGGCCCGATACGCCGCGTCCGTGTCGGTGGACCCGCCGGTGGCCGACGCGCTCGCGGCCACCAGATCGGTCCACTCGACCAACTTCCGACGTTCCTCGTACGGGAAGTCGAGCAGCGTCGCGAGCATCCGCGAGGTCAACTCGATGCTGACCCGGTCGACCCAGTCGAAGGGCTCGCCCACCGGGAGCTCGTCGAGGACCTCCGCGACCCGCGAGCGGATGAGACCCTCCATCTCCTCCAGATTCCGAGGTGCGACGACGCCTTGCACCGCGGCGCGCTGCTGATCGTGGCGCGGCGGGTCCATCGCGATGAACATCTCGATGTCGAGACCCTCCGGCGGTGTGCCCAGGATGATCTGCGGTTCCGCCGAGAACGTCTCGAAATCCCGGTCGACTGCGACGATGTCGTCGTAGCGCGTGACGGACCAGAACGGCCCGAACGCGCTGTCGGCCCGGAAGTGCACGGGCGACTCGTCTCGCAGTCTCCGGAAATAGGCCTCCCACGATCCCTGCCGCCACAGGAACGGGTTGCTGACATCGATCTCGGTCAGATCCAGCTCCGCCACGTCGGGGATCGCGGACTCACGGAAGTGGGGCTGCCCGTCGCTCACCACGAGCCTCTTCGCGCGCTGCCACAGATGCAGTCCCTGGATCTGACGCTCCATCGGGACCAGTGCCTGTGTTTTCGTGATGATCGTGTCGCGAACGCTCATGACGACTACCGCCTCGGTGCTGGGATGGTTCTGACGAGTGGGATGACAGAACTAAACCATGTGTATCCGGAGATGACAATAGTCGACTTATTGTCGCCACTGAGCGACAGCGCATCAGCGGGCCCGCCGCCGGGTGAGTGAGGAGAGGGGCCTGACGCGTCGCGTCAGCTGTGACCCATGAACTGAGTCTGCTCGTCGTCCGGGTCGACGTCGGGATCGAGATCGGGGTCCGGCTCGTCCTCGATCAGCGGATTCGCGATGATCCCGCGGCCGTTCTCGTCCGGGAACGCGAAGCGACGCAGTGCCCAGAATCGGAAGACCATCTGCAGCAGATTGCCGATGACGTAGTTGAGGACGAAGTCGATGATGATCAACGCGGTAAGGGTGGTCTGTCCCTCGCGGATGTCGAAGACGTTGTTCGCGATCCAGAGCGGAGCGGCGGCGAGGATGACGCCGATGCCACTGATGGTGAAGAACAACAGCGCCTCGTGATGACGCTCGCGGCCACCACGGTTCTTGAACGACCACTCGCGGTTGAGGATGTAGCTGAGAATCGTCGCCATCACGCCGGAGAAGATCTTGGCGACGACGGGCTTCGACTCGAGCACGGTGAGGCTCAGTGAGTAGAAGATCGCGAGGTCGAACACCATCGTGGTCGCGCCGACGATCGCGAACTTGATCAGTTCGGAGTGGCGGAGGGCGATGCTTCGGAACGGCTGCGGGATACCGGCAACCACACGGTCGATCAGAGGCACGGTGACCCACTTTACGAAGAGCAGTGACCAAACACTAATCGGACTCGTGACACGATGAGCGGCGTGACAGCAGGAGACACCGTGAATTCGGACATCCCCCAGCAGACCCCGCGCACCGACCCGCCGCGGCAGCGCACCTCGTCCCTGCCCGTCGTCGCGATGGTCGGCGGAGGACAGCTCGCACGGATGACCCACCAGGCCGCCATCGAGCTGGGCCAGACCCTGCGCGTGCTGGCGGCCGGGGAGAACGATCCGGCGGCTCGGGTGAGCGCCGACGTGGTGCTCGGCGAGCACACCGATCTCGCGGCACTGCGTGCGGTCGCCGCCGGTGCCGACGCGCTGACGTTCGATCACGAACACGTTCCCACCGAGCATCTCGACGTCCTCGTCGCCGAGGGCGTCAACGTCCAGCCGCCTCCCGAGGCGCTGATCTTCGCGCAGGACAAGCTGCGGATGCGCGTTCGCCTGCGGGAACTGGGACTACCGGTACCGGATTTCACGGAGGTGGCCTCCGTCGAGGACGTCGTCACCTTCGGTGACGCCCACGACTGGCGCATCGTGATCAAGGCCGTGCGCGGCGGCTACGACGGTCGCGGCGTCTGGATGCCCGACGACGCCGACGAGGCGCGCACCGTGGTGTCCGACCAGCTCGCCGCCGGAGTGCCGCTGATGGCGGAACAGCGTGTCGACATGGCGCGCGAACTCTCGGCGATGGTCGCGCGGTCCCCGTTCGGGCAGGGAGCGACCTGGCCCGTCGTCGAGACCGTGCAGCGGTCCGGACAGTGCGCCGTCGTCATCGCACCCGCTCCCGGCCTGTCCGAGGACCTGGCTGCGGACGCCGAGCACATCGCGCTCCGCATCGCGTCCGAGCTGGGTGTGGTGGGAGTCATGGCCGTGGAGCTGTTCGAGAAGGTCGACGGCACCCTGTCGATCAACGAACTCGCCATGCGCCCGCACAACTCGGGCCACTGGACGCAGGACGGTGCCCGGACCTCGCAGTTCGAGCAGCACCTGCGCGCGGTGCTCGACTATCCCCTCGGTGACTGCGCGCCTCTCGCGCCGGTGTCCGTCATGGCCAACGTCCTCGGCGCCGAGGAGCAGCCGTCCTCGACCATGGACGAGCGGGTGCATCACCTGTTCGCGCGGATGCCCGACGCCAAGGTGCACCTCTACGACAAGGGTGAGCGCAAGGACCGCAAGATCGGCCACGTCAACATCGTGGGCCCGCGGAACGGCTCCGCGTCGGATGCCGAGCACGTCGCCGAGGTCCGGGAGCGTGCCGAGCGTGCCGCGCACTGGCTCTCGCACGGCGTCTGGACCGACGGATGGGATCCGCATCATGGATGAGAACAGCAACAGCACGGCCGTCCGGGTCGGCATCATCATGGGCAGCGACTCGGACTGGCCGGTGATGGAGGACGCCGCCCTGGCGGTCGCCGAGTTCGGCGTCCGCTTCGAGGTGGGTGTGGTCTCCGCGCACCGGACGCCGCAGCGCATGCTCGACTACGCGCGGGACGCGGCGGACCGCGGAATCGAGGTGATCATCGCCGGCGCCGGCGGTGCCGCTCACCTGCCGGGCATGGTCGCCTCCGCGACGCCGCTCCCCGTCATCGGTGTCCCGGTTCCCCTGAAGTACCTCGACGGGATGGACTCGCTCCTGTCGATCGTCCAGATGCCGGCGGGGGTTCCCGTCGCGACGGTCTCCATCGGCGGCGCACGCAACGCCGGTCTGCTCGCCGTGCGCATTCTCGGTGCCGCCGATCCGCAGCTGCGTGGACGGATGGCCGAGTTCCAGCGCGGACTCGAGCAGATGGTGCTGGACAAGGACGAGGCGCTGCGTCGCAGTCTGCTGGAATGACCGCGTCCGCGGACTCGGTCCGTCCTCTGCACCGCACGCCCGCTGCCCTGGCCGCGGTCGTCGTCGGCGGTGCCGCGGGGACGGGTGCCCGCTACGCGGGGGAGTCCTGGGTGCCGCACTCCGGAACGGGATGGCCGTGGGCCACGTTCCTGATCAACCTGAGCGGTGCGTTCGTCCTCGGTCTGCTGCTGGAAGCGTTGGCGCGCTCGGGACCGGACGTCGGGCGGCGTCGGTGGGTGCGCCTGGTGGCGGGCACCGGTTTCTGTGGCGCGTTCACGACCTACAGTACGTTCGCCCTCGAGACGGTCGAGCTCGTCCGGGACGGCGCACCGACGACTGCACTGACCTACGCCGCCGTCGGAGTCGTGGCGGGACTGATCTGTGCCTGGGCGGGCATCGTGACCGGTGGCACGCTCCATCGGAGGCCACGCACATGACGGTCGCCGCGGTGCTGCTCGCGGGGGCGCTCGGGGCGGTGGTCCGCTTCGTCGTCGACGGCGAGGTGACGGCTCGTTTCGGTCGGCCGTTCCCCCTGGGGACTCTGATCGTCAACGTCAGTGGGTCGTTCCTTCTCGGCATCCTGGCCGGGCTCGTGCTGTTCGCCGGCCGGCCCGCCGAGTGGCAGGCCGTCGCCGGCACCGGGTTCTGCGGCGGGTACACCACGTTCAGCACCGCGAGCGTGCAGACGGTCCGACTCGTGCAGGAGGGTCGGCACCGGGCGGCCGCGGCGAACGCGGGGACCACCGTGATCGCCTCCGTCCTGGCCTGCGCCGGTGGACTGGCTCTCGTGTGGGCGGCGTCGGGTGGGAGCTCGGTGTGACGTCCTCCGGTCCGCGGGGGTCGAGCCCGCTGCGACGGGTGTCGCGCGGCAGCATCCAGTCGCTCGTCGTCACGGCCACGGCGCTCACCTGGGCTCGTCTGTGGCGCTCGCGGATCTCGTACGACGCGTCGTCGAACCTGATCGTGTGCGAGGCGATGCGAGGCGGATACGTCCGCGGCGGAACGTGTTTCGGCGGAGCGTTCCTCACCGGACACGCGCTCGTCGATCCCCGTCGACGGCGGGCGATGCTGCGCCACGAGTCCGTGCACGCCGACCAGTGGGCCCGCCACGGGTTCTCGTTCGCGATCCGGTACCTGGTGGAGGAGATGCGCCGGCCGGGCGCCGCCAACCGCTTCGAGGTGGAGGCCGGACTCGGCGACGGGGGCTATCTCACTCGAGGACCGTCGTGACCTTCTCCGTGGCGACGCGGCGATCGAGTGCCGCCGGGTCCAGCGCGGTCACCTGAACCAGTGACGCGCCGGCCGCGAGCACCGCGACGAGACCGTCGAGCAGGCCGTCGGCGTCGTCCCACGACCCGGTCGCGAGAACCCGGTCCGTCGCCGACAGTCCGCGCGCTGCGGCGCGGCCCTGTGCATCGGTCAGGACGTCCTGGACGGAGCGACCCTCCAGGGCCGGCCCGGCGCCGACGGGAACGAACTGATCGCCGTGCACGCGAACCGACGTCGCGTAGTCGGTGACTCCGAGGGGGAGGTCGTCGACGGGCCGACCGAACGGGTCGAGCGACAGTGCGGCCACCTCACCGGCGTCGGCGGTCTCCACACCCGAGGCGGTCACCAGGGCGACCGCCGCGTCCGGATCGGGCCGGAGAGTCACCTCGGCGCCGGCCCACCACGCGCCGAGCAGCACCGAGGCGGTCTGCCAGTGCGCGGGGAGCACGACGCTGACGACGTCGCCGGGCGACACACCGAGCTCGTCTCTGAGGAAGTTGGCCGTCTTCGCGGCCCAGTTGGCCAGAGTCAGCGCGGACAACTCGATGCGCTCACCGGTCGAGTCGTCGTAGTAGGTGATGCGCGGTCCCGCCGCGTCCGCCGCGAGGATTGGTCCGAGAAGCGCGTCCGTGAGCGTCGTGCCACCTGAGGTCATCGACGACATTCTTCCGAACGGGCCCGATCAGTTGACGCACTGGGGGCCCGTGGACCCGGCGTCGATCGGGTCCGCGGCCGCGGGAGCCGGGGTAGCGGTGTCGCCTGCGGGCGAGACACCGGCCGGAAGTGAGCCCGCCGCCGCGGGAGCGGAGTAGTCGGAGGCCAGCACGACGCGCACGGTCCCGGACGGCAGCGAGTCGTCGGTCTCGGTCCGGTCGGTGCCCACTCGCGCGGCGACGGCCGCCGCGGCGTCACCGTCCGACGACGCGGCGTACACGGTGGTCCGGTCGACGCTCGCACCCTCGTTGTTGCCGACCTCGCCCGGAACGAAGCCCTCGCCCGACAGAGTGTCGGAGACCGAGGACGCCAGACCGTCGACGCCGCTGTCGTTCGCGACGTCCACGGTGACACTCGAGGCGTCGATGTCGGGAACGGTGGGCGTCGGCGTCACGCTCTCGGACGGCGCCGCGTCGCCGATCAGGCCTCGCACCCACGTCTGGACCTCGACGGGGTCGACCGCGACGATCGACTCGCCGTAGTCGGTGACGCCGTTGATGTCCGCGACGGGAATGGTGTCGAAGGTGACCGCGCCGCCGGCGACGTCCTGCAACTTCGTGGCGAAGTCGAGGACGTCCCAGTCGTCGTCGATGGTGACGGAGCGCTGCACGGCCGACCCGAGCTGCCCCAACGTGCCGGGGTTGCTGAGCGTGCGGGCGCTGAGCACCTTGCGGACCAGCGACGCCATGAACACCTGCTGACGGACGATGCGGTCGAGATCGCCACGGGGGAGATCGTGGCGCTGGCGCACGAAGCTGAGTGCGTCGGCACCCGAGAGCGTCTGCTGCCCGGCCGCGAAGCGCGCGCCCGAGAGGGGCTCGTCGACCGGCGCGTTCAGACACACGTCGACGCCGCCGACGGCATCGGTGAGCAGGACGAATCCGAGCAGCCCGACCTCGGCGTAGTGATCGACCGTCACGCCGGTGAGGC
This sequence comes from Rhodococcus sp. NBC_00297, assembly GCF_036173065.1. NCBI lineage: Bacteria > Bacillati > Actinomycetota > Actinomycetes > Mycobacteriales > Nocardiaceae > Rhodococcus > Rhodococcus sp. NBC_00297. The sequence goes on from NZ_CP108041.1 coordinate 4,406,615, forward strand.
CCGCGACGGAGTCGATGAGCGCCTTGCGGCCCGCGAGCGTCGACTCGCTGTCGGCCTCGGCGTCGGGCACCCCGCTCTCGACGAGTTCGAGGCGCTTCTCCTCCTTGGTGGCTCCGTACGCGGCATTGATCTTGCTGTCGCCGATGCCGGGCACGTTCACGTAGGCGTCGCGCGGGATGGAGATCGCCGACGCGGACGATCCGTCGTTGGGAACGCGGATCAGAATGATGGTGTCGGTGTTGTTGGCCACCTCGTCGCCGGCGCGGAGCGAGTCGAGCTCGTTCTGCGAGAGGGCGTTGCCGTGCGCGTCGGTTCTGCTGTCGGTGCCCACGAGCAGGATGTCGACCGCACCGTCGGCCCCGTCGCCGAGATCGAGGTTCGACACCGTCGCGAGGTTGCTGCGCAGCGAGTCGATGCTCTGCCATGCCACACCCGTCACCAGCAACGCGCCGGCGGAGAACAGTGCGACGGCTATCCGGCCGGCGTTGGAGTGCCCCGGCGTCCGCGAGGGGCGGTGGCTGGTCGGAGGTCGACGCCCCCGGTCGGAGCGGGTGGAGGAGCGCCGCGCACCCGGTTCCGACTCGCGAGAATCGGGTCGCCGCTGCGCACCGCGCTGTGTCCGAGGTCTGTACGGATCGCGCGGTGTCCCGGGGCCCGTCACAGAATCCGTCACGATCCCCAGGCTAACGGCAGGGTCGCCGTGCTCCGCGCAACCCGCCACGGCGTGCCACACTCTGTCGCTGTGACCACCGACGCAGAGCAGAGTTCGGACAGGACGATCGTGGTGACCGGAGCCGGAGGTCAGCTCGGTCGCCGACTCGTCGACCGCGCGCGGGACGGGTACCGCGGGGCCCGCGTGCTCGGCTTCGGATCAGCCGACCTCGACATCACGGATCCGGAGTCGATCGCCGCCGCCGTCGTGCCGGGCACCGTGGTGATCAACTGCGCAGCGCACACGGCGGTCGACGCGGCGGAGACCGAGGAGGACCGCGCCGCACTGCTGAACGAGGTGGGACCGCGCCTGCTCGCCGAGCGGTGCGCCGAGGTCGGTGCAGGTCTCGTGCACGTCTCGACCGACTACGTGTTCGCCGGAGACGCGCGGACCCCGTACGAACCCGACGATCCCACCGCGCCGGCGACGGCCTACGGGCGCACCAAGCTGGCAGGGGAACGGGCGGTCCTGGAGGCGTTGCCGTCCGCGACGATCGTGCGGACCGCGTGGGTCTACACCGGCACCGGCTCCGACTTCGTCGCCACGATGCTCCGGCTCGAGGCCGAGCGGGAGACCCTCGACGTCGTGAACGACCAGGTGGGTTCGCCGACGTACTCGGGTGATCTCGCGGACGCGCTCCTCGAGGCGGCGACGTCGCCGCGAGCGCTGCCGCAAATTCTGCACGCCACCAACGCCGGCACGGCGTCCTGGTTCGATCTCGCTCGGGCGACCTTCGAGACCGTGGGCGCCGATCCCGACCGTGTTCACCCGTGCGGCAGTGATCGCTACGTGCGGCCGGCGCCGCGTCCCGCCTACTCGGTGCTCTCGCCCGCGGCCTGGAAGGGTGCCGGGCTGACCCCGCTGCGGCCCTGGCGCGACGCCCTGACGGCCGCGCTGGCGGCTCGGGCGGTCGCGGACCCGCCCGGAGCCGCCCAGTAGGGTGACCGGCGTGAGTGCCCCCCTGGCCGTCGTGACGGTGACCTATTCGCCCGGCGAGCACCTCGACGCATTCCTCGAGTCCCTGCGGGATGCGACGACGCGGCCGGTGTCGGTGATTCTCGCGGACAACGGGTCCACCGACGGCGCGCCCGAGGCGGCCGAGGCCGCATACGACAACGTCCGACTGCTGCGCACCGGAGCGAACATCGGCTACGGCGGCGCCGCCAATCGCGCTGTCGCCGAGGTGGATCCGGCCACCGAGTTCGTCATGGTCGTCAATCCCGACGTCCAGTTCGGCCCCGGGTCGATCGACGAGCTGCTGGCGGCCGCCGAACGGCATCCGCGGGCCGGGTCGCTCGGGCCCCTCATCCTCGAGCCGGACGGTTCGCGCTACCCGTCAGCCCGCCGCGTTCCCGATCTCACGTCCGGGTCGCTGCACGCACTGCTCGGTTCGGTGTGGCCGTCGAATCCGTGGACGCAGCGCTACCGGCAGGACAACGACGAGGTCAGCGAGCGGTCGGTCGGGTGGCTGTCCGGCTCGTGTCTGTTGCTGCGCCGTGCCGCGTTCGACTCGGTGGACGGGTTCGATTCCCGGTATTTCATGTACATGGAGGACGTCGATCTCGGAGATCGCCTCGGACGAGCGGGCTGGACCAACATCTACGTGCCCACGGCCGTCGTGACGCACGCCAAAGGTCATGCCGCGGGGCGTCATCCGGAGTCGATGCTGCCGGCGCACCACCGCAGCGCCTATCGCTTCCAAGCTGATAGACACCCGCGGAGATGGCAAGCTCCTCTCCGGTGGACGTTGCGCGCCGGACTGGCGTTGCGGTCCAGGGTGGTCGTGACTGCCGCACTGCGGCAACGCGACGACACGGTGGGGTCAGGTTCGAGCTCGTGAGAAGTTTCTGAGAAAGGCGATACGCGATGACTGCTCCGGCGACCGATGCCGTAGTTCTGGTCGGAGGAAAGGGCACGCGACTGCGTCCGCTCACGCTCTCCGCCCCCAAGCCGATGCTGCCCACGGCAGGTCTGCCGTTCCTCACCCATCTCCTGGCGCGCATCAAGGACGCCGGGATCGACCACGTCGTACTCGGCACGTCCTTCAAGTCGGAGGTGTTCGAGCAGCACTTCGGTGACGGCAGCGCACTCGGCCTCGAGCTCGAGTACGTGTTCGAGGAGGAGCCGATGGGCACCGGCGGCGGTATCCGCAACGTCCTGCCCCGGCTCCGCGCCGACAACGTCATGGTCTTCAACGGTGACGTGCTGGGCGGTACCGATCTGCGCGGCGTGCTCGACACCCACCGCACCACCGAGGCGGACGTCACCCTGCACCTCGTCCGCGTCGGTGACCCGCGTGCGTTCGGCTGCGTGCCCACCGACGAGTCCGGCCGCGTCACCGCGTTTCTCGAGAAGACCCAGGATCCGCCGACGGACCAGATCAACGCCGGCTGCTACGTGTTCAAGCGGGAGATCATCGAGAAGATCCCGTCCGGTCGTCCGGTGTCCGTCGAGCGTGAGGTGTTCCCCGCACTGCTGGCCGAGGACAAGCGAGTCTTCGGACACGTCGACGCCGCCTACTGGCGCGACATGGGTACGCCGGAGGACTTCGTGAAGGGCTCCGCCGACCTCGTGCGCGGAATCGCACCGTCGCCTGCGCTGACGGGGACGCGGGGCGAGTCGCTGGTCCATCCCGGCGCGGGCGTCGCGCCCGGCGCGCTGCTGATCGGCGGCACGGTCGTCGGACGCGGCGCCGAGGTGGGAGCGGGCGCCCGTCTCGACGGTGCCGTCCTCTTCGACGGTGCCGTGGTCGAGGCCGGCGCGGTGGTCGAACGATCGATCCTCGGATTCGGCGCGCGCATCGGACCGCGGGCACTCGTGCGCGACGCCGTCATCGGCGACGGAGCCAACATCGGCGCGCGGTGCGAGCTGCTCCGCGGCGCCCGGGTGTGGCCCGGAGTGACGCTGCCCGACGGTGGAGTGCGCTTCTCGACCGACGTCTGAGGATCCAGGGCGTCCGAGAATCCAGGGCGTCCGAGAATCGAGGGCGCCCGAGGCTCAGCGAGCCGCCGCGCGGGAGATCATGTCCTGCAACGCGTCTCGTTCGGCGCCCGCCTCCCCGTCGGGGAGGTCGTCGACGGGCCACCACCGCAGGTCGTTCGACTCCGCGCTGCGGACGATGTGTGCACCGTCCGCAGCGCGTACGACGAAGCGCAGGTCGAGATGGCGCGTCGGCTCGCCGAGCGAACACGTGATCGGGTGTGTGTGAATGGAGAGCAGCTCCGGCTCGAGAACCAGGTCGTCGATGCCGCTCTCCTCACGCGCCTCGCGGAGTGCCGCGTCCCGGACGGTCTCGTCGTCGACCTCGCAGTGTCCGCCCAGCTGGAGCCATCGTCCGACCCGCGGGTGCAGCGTCAGGAGCGCGTGGCACCCACTCCGATCGAGCACCAGCGCCGACGCGGTGACGTGACCGGCCACGTTCTCGCGGAGACAGCCACGCGGCGCACTGTCGAGGAACGCCAGCATCGTGTGGCGCATCGAGTCGTCGTGCGGCTCGATGGTCGACCAGGAACGGAGCAGTTCTCTCGCGGACTCGTGGAGGCTCTCGGCGCTCACAAACGGTTCCTCACAGTTCTCGGAACGCGGAGCCGGGCGGCGTCGGCGCGCGAGGCGACAGGGGAGTGAGCGGGTGCCCGACGGCGACGGCCCCGACGGGATGCCAGTCGGCGGGCAGATCGAGCGTCTCGCGCACGGTGTCGGCGGCGAAGATGGTCGACCCGACCCAGCAACTGCCGAGGCCGCGCGCCGCGAGGGACACCAGGAACGCCTGTACCGACGCGCCCGCCGCCACCGTGAACATGACGGTCTCCGCGGACTGCCGTTCCGCGTCCGGATAGTCGTGCGCCTCGTCGAGCACCGCGAACGCCAGAATCAGTTCCGGCGCGGTGCGCAGCAGATCACCGCGTGCCAGACGGGCCTCGATCGAGTCCGCGGTCCGTCCGTCTCGTTCGAGATCGGCGCGCCACCGCGTTGCCATCGCATCGAGCAGTGCGGTGCGCACCGCCGACGTCCGGACGGCGACATAGCGCATCGGGTGAGAGTGATGGGGAGCCGGCGCGGTGACGGCGTCCGCCACGGCGGCCTCGACGACGGCGGGATCGACCGGGGCCGAGTCGAACTCGCGTACCGAGCGACGGGCGGGTACCGCGCCGAGCGCACCTCGTCGCAGCGCCTCCTGCGTTCCCAACCAGAAGAGGTCGTCCTCGCCCGGACGCACCAGATCGCGGGCGGAGGAGCCATCGTCGGCGTAGTGCAGACCCCGGACCACGGCGACGGGAACCGAGCCGAGCTTGCCCTTCACCAGATCCCCAGCGGACGCCAGCTCGTCCGCGAGCGCGACCTCGGTGACCATCAGCTCGTTGCCCTGCGCGTCGCGACCACCGGCGTACGCGTGCAGGACGGGCAACCCGGCCGATCCGATCGCGTTGTCCGTCTGGCCGTTCCGCCACGCGCGGCCCATCGTGTCGGTGACGACGACGGCGACGGCCACGCCCAGCGAACGGAATACACCGTCGCGCAGTGCCCGGGCGGACGCGTCGGGATCCTCGGGGAGCAGGGCCAACTCGTCCGTCGACACGTTGGATCCGTCGATGCCGGACGCGGCCTGCACGATGCCGAGGCGGTTCTCGGTGATGAGCGTGCGACCGCGCTGGGCGAGGACGCGCACGGCCTCCTGCTCGACGAGGATGCGGCGCAGTGCGTCCCGCGCCTCCGGGTCGGTCGGCGCGGTCACCAGGCGTCCCTCGACCTTGGAGACGATCTTGCTCGTGACCACCAGGACATCGCCGTCGGCGAGCCACGGTGCTGCCGTGGCGACTGCTGCCACCAGGTCGTCGCCCGGCCGGAACTCGGGGAGTCCCGCGACGGGAATCACCTCGATCGAACCGCCCGGTGCATGATCGCCGGGACCGTCGGATCGGGTCACAGGACGCCCGCTGCCTCGAGCGCGGCGCGCGCCATCCGTGCGGTCACCGCGGGCTCGGTCATGAGCAGAGGTACCGCGCGCACGTCCACGCCGGGAACGTCGGCGGTGTCGGTCTCGTGGATCAGCCAGGCGTCGAGGATGCCCGCCGCCGAGCGGGCGCCGTAGTGGCGGCCGATGGCCTCGGCCGTCGTCTCCACACCGATGACGGACAGGCACTCGTCGGCCATGCCGCGCAACGGCTTGCCGTCGATGACGGGGGAGAGCCCGACGACCTTCGCGGGTGTGGTGCGCAGTGCGGAGCGGATGCCGGGCACCGCCAGGACGGCGCCGATGCTGACCACCGGGTTGGACGGTGCGAGCAGTACCGCGTCCGCGGTCTCGATCGCCTCGACGACGCCGTCCGCCGGGGTCGCCTTGTCCGCTCCGACGTACGCGAAACTGTGAGTCGTCACAGCAGCGCGGTAGCGCACCCACCACTCCTGGAAATGAACGGCCTTGTCGGTGCCGTCGTCGGGATCGGTGATCACCACGTGGGTCTCGCTGCGGTCGTCCGTGACGGGCAGCAGGCGGACACCCGGAGACCACCTGTCGCACAGGGCCTCCACGACTGCGGACAGCGGGTACCCGGTGCGGAGCATGCGCGTCCGGATCAGATGCGTCGCGATGTCGCGGTCCCCGAGCCCGAACCAGTCCGGGTGGGCCCCGTACGCCGCGAGTTCTTCCTTGACGCTCCACGTCTCGTCGCGTCGACCCCAGCCGCGCTCGGTGTCGATGCCGTCGCCGAGCGTGTACATGCAGGTGTCGAGGTCGGGTGTGATGCGCAGGCCGTGCATCCAGACGTCGTCACCGACGTTCACCACGGCCGTGACGTCGCCGTCCGGCCCCAGCAGTTCTCGAACCCCCTGGAGGAACCGCGCGCCACCGACGCCGCCCACCACCACAGTCACCTTCATGACCCTCGACCCTAGGCGGTCGCCGTCGGCGCGATCGGGCCGGTGGGCGCGAACCACGGCGTGTCCGACGCGAAACACCGGGGAAGTCTCGCCTTCCGGGAAAACCGGAGATCGGATGGTATTGCAAATCGAGCGGTCCGCTTGACCGCGACACACCGCGGCGTGTCTAATCACAGTCATGTCATTAACGGTTCGAACAGCGGAATCGCTTGTAGCGAACCACCGTTCGAACACGTGTTCCCATGAGTCGACACGAGTTCGCGCGCTGCGTTCCGCAGCGTCACGTCCCATGGTTACACGAGGCTTCGCTCTTCGATCCGGCTTCGCGGTCGATCATCGACACAAGTGACCGACAACAACTGCGCTCGAACAGGTGAGGAGGCGGACGTGATGCCGGAACAACACCACGACCTCGGTCGACAGGAGTCCCCCGTCGGGGAACTCGACGACGTACTGCACGTGGATGCCGTGACGGAGGACGCCCCGGCGGACCTCGTGGACGGGATCGACCCGGAGGACGTCTCGGTCGACGACGTCGACCCGCCGCTCACGAGCCTCGGAATGCCTGCGCCCGCACTGCATCTGAGTCTGGTGCCGGGCGACATGGATCCGCTCGAGGATCAGTGGCAGGAGCGCGCTCTGTGCGCTCAGACCGATCCCGAGGCGTTCTTCCCGGAGAAGGGCGGCTCGACGCGCGAGGCCAAGCGCATCTGCCTCGGGTGCGAGGTGAAGGACGACTGCCTCGAGTACGCCTTGGCGCACGACGAGCGGTTCGGCATCTGGGGTGGGCTGTCCGAGCGCGAACGTCGCCGCCTCAAGCGCGGCATCATCTGACGCGTCGCGTCACCGCAGCCGCCGAACGACGCGCTGCAGGCGCCGGGGTGTCAGTCGTCCTCGGTGTCGGGGTCGACCACCTCGGGCGTGACCCCCAGGTAGGTCGCCACCTGCTCCACCAACACGTCGTGCACCAGGTCCGTCAGCTCCAGCGAGTCGTGTGCTCTCCGCTCGAGGGGCCGACGGAACAGCACGATCCGAGCCCGCGTCGTCGCTCCGCGCGTGTCCACTCCCGCCGGAACGAGTCTCGACAACGGCACCGGGCCCTCGGCCACGACCTCGGGTGGCCAGTTCACCGATTCAGGGTCCACCGCACGGATCTTCGGCACGTCGTCGACGGCGATGTCCAGTTTCGTCAGCCGGTCGTGCCACTTGCGGTCGATCTCGGCGAACGCGTCCAGCACCGCCGCATCGAACTTCTCGGCGCGAGACCTGCGTGCGGGCACCGTGTCGGGGAACAGGGTGCCGCGCATTCCGCGACCCCGCCGCGCCGCGGACCGCGAGCTGGACGCCCGATGTTCCCGTCCGGGACGGCCGCCGGCGCGGCCGCGGGGTTGAGAGGATCCGGTGAACGACACGCGCCCATGCTACGACCGTGTCCTGCGAGGCACGCCGGAGGACACGCGCTAGGGTTCGACCTGTGAGAGCTGTGCGGGGATGCTGCCGACCGGGATGCAAGAGACCGGCCGTCGCGACGTTGACGTACGTGTACTCCGACTCGACCGCCGTCGTCGGACCTCTCGCCACCGTGGACGAGCCCCATTCCTGGGATCTGTGCGAGGTGCACGGTTCGTCGATCACCGCCCCCAAGGGGTGGGAGATGGTGCGCTACGAGGGCGGGTTCTCCACGTCCAGCCCCGACGACGACGATCTGACCGCACTCGCCGAGGCCGTCCGCGAGGCCGGTGCGCGTGAGCGTCCCGCTCCGTCCCTCGGTCGACGTGGTTCGTCGTTCGACACGCGCACCTCCGCCGACGTACCGGCCGCCGCGCCGACACGCACGGGTCGACGCGGACATCTGCGCGTTCTTCCCGACCCCACCAGCTGAACGACTGTTCCTGCGCGCGGCGTCGGGCTGCAGGACTGCTCGCGCGTCGCCCCCGGGCACTAGGCTCCCAGCATGGTCTCGCCGACTCGTCGTCGTGCGTGATCCGTCCGGTTCGTCCCAGATGCAGGAGTGTGCAGTGGCCCGACCAGCTGACCTGGTTCACAGCGTCATCAAGGCGTACGACGTGCGCGGTGTCGTCGGAGAGCAGATCGACGAGGACTTCGTCGCCGACGTGGGGGCCGCCTTCGCGAGACTCGTACGCGGCGAGGGCGTCTCGCAGCGCGTCGTGGTCGGGCACGACATGCGCGACTCGTCTCCCGCACTGTCGGCCGCCTTCGCGCGAGGGGTGACCTCACAGGGTCTCGACGTCGTTCTCATCGGCCTCGCGTCGACCGACCAGCTCTACTTCGCCTCCGGTCGGCTCGACTGCCCCGGTGCGATGTTCACCGCCAGCCACAACCCGGCGAAGTACAACGGGATCAAGCTGTGCCGGGCCGGCGCGAAGCCCGTCGGCCAGGACTCGGGACTCGCCACCATCTCGGCCGAGATCATCGACGGCGTCCCGACGTTCGACGGTGCGCCGGGCACGATCAGCGAGCAGGACGTGCTCGCGGACTACGCCACGTTCGTGCGCGACCTCGTGGACATCAGCGACATCCGTCCGCTGTCGGTCGCGGTGGACGCCGGCAACGGCATGGGCGGGCACACGGTGCCCGCGGTCCTGGACCCGACGTCGGTGACCGTGCACCCCCTGTACTTCGAACTCGACGGCACGTTCCCCAACCACGAGGCGAACCCGCTGGAGCCGGCGAACCTCGTCGATCTGCAGAAGTTCGTCACCGAGACGGGCGCGGACATCGGCCTCGCGTTCGACGGCGATGCGGACCGCTGCTTCGTGGTGGACGAACGCGGCGAGCCCGTCTCACCGTCCGCGATCACCGCGCTGGTGGCCGAGCGGGAGCTGGGCAAGCACCCCTCCTCGACCATCATCCACAACCTCATCACCTCACGGTCGGTGCCCGAGTTGGTGGAGCTGCTCGGCGGTACCGCCGTGCGCACCCGGGTCGGCCACTCGTTCATCAAGGCACTGATGGCCGAGACCGGCGCGGTGTTCGGCGGCGAGCACTCGGCGCACTACTACTTCCGCGACTTCTGGGGCGCCGATTCTGGCATGCTCGCAGCGCTGCACGTGCTCGCCGCGCTCGGGACACAGGACGAGCCGTTGTCCGCCCTGATGCGCAAGTACGAGGTGTACGCGGCATCGGGCGAGATCAACTCGACGGTGGCCGACGCTCGTGAGCGCACCGCCGCGGTGGTCGCGGCGTTCGCCGATCGCACCGTCTCCACCGACGAACTGGACGGTGTGACGGTCGATCTCGGTGACAGCGCGTGGTTCAACCTCCGCGCCTCCAACACCGAGCCCCTGCTCCGACTCAATGTCGAGGCACGCACCCCCGAGGACGTGGACCGCCTGACGACGGAGATCCTGAGCATCGTCCGCGCGTGACGGTTGCGGACTGTCATAGTGGGGGATACGGAACGAGAGAGGCGGGTGAGGTGCCCATGACTGCTCCTTCGGCGTACGTCGATCTCGACGACGCGAGCGCGATACTGGCTGCGGACTCGTTGGGCGCACTGCACTCCGCCGCGCTGGCCGGCGCACAGATCCGCGCCACCGCGTCCGCCGTCCGCGAGGGCCTGCTGGCGCCGCTGGACGGTCTGCGTCCCCGCAGTGTCGTGCTCGTCGCCGCGTCCGGTCCCGCCCGGAGGGCGTCGGCGCTGGTCGCCGCGGTCCTCGCTCCGACCGCCGGCGTGCCGGTCGTCTCGCTCCCCGCGACCCCGCCGTGGGTCGGACCCCTGGACGTCGTGGTCGTGGCCGGCGACGACGCCGGCGATCCGGCCATCGCGGAGTCCGTCGCCGCCGGGGTACGTCGGCGCGCCGAGGTCGTGGTGGCCGTACCGGACGAGGGTCCTGTCGCGGACGCCGGTGCCGGCCGGGTGGTGTCCTTCCCGCCGCGAGTCCGTGTCCTCGATCGCAACTCCTACGCCCGGCACGTCGCGGTGATGGCCGCGGTACTCGCTGCGGTGGACCCGGCGTCGTCGGTCGGTGACCTCGACGCGGTGGCCGACGCGGTGGACGCGGAGGCCATGCGGCACCACGCGTCCGTCGAGGTGTTCCAGAATCCCGCGAAAGGTCTGGCGTCCCGGATGGCGGGTCGTCGGGTCCTCATGACCGGTGACGGCGTGGTGGCGACCGAGGTGGCCCGGCACGGAGCCGCGTCCCTGCTGCGGGCCGCGGGCGTCGTGGCGGCGGCCACCGAACTCTCCGATGCCGTCGGTGTGATCCACGACCTCGGCGCGATCGGTGGGGACTCCGCCGAGAGCGGCAGTGTCGACTACGACCCGCTGTTCCACGACGACCAACTCGACGGTCCGCCCCCGGCCGATCCCGTTCGGGTGTTCACCGTGTCGACCGACCCCGACGACAGTCTGGTCCGCCGGCGGGTGGCCGTCCTGGGTGAGGTCGACGTGGTGCGCGCCGACGACGACGGTGGTCCCCGCACGGATCTGGAGGCGCCCGCGCCCGCCGCGGTGCCCGGTCCCACGACGCCGGTCGGGGCGTCGCTGCGCAGGGCGCTCGTCCTGGCGGTGCGGATCGAGGCCGCGGCGGCCTATCTCCAACTCTCGAATTCTCAGGCCTCGGGAGGCAGGGCGTGACCCCAGCCGTGTCCGGGTTCGCAGCGATGACGACGGCAGGTGGTGGTCGGTGAATCTCCTCGACGGAACAGCACGGTCCTACGCGTGGGGTTCGCGCACGGCTCTCGCCGAACTGCGCGGCGTGCCCGCACCCACCCGGCATCCCGAGGCGGAGATGTGGTTCGGTGCTCATCCGGGCGACCCGGCGCATCTCGTCACGCCGCGCGGTCGGGTCTCGCTGCTCGAGGCCATCGACTCCGATCCGACCGGACTGCTCGGCACCGGTGTGGTGGAGCGGCACGGTCCGCGCCTGCCGTTCCTCGTGAAGTTCCTGGCGGCCGAGGAGCCGCTGTCGCTGCAGGCTCACCCGTCCTCGGACCAGGCGCGCGAGGGTTTCCGACGGGAGAACGCCGCGGGCGTGCCCCTCGACGCCTCCGTCCGGAACTACAAGGACGCCAGCCACAAGCCCGAGCTCGTGGTCGCCCTGACGGAGTTCGACGCGCTCGCCGGGTTCCGCAGTCCCGCCGAGACGGTGGAGCTGTTCGGTCGGCTCGATGCGGACGAGCTGCGTCCGTACACCGAGATGCTTGCCGCGCAACCGGATTCGAGCGGCCTGCGCACCCTCTTCACCTCGTGGATCACTCTGCCGCAGCGGGCGTTGGACTCCGTGCTGCCGGCCGTGCTGGACGCGTGCGTTCGCGCCCTCGAACGTGCCGAGCAGACCGGGGACCGCACCTTCGTGCCGGAACTGCGCACCGCACTGGAACTGGGGGAGTACTACCCCGGCGATGCGGGAGTGCTCGCGGCGTTGCTGCTCAACCGGGTCACGCTGCAGCCGGGCGAAGCTCTGTACCTGGACGCCGGAAACCTCCACGCGTACCTGCGCGGAACCGCGGTGGAGATCATGGCCAACTCGGACAACGTGTTGCGTGGGGGACTCACGCCCAAGCACGTCGACGTCCCGGAACTGTTGCGGGTGCTCGACTTCGAGCCGCTCGACTCACCGGTCCTCGTCGCCGACACCAGCCGTCCGCACGTGGTGTGCTATCCCACGCCGGCACCGGAGTTCGCACTCGTCGGTGTCGAATTGTCCGCGGCGTCCAGCGACGGTGAGCCGTGGACGCTCGCGCACGACGGTGACGCCGCGCCGCGCATCGTCCTGTGTGTCGACGGTCGGGTACAGGTCTCCTCGGGTGAGTCCACCCTGGTCGTGGAGCGGGGAAGTGCCGTCTGGATCGCCGCGTCCGATCCGGACCCGCAGCTGTGTGCTCTCACCGACTCGGCTCGCGTGTTCGTGGCGGGCGTCGGCGGGATCTGACGGCCCCGACACGCTGGCGGATACGTCCCGCCGAGTTCACTGTTCGTGTGACGATGACCTCGGGCAGTCGACGGCCGCCCGGAGGACGTGAGGAGTTTCGACGGTGACCATCGACGGCAAGGACGCACCCGGTTCGCGCAACACCGGTCTGCGGAGAACAAAGTCCATCGAGCAGTCGATGCGCGACACGGACGAGCCGGACACCAAACTTCGCAAGAGCCTGTCCTCGTGGGATCTCACCGTCTTCGGTGTCGCGGTCGCCGTGGGTGCGGGCATCTTCACCCTGACGGCGCGCACCGCCGGGAACGTCGCGGGCCCGTCCGTCTCGCTCGCTTTCGTGTTCGCCGCGATCGCGTGCGGACTCGCCGCGCTCTGCTACGCCGAGTTCGCCTCGACGGTGCCGGTCGCGGGCAGCGCGTACACGTTCTCGTACGCCACTTTCGGCGAGTTCGTCGCGTGGATCATCGGCTGGGACCTGATCCTGGAGTTCGCCCTCGCGTCGGCCGTCGTGGCGAAGGGCTGGTCCCTGTACCTCGGTGAGGTGCTCGGGACGTCGTCGCCCGTGGTGTCCATCGGCGGACTCGACGTCGACTGGGGTGCCCTGGTCATCGTCGCGGTGCTCACCGTCCTGCTCGCGACGGGTGTGAAGATCTCCTCGCGCGTCTCCCTCGTCATCACCGCGATCAAGGTGGGCGTCGTGCTGCTCATCGTCGTGGTCGGAGCGTTCTACATCAAGGCGGCGAACTACTCGCCCTACATCCCGCCCGCCGTCCCCGCCGAGAAGGAGTCGGGCCTCACCCAGTCGCTGTTCTCCTTCGTCACCGGCGCCGAGGGCAGCAACTTCGGCTGGTACGGACTCCTGGCCGCCGCGAGTCTCGTGTTCTTCGCGTTCATCGGCTTCGACGTGGTGGCCACCACGGCCGAGGAGGCGTCCGATCCGCAGAAGGCCCTGCCGCGCGGAATCCTGGGCTCGCTCCTGATCGTCACGATCCTGTACGTCGCGGTCACCCTGGTGCTGACCGGAATGGTGAAGTACACCGAACTCGGTGGCGAGGGCGCGACCCTGGCCACGGCGTTCGAATTGAACGGCATCACCTGGGCGTCGAAGGTGATCTCCTTCGGTGCGCTGGCCGGACTCACGACCGTGGTCATGGTGCTCATGCTGGGACAGTCGCGCGTGCTCTTCGCGATGTCGCGCGACGGTCTGATGCCGCGTCGTCTCGCGAAGACGGGGAGCCGTGGCACCCCGGTGCGCATCACCGTGCTCGTCGGCATCGTGGTCGGCCTTCTCGCGGCGTTCTTCCCCATCGGGACGCTCGAGGAGATGGTCAACATCGGCACCCTGTTCGCCTTCGTCCTGGTCTCCATCGGTGTCGTCGTCCTGCGTCGAACCCGTCCCGACCTGAAGCGCGGCTTCCGCGTCCCCCTGGTTCCGCTGGTGCCGATCCTCGCCGTGCTGGCCTGCGTGTGGCTGATGCTGAACCTGTCGGTGGAGACGTGGCTGCGGTTCGTCGTCTGGATGGCGCTCGGAGTCGTGGTGTACTTCGGCTACAGCCGCCGCCATTCGGTGCTCGGAGCCCGGCAGCATGCGGACGACACCCACTAGTCACCAAATTTCGCGCCGATAACGGACCGATCTCACCATTCGGATCTTCGGACCGTCGCGCTACTTGCTCTACACTCGAATTCGAGACCGGAAGTTTGTTTCTGCGGTGGGCACGAGTCCGCCACGGAGTCCACTCGATGTCGAGGAGTTGACGTATGGCGCGGCGGTGGCACGACCCGAAGAAGCTGCTCTGGCTACTGGGAATGCTGGCGCCCGCCTCGGCACTGCTGCCGTCCCAACTGGTTCTGCACACGGGGGTGTCGGCCTTCTGGTGGAGCGGCGCGATGCTGTTCTTCCTGGTCATCCCCGTGGTCGACGCGCTGGCGGGGGAGGACGGCAACAATCCGTCCGACGCGCAGGTGCAGGACCTGCAGCACGACCGTTTCTACCGGTGGTGCACGTTCCTGTTCCTTCCGGTGCAGTACGCGGGGCTCGGTGTCGCGTGCTACCTCGTCACCTTCGGCACCCTGTCCGCCGTCGACAAGATCGGGTACGCGGTCAGTGTCGGTCTCGTCGCCGGCATCGGGATCAACGCGGCGCACGAGCTCGGTCATCGGGTGGAGAGCACCGAGCGCTGGCTGGCCAAGATCGCTCTGGCGCAGAGCCTGTACGGCCATTTTCACGTCGAACACAACCGCGGACACCATGCGCGTGTCGCGACGCCCGCCGACCCGGCCAGCGCGCGCATGGGCGAGTCCCTCTACCGGTTCCTGTCCCGCAGTGTCAGCGGCGGCCTCGTGTCCTCCTGGGAGCTGGAGAAGCAGCGTCTCGAGCGCAAGGGCAGCGGCGTGTGGACGATCCGCAACAACGTGCTCAACGCGTGGGCGATGTCCGCTGCACTCTTCGGTGTCCTGGTCGCCGTCTTCGGCGTCGGCATCCTGCCGTTCCTCGTGCTCCAGGCGGTGGTCGGCGTGATGACCCTCGAGTCCGTCAACTACATCGAGCACTACGGGCTGCTCCGGGGACGGACACCCACGGGCCGGTACGAGCGGTGCGCGCCGCGGCACAGCTGGAACAGCGATCGGATCGTCACCAATATCTTCCTGTACCACCTGCAGCGGCACAGCGACCATCATGCGAACCCGGGCCGCCGGTTCCAGACGTTGCGCACCTTCGACGAGGCGCCGCAACTGCCGGCCGGCTACGCGACGATGGTCGTCCTCGCGGCCGTCCCGCCCCTGTGGCGTCGCGTGATGGACCCCAGGGTCGTCGCGCACTACGACGGCGACGTCACCCGCGCGAACCTGCAGCCGAGCGCCCGCGCTCGACTGGAACGGCGCTGGGCGACCGTTCCCGAACGCGCCGCCGCCGCCTGACCCGTCGGCGCGAGACGACGGAACCGGACACGTCGTGGCCCCGACCCACCCGCGGGCAGCCGTGAGCCGATAGCCTGGAAGCCGATCATCAGCCGACAGGAGTGGCATCACACAATGACGACATCGACATCCCCCGACATTTCGAGCACCGAGGCGCTGCAGGCGGACATCCGCGGTGGCATCGAGTTCAAGGTCGCGGATCTCTCGCTGGCTGAGTACGGCCGCAAGGAGATCGGCCTCGCGGAGCACGAGATGCCCGGCCTCATGTCCCTGCGTCGCGAGTACGCCGACGTGCAGCCGCTGAAGGGTGCACGGATCTCCGGGTCGCTGCACATGACGGTCCAGACCGCCGTCCTGATCGAGACGCTGGTCTCGCTCGGAGCCGAGGTGCGGTGGGCATCGTGCAACATCTTCTCCACCCAGGATCACGCCGCCGCCGCGATCGTCGTCGGACCCCACGGCACGCCCGAGGATCCGCAGGGAATCCCGGTGTTCGCCTGGAAGGGCGAATCGCTGGCCGAGTACTGGTGGGCCGCCGAGAAGATGCTGACCTGGCCGGTCGCCGAGGACGGCACTCCCCGCCACGCCAACATGATCCTCGACGACGGCGGAGACGCCACGATGCTGGTGCTGCGCGGTGCGCAGTTCGAGAAGGCCGGCGTCGTGCCGCCCGTCGACGAGGACCGCGACTCCGACGAGTACAAGGTCTTCCTCGGACTGCTCCGCGAGTCGCTCGCGCAGGACGCCACCAAGTGGACGAGCATCGCCGAGTCGGTCAAGGGTGTCACCGAGGAGACCACCACCGGCGTGCTGCGCCTGTACCAGTTCGCCGCGGCCGGCGAGCTGACCTTCCCGGCGATCAACGTCAACGACTCGGTCACCAAGAGCAAGTTCGACAACACCTACGGCACCCGTCACTCGCTGATCGACGGCATCAACCGCGGCACCGACGTGCTGATCGGTGGCAAGAAGGTCCTGATCTGCGGCTACGGCGACGTGGGCAAGGGCAGTGCCGAGTCGTTGGCCGGCCAGGGCGCGCGCGTCCAGGTCACCGAGGTCGACCCGATCAACGCGCTCCAGGCGCTCATGGACGGGTTCGACGTCGTCACGGTGGACGAGGCGATCGGCAAGGCCGACATCGTCATCACCGCGACGGGCAACAAGGACATCATCACGCTCGACCACATGCGGTCGATGAAGGACAAGGCCATCCTCGGCAACATCGGCCACTTCGACAACGAGATCGACATGGCCGGTCTCGAGCGGTCCGGTTCGACACGCATCAACATCAAGCCGCAGGTCGATCAGTGGATCTTCTCCAGCGGCAAGTCGATCGTCGTCCTCTCGGAGGGTCGTCTGCTGAACCTCGGCAACGCCACCGGTCACCCGTCGTTCGTCATGAGCAACAGCTTCTCGAACCAGGTCATCGCGCAGATCGAGCTGTGGACGAAGCCCGACGAGTACGACAACGAGGTCTACCGCCTGCCGAAGCACCTCGACGAGAAGGTCGCCAAGATCCACGTCGAGGCTCTCGGTGGCACGCTGACCAAGCTCAGCAAGGAGCAGGCCGAGTACATCGGTGTCGACGTCGAGGGCCCGTACAAGCCCGAGCACTACCGGTACTGACACTCGGTCCCGTAGGCCTCGACAGGCAGGAGTGGAGTCGATGGGCACTCTCATCGCGATCGAGGGCGTCGACGGAGCAGGCAAGTTCACGCTCTCGTCCCGCCTCACGCACGCGTGGGAGGCCGCCGGGGTGGACGCCGTCCGCGTCGGCTTCCCCCGCTACGGGGAGTCGATCCACGCCGACCTGGCCGCCGAGGCGCTGGCCGGTGAGCACGGCGATCTCGCCGCCGGGGTGAACTCGATGGCAGTGCTGTTCGCCCTCGATCGTGCCGGTGCGGTGTCCGACCTCCGTCGGATGCTGCACCGGCACGACGTCGTTCTGCTCGATCGCTACGTCGCGTCCAACGCGGCGTACTCCGCCGCGCGGGTCCACCAGGACGCGGACGGTGCGATGGTCGAGTGGGTGCGCGCGCTCGAGTTCGATCGCCTCGTCCTGCCGCGTCCCTCCGCCCAGATCCTCCTCGACGTTCCGGTCGAGGTCGCGGAGCATCGCGCGCGTGGTCGGGAGCAGGAGGATCCGTCGCGGGCCCGCGACGCGTACGAGCGCGACGGTGGTCTCCAGGCCCGTACCGCGGCGGTCTACGCGGGACTCGCGGCTTCGTCGTGGATGTCGCCGTGGTTCGTCGTGAACGGCGCGCAGGCGGACGGTGAGCAGGTCGACGTGACGAGACTCGCCGCCGAACTTCTCAATCAGACTGCGGAGTACGACGGGATGACACGATAGTCGTCATGAAGCCACGAATTCTGGTCGTCGACGACGATACGGCTCTTGCCGAGATGCTCACCATCGTGTTGCGCGGTGAGGGATTCGAGCCGTTCGTGGTGGGAGACGGCACCCAGGCGCTGTCCGCCGTCCGGGAGAACCGACCGGATCTGGTGCTGCTCGACCTGATGCTCCCCGGTATGAACGGCATCGACGTCTGCCGCGTGCTGCGGGCGGACTCCGGTGTGCCGATCGTGATGCTCACCGCCAAGACCGACACGGTCGACGTCGTGCTGGGACTCGAGTCCGGCGCCGACGACTACATCATGAAGCCCTTCAAGCCGAAGGAGCTCGTGGCCCGCGTCCGCGCGCGCTTGCGACGCACCGAGGAGGAGCCGGCCGAGCTCCTGTCGATCGGCGACGTCGTCATCGATGTTCCGGCGCACAAGGTCACCCGCGACGGCTCGCTCATCTCGCTGACGCCGCTCGAGTTCGACCTGTTGGTGGCGCTGGCCCGCAAGCCTCGTCAGGTCTTCACCCGCGAGGTGCTGCTCGAACAGGTGTGGGGATACCGGCACGCCGCCGACACCCGCCTCGTGAACGTGCACGTCCAGCGACTGCGCGCCAAGGTGGAGACGGATCCGGAGAACCCCGAGGTGGTTCTCACCGTGCGCGGTGTCGGGTACAAGGCCGGCCCGCCGTGATCGGAGCCGATCGACTGCGGGACGGTCGGTGATCTTCACGTCCCGCTCCCGTCGACGCATCAACGGAACCTTCTCGCCTCTGGTGCGATGGTCCCGGTCCATGTGGGCTGCCGCCGGTCACGCGTGGCGTCGGTCGCTGCAGTTGCGCGTCGTCGTGTCGACGCTGACGCTCTCCCTCATCGTCATCACGATCCTCGGCGTCGTGCTCACGAGTCAGATCACGGATCGACTTCTCGACACCAAGATCGACGCCGCCACGAAGGAGCTCGATCGCGCGCGTGCGTCCGTCGAGAGCCAGTTGGCGGGCGACGACTCGACGTCGATCTCGAACCGTCTGGAGCTCGCTCGGTCCGGTCTGACGAGCCGGGACACCGAGAGCGGCGCGGACAGCACGTCCGCCGGCACGTTCGACCCCGTGCTCATCGTTCCCGGCGACGGAGCCCGCGACGAGTTGTTCACCGGTCCCGCCGACCAGATCCCGCAGACGTTGCGCTCGTTCGTCCAGGCCGGCCAGGTGAGCTACCAGTACGCGACCGTGTCGGAACCGGACGGCTACTCGGGTCCGGCCCTCATCGTCGGCAGTCCCACCGCGTCGGACCTCTCCACCCTCGAGCTGTACCTGGTGTTCCCCCTCGCGGGAGAGGACCGCAGCCTCGCCCTCGTGCGCGGAACCCTGCTCATCGGCGGTGCGGTCCTGCTGGTGCTGCTCGCGGCCATCTCGATGCTGGTCGCCCGGCAGGTGGTGGTCCCCATCAGATCGGCGTCGCGCATCGCGGTGCGCTTCGCGGACGGCCGGCTCAAGGAACGGATGCCGGTGCGCGGCGAGGACGACATCGCCCGGCTCGCCATGTCGTTCAACGAGATGGCCGAGAGCCTGTCGAAGCAGATCACCCAGCTCGAGGAGTTCGGAAACCTGCAGCGCCAGTTCACGTCCGACGTCTCGCACGAGCTGCGGACGCCGCTCACCACCGTCCGCATGGCCGCCGAGCTCATCCACGACGCCAGTGAGAGTCTCGATCCGCTGCTCAAGCGCTCGTCCGAGCTGCTTGTCGCCGAGCTGGACCGTTTCGAGACACTGCTCAACGATCTGCTCGAGATCTCCCGCCACGACGCGGGCGTCGCCGAACTGGCGTCCGAGCAACTCGATCTCCGTATGTGCGCCCGCGCCGCGGTGTCCACCGTGCGGCACCTCGCCCGCGAGACGGGCACCGAGCTGATCGTCGACATGCCCGACGAGCCGGTCAACGCCGAGGTGGACCCGCGCCGTGTCGAACGCGTGCTGCGCAACCTGTTGGCGAACGCTCTCGACCACGGGGAGGGCAAGCCCGTCCTGCTGCGCCTGCGCGCGGACGACGACGCCGCCGCCTTCGTCGTGCGTGACCAGGGTGTGGGACTGCGCCCCGGTGAGGAGAAGCTCGTGTTCAACCGCTTCTGGCGGTCGGATCCGTCCCGCGTGCGACGTTCGGGCGGTACGGGCCTGGGGCTCGCCATCAGTCTCGAGGACGCCCGCCTGCACGACGGCAAGCTCGAGGCCTGGGGCGAACCGGGCCAGGGCGCCTGGTTCCGCTTCACGCTGCCGCGCGTGCGTGGTCGCAAGGTCGTGTCCAGCCCCCTGCCGCTGCGACCCGCGGGCCGCAGGTACGCACAGGGACAGCCGCTTCCGGCGGCGCGCCCGACGAGTGTCGGCGCCACGGCGGGGGAGCAGCGACCGTGAGAGACCGCACCGTGCCGCGGCGACGAGCCGCCCTCGTGGCGTGCGTGGCCGCGCTCGCGCTCGTCGCGTCCGGATGCGCGTCGTTGCCCGCGTCGTCAGCGCCGCAGGCCATCGGCACCGTCGCGCGCGGGCCCGTCGAGCAGGAACTCCCCGTTCCCGCCGCGGGTCGTGAACCCAATCTTCTGGTCCGCGACTTCGTGAAGGCCAGCACCGATCCGGCGGACGACCACGCGGGTGCACGTCAGTTCCTGACGGCGAACGCCGCCTCGGAGTGGAACGACGGCGCCAGCGCGATCGTCGTGGACAAGGTGGACGTCCTCGAGGACTCCCGGTCGAGTGACGCCGCGCAGTACACGATCCGAGCAAACCGGGTGGGGCAGCTCGATCAGGGTGGGCAGTACCGCGCCGAGCAGGGATCGTTCGAGACCCAGGTGACGCTGGCCCGCGAGGACGGCGAGTGGCGGATCGACGAGCTGCCGTCCGGAGTCGTCATGGACCGCACCCAGTTCCTCACCTCGTACCAGCGCAAGTCGCTGTACTTCGTCGATCCCACCGGCGCCGAACTGGTGCCCGATCAGCGTTGGGTGAACACCACGCAGGACCGGATGACAGAGACCCTGACTGCACTGCTGCAGGCGGGTCCGCGACTGTCGCTGGAGCCGGCGGTGCGCAACGTGTTCAACGGTGTCACCACGGCCGGTCCCATCACGAAAGCCGACGGGCGTACCTCGGCCGTCGGCATCGGTCTCGGCGGTGTCCGCATCGACTTCCGGGGCGCCGGTGCGCTGGACCGCGCGACCCGCGAACTACTTGCCGCGCAGATCATCTGGACACTGGCCGAGGCCGAGGTGTCGGGTCCCTACGTCCTGCTCTCGGACGGCGCGCCGTTGGACCCGAACTATCCGGACGGCTGGACCACCGCCGAGGTCGCAGAATTCGATCCGTTGGCGGTGACGGGTGCCGACGTGGGCCTGCACGCACTGCGCAACGGCGGGCTCGTCCGCATCGGAACCGACGGCGTGACACCGGTTCCCGGCTACTTCGGCACCGTCAACAACATGCGGTCCATCTCGTTGTCCAGCGACGGAACGCTCGTGGCGGCCGTGTCGGACACCGGTCGTGCGGCGCCGCAGCCGCCCGACGCGCTGCTCATCGGCTCCTACGGCGGCAACGCCTTCCCGGTCGCGGAGGGTGGCTCGATCACCCGGCCCACCTGGGGTCCCGACCGCGACGCCGTGTGGGCCGTCGTGGACGGCACCGTGGTCAAGCGCGCCGTCCGCGACCCGGCCACCGGACAGGTGTCGGTGGTGGACGTCGATTCCGCCGACATCGCCGAGCTCGGCGGCCAGATCACCGAACTTCGGCTCTCCCGCGACGGGGTGCGAGCGGCTCTCATCGTGGACGGCGCCGTCTACGTGGCGGTGGTGGTGCGGCGCGCCGACGGCACCTACGCACTCCGCGAGCCCGAGGCGGTGGCCAACGGTCTGGCGAGCGCGGCGCTGTCCCTGGACTGGAGCACCGGTGACACGGTGGTCGTGGCCCGAGCGGCGACCGACATCCCGATCGTGCAGGTGGCCGTCGACGGCTCACGTCTCGACGGGCTGCCCAGCCGCAACCTCACCGCTCCCGTCGTGTCCGTCGACGCCTCCGCGTCGAGCACCTACGTGGCCGATTCGCGCGCCGTGTTCCAGATCGATGACAGCGACCCGGCGAGTGACCGCTACTGGCGCGAGGTGCCCGGCCTGACCGGCACGAAGTCCGTGCCCGTCCTACCGGGCTGACGAGCGGCGAACTCTGTCGGAGCCTCGCGACACAGTGTCCCGGTGCCGACGACCCTGCTGGACCTCATCCTGCCCCGCGAGTGCGGCGGCTGCGCCCGTGTCGACGCCTCGTGGTGCCCCGCCTGCGCCTGCGCGCTCGACGCGGCGCCGGGGTCGGTGCGGCCGCGTGTCGATCCCGGGGTGCCGTGCTGGGCGCTCGGCCCGTACGCCGGCCCGCACCGTGCGTCGATCCTGGCGATGAAGGAACGCGGTCGACGGGATCTCGCGGCACCGCTCGGGGTCGCCCTCGCCGCCGCCGTGACGCGCCTGCGCGACGCCGGGGAGATCGATCCACCCGAGCTGTCGCCCCTCGTGCTGGTTCCGGCCCCGTCCCGACGCCGCGCGGCACGGGCGCGCGGTGGTGATCCGATCCTGCGTACCTGCCGCCGTGTCGCGCGGGTGCTCGCGCCGGAGGACGTGCGCGTCGTGTCGGTGCTGCGGGTGGACGCGCAGGTGCGTGACTCCGTCGGTCTCACCGCCGACGAGCGTGCGGACAACCTGCGGGGGCGGGTCCGTGTCCGGAGCGGGGGCATCGCCGCGATCGGTCGCGGACCGGTGCTGCTCGTCGACGACGTGGTGACCACCGGAACCACCGCCGCGGAGTCGGTGGCGGCACTGCGACGGTCCGGTGTCGGTGTCGACGCGGTGCTCGTTCTCGCTGCCGTGCGCTGACGTCGCAGTGCCTGTCCCGGTGCCGGAATGGGAGCCTGAAAAGGTCCCGTGAATATCCCGTGAACAGTGGCAGACCATCCGGGGAGCGACTACGGTCAGGGCCACGATCGATCCTCGCTACCGGGTCTGGAGGTGATGCCTCACCACCGAAGGCGCCGGGCGGTCCGCGCTCCGGTGTCACCGTTCTTCCGCTGCGCCAGAAGCGATCTCGGCGCGGCCTCTATCGGGAGGTACGTATGACGACAACGTCACCAGTGACGACTGCACACACGAGCACCCACCGGGTGCACGCGCATCCCCGCGAAGCTCACGCCCATGGTCCGGAGCAGAACGACTCCACCGCCCTCGACTCGACCGACGCCACTGCGGATTCCGTCTACTTCGACGATGCACCCAGTGCCGTCCCGGCCGACGACAACTCGAGCGCCGAACCCGCCGCCGAGGTCGTGGTCAAGGGTCGCAACGTCGAGATACCCGACCACTTCCGCCTGTACGTCTCCGAGAAGCTCGCTCGACTCGAGCGCTTCGATCCCACCATCCATCTGTTCGACGTCGAGCTGTTCCACGAACGCAACCGTCGTCAGTCCAAGAGTTGCCAGCGAGTCGAGATCACCGTGCGGGGCAAGGGCCCCGTCGCGCGTGCCGAGGCCTGCGCGGACAGTTTCTACGCCGCCCTCGAGTCGGCGACCACCAAGCTCGAGAGCCGACTCCGACGGACGAAGGACCGCCGCAAGGTCCACTACGGGGAGAAGCGGCCCGTGTCGGTGGCCGAGGCGACCGCCGCGCTCGTCGAGGAGGCCGTCACTGCCCCCGTCGAGGAGGCGCCCGCCGTCGACGACCACGCCACCGAGGGCCCGGGCACCGTGGTGCGCGTCAAGGAACACCCGGCCGTGCCGATGACCGTCGACGACGCCCTGTACGAGATGGAGCTCGTGGGCCACGACTTCTTCCTGTTCCACGACAAGGAGTCCGACCGGCCGTCGGTCGTCTATCGCCGCCACGCGTTCGACTACGGACTGCTGCGTCTGTCCTGACGCTCGCACCGCCGCGCCGACCACATCGGGCGTCCGCTCCGGCGGGCGCCCGGTGTCGTGCGCGGAACATCCGGTGTGCCTCACAGCGCGCTGTCAGGCTCGACGCCTACGATGGTTCCGCCGGGAGACCGACGAGGTCTCTTCGCATCGAACTGCGCCCCCCGTGTGGACGGGCTCGGTTCACGCCCCACGTACCCGATATTGAGGACGAATAGCCCGTGCCGACGTTGTCGTTGTCCAAGTTGCTCCGTGTCGGTGAAGGTCGCATGGTCAAGCGGCTGAAGCACATCGCCGACCACGTGTCGTCCCTGTCGCCGGACGTCGAGTCCCTGACGGACGCCGAACTGCGTGCGAAGACCGACGAGTTCACGAAGCGGCACCAGGACGGCGAGAGCCTCGACGAACTGCTGCCCGAGGCGTTCGCGGTCGCCCGCGAGGCGTCCAAGCGGGTGCTGTCCCAGCGCCACTTCGACGTCCAGGTCATGGGCGGCGCCGCGCTGCACTTCGGCAACGTCGCCGAGATGAAGACCGGTGAGGGCAAGACCCTCACCTGCGTCCTCCCGGCGTACCTGAACGCGCTGTCCGGTGACGGCGTCCACGTCGTCACGGTCAACGACTACCTGGCCAAGCGTGACTCGGAGTGGATGGGCCGCGTTCACCGCTTCCTCGGACTGAGCGTGGACGTGATCCTCTCGGGCATGACGCCCGCCGAGCGGCGCGCCGCCTACGCGGCCGACATCACGTACGGCACCAACAACGAGTTCGGTTTCGACTACCTCCGCGACAACATGACGCACTCGCTGGACGACCTGGTCCAGCGCGGACACAACTTCGCCGTGGTGGACGAGGTGGACTCGATCCTCATCGACGAGGCCCGTACCCCGCTGATCATCTCGGGCCCCGCGGACGCGTCGTCGAAGTGGTACCCCGAGTTCGCCCGCATCGCCCCCATGATGAAGAAGGACGTCCACTACGAGGTGGACATCAAGAAGCGCACGGTGGGTGTGCACGAGGCGGGTGTCGAGTTCGTCGAGGACCAGCTGGGCATCGACAACCTGTACGAGGCCGCCAACTCGCCGCTGGTGAGCTACCTGAACAACGCCATCAAGGCGAAGGAGCTCTACCAGCGCGACAAGGACTACATCGTCCGAGACGGCGACGTCATCATCGTCGACGAGTTCACCGGCCGCATCCTGGTGGGGCGCCGCTACAACGAGGGCATGCACCAGGCCATCGAGGCCAAGGAGAAGGTGGAGATCAAGGCCGAGAACCAGACCCTCGCCACGATCACGCTGCAGAACTACTTCCGTCTGTACGACAAGCTCTCCGGCATGACCGGTACCGCCGAGACCGAGGCGGCCGAGCTGCACCAGACGTACTCGCTCGGTGTCATCCCCATTCCCACCAACCGCCCGATGGTGCGTGTGGACAACGGCGACCTCATCTACAAGAGCGAGGAAGCCAAGTTCAGTGCCGTCGTCGACGACGTCGTCGAGCGGCACGAGAAGGGTCAGCCGGTTCTGATCGGTACCACCAGTGTCGAGCGCTCGGAGTACCTGTCCAAGCAGTTCACCAAGCGCGGTGTCGCGCACAACGTGCTCAACGCCAAGTTCCACGAGCAGGAGGCGACCATCATCGCCGAGGCCGGCCGGTCCGGCGCGGTGACGGTGGCCACCAACATGGCGGGTCGAGGAACCGACGTGGTGCTCGGCGGCAACCCGGACATCATCGCGGACCTCGCGCTGCGCGGGCAGGGGCTCGATCCCGTCGAGTCGCCGGAGGAGTACGAGGCGGCGTGGGAGCCCACGCTGGAGAAGGTCAAGGACCAGGTCCGCGAGGATGCGGACAAAGTCCGCGACGCGGGCGGTCTCTACGTCCTCGGTACCGAGCGGCACGACTCGCGCCGTATCGACAACCAGTTGCGAGGACGCTCGGGTCGTCAGGGCGACCCGGGGGAGAGCCGGTTCTACCTGTCGCTCGGCGACGAGCTGATGCGCCGATTCAACGGTGCCGCTCTCGAGTCGATCATGACGCGACTCAACCTCCCGGACGACGTCCCGATCGAGGCCAAGATGGTCTCCAAGGCCATCAAGAGCGCGCAGACGCAGGTCGAGCAGCAGAACTTCGAGATCCGCAAGAACGTCCTCAAGTACGACGAGGTGATGAACCAGCAGCGCACCGTCATCTACGAGGAGCGTCGCCGCATCCTCCGCGGAGAGGACATGGAGGGCCAGGTCGAGCAGATGATCACCGACGTGGTCACCGCGTACGTCGACGGCGCCACCTCGGAGGGCTACGTCGAGGACTGGGACCTCGAACAGCTGTGGACCGCGCTGAAGACGCTCTACCCGGTGGGCGTGCAGCACACCGACCTCGCAGCGGAGAACGAGTTCGGCGAGAAGGGCGACCTGTCGCGGGACGACCTGCGCGAGGCGCTGCTCGAGGACGCCCGCGCGGCCTACGCCACGCGTGAGGCGGAGATCAACGAGATCGCGGGCGAGGGCGGTATGCGCGAGCTCGAACGACGGGTGCTGCTGTCCGTGCTCGACCGCAAGTGGCGTGAGCACCTGTACGAGATGGACTACCTCAAGGAGGGCATCGGTCTGCGCGCGATGGCGCAGCGCGATCCCCTCGTCGAGTACCAGCGCGAGGGCTACGACATGTTCACCGGCATGCTCGACGGGTTGAAGGAGGAGTCCGTCGGGTTCCTCTTCAACCTGCAGGTCGAGGCGGCGGCGCCGAGCCCCGCGGCCTCCGCGGGCCTGCAGGTGGGCGCGGGACTGCAGTCGCCCGTCGCAGCCCGACCGGCGCCGGCAGCGCAGGCCGCCCCCGCAGCGCAGGCCGCCCCCGCGGCGCCGGCGCAGCGTCGACCCGAACCCACTGCGGAATCGGCGCCCGAACCGCGGCCCGCCGCACCTGCTGCGCTGCGCGCCAAGGGGCTGGACGACGAGTCGACCGGTCGCCTGACGTATTCCGGTCCCGACGAGACGGGCGGCACCTCGGTCCGCCGCGCCGGGTCGGGGTCGCCGACGGGCGAGTCGAGCTCCGGCACTCGACGCGAGCGCCGCGAGGCGGCTCGGGCCGGGGTCAAGCCGGTCAAGCGCGCACCGAAGGCCAAGCGGCGCAAGTGATCTGCTCGTCCGGGGGCGGCGACCGCCGCCTCAGGACAGGCGCAGGCTCGTGAGCACCCAGGCCGGACCGGTGGTGTTGTGCCGTGCCGTCAGTCGTGCCGCGACGGCGAACACGCGGTCACCACGCGAGTAGGTGCCGAAGACCTCGACGTCGCCGTGCCCGGCGCCGTCTGGCACCGGACCGCCGGCGCGCACGTGCACGGTCCGGACGACGGCGACACCGAGTGTTCGGCCCGGCACGGCCGCCGTCGACAGGGCCGTCGCCATTCCGACCATGGCCGGTGACAGCACCGCGCGCAGGGACGCCGCGGGTCGGCGGCGGTCCACCACCTCGAGTGTCAGACGCAGGACGCGATCGGCGACGTGCCGCGCCGCGGCGGCGGTGCGCGCGTCGGCCTCCGACGGTCCGACGACGGGCCGGGTCGGTCGCGAGGTCGATCGTCCCGAGTGCGGGCCGGGGCGCGGCGACGAGAGCGCTCGGCCCGCGGACCGGGTCGTCGGGCGTGCACGCGTGGAAGTCGCGCCGACCTCGGGTGGCTCGGATCTCGGCAACCGCGCCACGTGAACGACCTCCGATGTCATGCGTTCTCCTCCATGCTCGTACCTGTGCGGCCACGGCCGGTGTGCGGCGAGTGTCGCACGCACGGACGCGGTTCCGGCCCGTCGAGGCAGACGCGGGGCGTCGTCACACCGCAGCCGGTCAGGGTCGGTGAATTCCGACGAGGACGACGGGGAACCGACACGGCGCGGACCACGAGGACGATCGTGAGCGTGGTCGGTCTCATCTGTCGTGCGAGACTGGGACCCGTCACACTCGACCGAGGGGATTCGCGCGTTGGCCACCAGACTCACCACTCAGGACGCGTCCTTCTACTTCCTGGAGGCCAGTACGACTCCCATGCACGTGGGGTCGCTCGCCATCTTCCGGCTCCCGCGCGGGGGTTTCAGTTACGACGAACTGCTCACCCTCGTCGAGAGCCGGCTCGCTCTCGTTCCGCGCTATCGCCAGAAGGTGCGCGAGGTGGCCTTCGGCCTGGCTCGCCCCGTGTGGGTCGACGACCGCGACTTCGACATCACGTACCACATCCGGCGTTCCGCGCTGCCCAAGCCGGGATCCACCGAACAGCTGCACGACCTGGTCGCGCGACTCACCTCACGCCCTCTCGATCGCACGCGTCCGCTGTGGGAGATGTACCTGGTCGAGGGTCTGGCACGGAACCGGTTCGCGATCTTCACCAAGTCGCACTCGTCGATCGTGGACGGCGACAAGGCACTCGAGATCAGTCAGGTCATCCTGGACGCCACCAAGGCTCCGACTCCGATGGCCGAGGAGCTGTGGATGCCCGCGCGGGAACCGTCGGAGAAGGCGCTGGTCGCCGGGGCGCTCGCCGAGATGGTGTCGCGGCCGGGGGAGGGCGTGGAGGCGGTGCGCGGAGCCGTCGGTGACGTCACCCGCGCCGCCGGCGAGGCGGTACGCGCCGTGGGCAAGTTCGCGGCGGTGGTCCGCACCGCGGCGCAGACGGCACCGACGAGTCCACTGAACACGACCATCTCCCGCAACCGCCGGTACTCGGTGGCCAAGACCGATCTCGACGACTACCGGATGGTGCGGTCGAAGTTCGGGGGGACGGTCAACGACGTCGTGCTCACGGTCGTGTCCGGTGCTCTGCGGAACTGGTTGCTCTCGCGCGGTGAGCCCATCGGCCCGTACACGACGGTGCGCGCGATGGTGCCCCTGTCGGTGCACGCGGCCGCCACGGGGACGGGCGACGAGGGCGACGTGCCGCCCAACGAGGTCGAGTCCTTCCTCATCGATCTGCCCGTGGGCGAACCGAACGCCGTGGTGCGGTTGTCCCACGTGTCGCACGCGACGGAGGCTCACCTGGGACAGAGTCGCGGTGTGACGGCGTCGACCCTCATCACGCTGTCCGGGTTCGCGCCGGCCACGCTGCACGCGATGGGTGCGCGCGTCGGGTCGAGCCTGTCGCAGCGCATGTTCAACATCATCGTCACCAACGCCCCCGGCCCCCAGTTCCCGCTCTACGCGGGCGGTGCACGCATGCTCGAGATGTATCCGGTGCCGCCGCTCGTGCGCAATCAGGCGCTCAGCATCGGCCTGACGTCGTACGACGGCAACGTCTACTACGGTGTGAACGCGGACCGGGCAGCGATGCCGGACATCGACGTGATCACCACGTTGCTGCACGAGGCACTCGAGGAACTGGTCGACGCGGCGCGCGACGACAAGAACGTCCGCTGACGACGGTGAGGGAATGAGGCGCAGGTGAGGGTGTTCGTTCCGGCGACCATGCGGATGTTGCAGACACTGGTGGACGAGGGTGAGTTCTCGCCGATCAGTCGGACGGCCTTCGCCGTGACGCCGACGTTGCGGGAGGCGTACGTCTCCGGTGACGACGACGAGTTGGCCGACGTCGCGCTGCGGGAGGCCGCGCGGGCGTCGCTGCGCCTGATCGGCGGTGAGCCGGAACTCGACTCAGACGATGACGGGGACGCCGACGAGGTCGCCGACGCCACTCCGAGCTTCCGCCGCGTCGTCATCGCCGCCGACGTCGATCCGGTGACCCTGCGTCCCGATCTCGATGACGCCGTGGTCCGCCTGCCGGCACCGCTCGCCCTGACGGAGGTGGCGGCGGTCCACGTCGATCTCGCGGCGGCCGAGTCCGCCGTGAGCGCCGCTGTCGCCGCGGTGGACGCGGCCGACCTGGGGGATCCCGACGCCGAGTTCGTGCTGGGCGACGTCGAGGATCACGAACTCGCCTGGTACGCACCGCAGGAGATACCGTTTCTCCTGGAACTGCTCTGACACCGGAACTGCTCTGACACCGCCCTGTTTCGTCGCAGTCGTCGACTGCGTCCGTGGTGGCCGCTCGACCGAGGAGATGTGAATGGGAATCAAGGACTGGCTCGAAGCCCCGGCCGCGAGTGTGTCGTCCCCGCGGCGCCCGTCGCTGAACGTGGTGCGCGGTGCGTTCGCGCGCATCACCACGCCGTTGATTCCCGACGACTACCTGCACCTGGCAAATCCACTGTGGTCCGCGCGCGAATTGCGCGGCCGCATCGTGCGGATCGAGAAGGTGACCGGCGACGCCGCGACCATCGTCATCAAGCCCGGATGGGGCTTCGACTTCGACTACCGGCCGGGGCAGTACATCGGCATCGGCCTCCACGTCGACGGTCGGTGGCACTGGCGGTCGTACTCCCTGACGTCGCCGCCCGATTGGAAGGACAAGCAGATCTCCATCGCCGTCAAGGCGATGCCGGAAGGTTTCCTGTCCTCGCATCTCGTCGGCGGTGTGCCGTCGGGCACGATCGTGCGGCTCGCCGCGCCGAAGGGGAACTTCGCCCTTCCGGAGCCGCCGCCCGCCAAGATCCTGTTCGTCACGGCCGGCAGCGGCATCACACCGGTGATCGGCATGCTGCGCAGTCTCGACTCGCGCGGCCACATGCCCGACGTGGTGCACGTGCACTCGGCTCCCACGGCGGACGACGTGATGTTCGCCTCGGAGTTGGCGGCGCTCGACGCGAAGTACGACTCGGTCGTGTCCCACGTGCAGCACACCCGCTCGGACGGCAAGTTCGATCTGGGCTCGCTCGACGAGCACTACCCGGACTGGCGCGAGCGTCAGACGTGGGCGTGCGGTCCGGCGGCGATGCTCGACGACATCGAGAGGGTGTGGCGGGAGGCAGGCATCTCGGAGAACCTGCACACCGAGCGTTTCGAGATCGTGCGCACCGGCGCGCCGAGCGACGGCGGCACGGTCACGTTCTCCGTCTCCGACCGCACGGTGGCGGTGGACGGCGCCACCACGTTGTTGGAGGCCGGTGAGAAGGCCGGTGTGCGAATGCCTTTCGGCTGCCGCATGGGTATCTGCCAGACGTGCGTGGTGCCGCTGACCGACGGTCACGTCCGAGATCTGCGCTCGGGCAAGGAGCATGCGCACGGCGAGCGGATCCAGACGTGCATCTCCGCGGCTGCCGGGGACTGCACGCTCGAACTCTGACTCCGTCGGCCCCGGGTCGCGCCGCAGGGGTGATCGCACACACACCCTGCGCACAGGCTCGTCCGCTATTCTCGGAAAGGCCTGCCCGCCGATACCGAATCGGTGCGAGGAACGGCATACCGCGATCCGGGGAGTAGACCAGCATGGCCATCACGGACATCTTGGAGTTCGCACATCTGACCGACGAGGACATCGAGTCCCTCGGTCGTGAACTCGATGCCATCCGTCGGGACGTCGAGGACACCCGAGGACGCAAGGACGCGGAGTACATCCGCCGCACCATCGCGCTGCAGCGCGCGCTCGAGGTCGGCGGACGGCTCGCGATCATGGGTTCCCGCTGGCGCTCGGCCGCGCTGGTGGGCGCAGGTCTGCTGGCGGCCAGCAAGATCATCGAGAACATGGAGTTGGGCCACAACGTCTCTCACGGTCAGTGGGACTGGATGAACGATCCGGAGATCCACTCCACCTCGTGGGAGTGGGACCAGACCGGTCCGTCCGCGCACTGGAAGCGTGCGCACAACTACTCGCATCACACGTACACCAACATCGTCGGCATGGACCACGACGTGGGCTTCGGGATCCTCCGGATGACCCGCGACGAGAAGTGGCGGCCACGCAACCTGGTGCAGCCCCTGGGCAACCTGGTGCTGGCACTGACGTTCGAGTGGGGCATCGCTCTGCACGACCTGGACGCGGCGAAGCTCGAGGCCGGTGTTCCCGCGACGCAGCTGCTCTCGGAGCCGAACAAGGAGTTCGCTCGGAAGGTCGCGTCGCAGGTCGGCAAGGATTTCGTGCTCTTCCCGCTGCTCGCGGGTCCGGCGTGGCGTCGTGCACTCGGGGCGAACCTCACCGCCAACGTGGTGCGGAACCTGTGGGCGTACGCCGTGATCTTCTGCGGTCACTTCCCGGACGGCGCCGAGAAGTTCACGATGGGCCAGTTCGAGACGGAGACCCACGAGGAGTGGTACCTCCGGCAGATGCTCGGCAGCGCCAACTTCACGGCCGGCCCCACGATGGCGTTCATGAGCGGCAACCTCTGCTACCAGATCGAGCATCACCTGTTCCCGGACCTGCCGAGCAACCGGTACGCCGAGGTGGCCGTCCGGGTGCGCGCCCTGTGCGACAAGTACGACCTGCCGTACACCACCGGCAACCTGGCGACCCAGTACTGGAAGGCGCTGCGCACCATCTTCAAGCTGTCGCTGCCCGACCAGCTGCTTCGTCGCACGTCGGACGATGCGCCGGAGACCAGTTCGGAGCGCCGTTTCCAGAGCTCCGGCTCCTCCGTCGTGGACCGGGTGCGGTTCGATCCGGTCACCGGTCGCAAGCGCGGACTGCGGTCGGCCCTGCACGAGGCGCGGCTCGAGGCGCGTCAGGCAGTGAAGCGGGTCACAGATACGACGGCGTAACCTACGGGTGCGTAACTTCCGGTAGAGTAACCACGGTCAGGCCCACACGGGCATCGACCACCTGCCGAGGAGTGACCACATGGCGATTTCCGACGTCAAGGAATATGCCCACCTCACCGAGGCCGACGTCGAGGCGCTGGGCCATGAACTCGACGCGTTGCGTCGGGAGATCGAAGAGTCGCGCGGCGAGAAGGATGCGCGGTACATCCGCAACACCATCCGTTTCCAGCGCTCCCTCGAGGCCCTCGGCCGCACCACGATGCTCGCCAGCAACCACCGCGCCGCGTGGTGGGCCGGTAGCGCGATGCTCGGTGTCTCGAAGATCGTCGAGAACATGGAGCTCGGCCACAACGTCATGCACGGCCAGTGGGACTGGATGAACGACCCGGAGATCCATTCCACCTCGTGGGAATGGGACAACACCGGTCCGTCCGAGCACTGGAAGCAGACCCACAACTACATCCATCACAAGTACACCAACGTGCTGGGCATGGACGACGACGTGGGCTACGGCCTCATCCGCGTCACGCGTGACCGCAAGTGGGTCCCGTTCAATGCCGGCAACCTCGTGTACAACACGCTGCTGATGCTCCTGTTCGAGTACGGCGTGGCGGTACAGCATCTCGAGCTGGGCAAGGCCGTGAAAGGCCGTGTGCCCAAGGAGGAGACGCGACGCAAGCTGAAGGAGGTCGGCGACAAGGTCGGCCGCCAGATGCTGAAGGACTATGCGATCACGCCGGCCATCACGTCGCTGTCGCCCGCCGCGTCCTACCGGAAGACGTTGACCGCCAACATCATGGCGAACGTCATCCGTAACATCTGGACGAACGCCGTCATCTTCTGCGGTCACTTCCCGGACGGTGCGGAGAAGTTCACGCGCCACGACCTCCAGGACGAGACGCAGGGGCAGTGGTACCTCCGACAGATGTTGGGCAGCGCCAACTTCCACGCCGGACCGACCCTCGCCTTCATGTCAGGCAACCTCTGCTACCAGATCGAGCACCACGTGTTCCCCGATTTGCCGAGCAACCGGCTCGCCGCGATCAGTGTGCGGGTCCGCGAACTGTGCGAGAAGTACGACCTGCCGTACACCACAGGGCCTTTCCTCGCCCAGTACGGCAAGTCCTGGCGCACCATCGCGAAGCTGTCGCTCCCCGACAAGTACCTCAAGGCCACGGCGGACGACGCACCGGAGACGGCATCCGAGCGCAAGTTCGGGGGCAACGTCACCTCGACGGTCGACCCGGTGACCGGACGTCGTTCCGGTCTGCTGAGCGCGATAAAGCAGGGTAAGGGCGGCACGGGACTGCGAAAGCTGCTCTCGCGCTGATCGATCGGTCGGAGCTCCGTCAGTAGGAGTCGTTCGACATCACGGCCACCAACAGCAGGCGAACCGCGGCGACGCGGTTCGCCTGCTGTCCTGTCAGGGTGTCCAGAGCGCACTCCGGGTCGGCCGGCGGCCCGAGGTGTGTGCAGCCGCGCGGGCAGTCCTCGATGGTGACGGCGAGGTCCGAGAACGCCGCGACGACATCCTCCGGCGAGATGTGGGCCAGCCCGAAGGACCGGATACCGGGAGTGTCGATGACCCAGCCTCCACCCGGAAGATGCAGCGACACCGACTGAGTCGACGTGTGCCGTCCCTTGCCGACGCCGGAGACGATGCCGACGGCGCGATGTGCCTCCGGCACCAGCCGGTTCACCAAGGTCGACTTGCCCACCCCCGAGTGGCCGATCAGCGCGGACGACTTCCCAGTGATCATCGCCAGGAGCTCGTCCAGCGGACGGTCCCGGCCCACCAGCACCACCGGCACGTCGAGGTCGGCGAAGACGGCGGCGAACTCGTCGGACGACGCCAAGTCGTCCTTCGTCAGACACAGCACGGGTCGGAGACCACCCACGAACGCTGCCACCATCGCGCGCTCGACGAAGCCCGAGCGGGGTGGCGGGTCGGCCAACGCCACCACGATCAGCAGCTGGTCCGCGTTGGCCACCACGACACGCTCGTACGGATCCGTGTCGTCGGCGGTGCGCCGCAGCACCGTTCGTCGTTCGTCCACGCGGACGATGCGGGCCAGGGCGTCGACGCGTCCCGAGACGTCGCCGACGATGCCCACCGCGTCACCGACGACGATCGGGGTCCGGCCCAGCTCGCGCGCTCGCATGGCGACCACGAGGCGCTCTGGATCATTGTCGATCACGCAGCCCCACCGGCCGCGATCCACCGACACCACCATCGCGTCCGAGGCGTCGGCGTGGGTGGGCCGGGTCTTCGTTCGTGGGCGCGTGCCCTTGCCCGGCCGGACGCGGACGTCCGACTCGTCGTACACCCGCCGGATCAGCGTGCACCACCTCCGGCCAGCATGGCGCTCCAGAGGGTCGCGAACCCCGGCAGCGTCTTGGCGGTGGAGTCGATGTCGTCGACCTCGACGCTCGGGACGACCAGACCGATCACGGCGCCCGCCGTGGCCATGCGATGGTCGGCGTACGCCCGCCAGGGTCCGCCGTGCAGCGGCGCCGGCTCGATGATCAGGCCGTCCTCGGTCTCCTCGACACCGCAGCCGAGAGCACCGAGTTCCGCCGTGAGTGCGGCGAGCCGATCCGTCTCGTGCCCGCGCAGATGGGCGATCCCGCGCAGGCGCGAGGGTGACCCGGCCAGGGCCGCCATCGCCGCGACCGTGGGGGTCAGCTCGCCGATGTCGTGCAGGTCCACGTCGACGCCCTCGAGCTTCTCGGGCCCCCGCGCCGTGAGCGACTCGGCAGTGAGCAGCACCTCGGCCCCCATCGACGTGAGGATGTCGCGGAACGCGTCACCGGGCTGCGTCGTCCGGGCAGGCCACCGGGGCACGGTCACCTCACCGCCCGTGACGGCCGCCGCGGCGAGGAACGGGGTCGCGTTGGACAGGTCCGGTTCCACGACACGGTCGACCGGAGCCACGGCGCCGGGATGCACCCGCCACCGGTTCGGAATGCCGGAGTTCTTGGGAGTCTCCACCTCGATCCCGCTCTCGCGCAGCATCTCCACCGTCATGTCGATGTGAGGCATCGACGGCACCGGGGGACCGACGTGCTCGACGACGAGGCCCTCGTCGAACCGCGCCGCCGAGAGCAGGAGCCCCGACACGAACTGGGACGACCCGGACGCGTCCAGTCGGACCGTGCCCCCGCGGACACGGCCCGTGCCGTCGACGACGAACGGCAACCGGTCCCCGCTCACGGGAACACCCAGGGCGCGGAGCGCGTCGAGAATGGTCTGCTGCGGGCGCGAGCGGGCGTGCTCGTCGCCGTCGAAGCGCGAGCGACCGGTGGCCAGCGCGGCGACGGGGGGAACGAAGCGCATGACGGTGCCCGCCAGCCCGCAGTCCACGTCGCCGCCGCGGCCGGGTCCGGGGGTGACCCGCACCGTCGTCCCGTCGTCGTCGGGAGACTCCACGACGGCACCCAGGGTGCGCAGCGCATCGATCATCAGATCGGTGTCACGGCTGCGCAGAGCGCCGGTCACCGTCGACGGTCCGTCCGCGAGCGCGGCCAGGATCAGGGCGCGATTGGTGATCGACTTCGACCCCGGGAGGTCGACGGTCGCACGGACGGGCTGCGGGGCGAGGGGCGCGATCCAGGACGTCACGGTCACAGTCTCTCACTGGCGGACGCGCGTCGGATGTCCGCGACGGTCGCGGCGGTCGCCCGGACGAGATCCTGTGCGGAGAGTTCGATCTCCAGACCGCGCCGACCGCCGCTGCAGAAGAGGGTCGAGTGCCCGAGTGCCGACGTGTCGACGACCGTGGGCAGGGGCGTGCGCTGACCGAGCGGGGAGACGCCCCCCAGGACGTAGCCCGTCGACCGGCGCACGGCTGCGGGATCGGCCATCGACACCTTGCTCGCCCCGAGGGCGGCGGCGACGGACTTCAGGGCGAGCATGTCCGGCACGGGAAGAACCGCGACCGCCAACGAGGAGCCCGTCGACACGACCAGGGTCTTGAACACCCGATCCGCCGACACACCGAGGCCGGCGGACAGTGCGTCGACCGCCTCGTCGCCGTACTGCTCGGTGCCGCGGTCGTGCTCGTAGGTGTGGACGGTGAACTCGATTCCGAGACGCGTCAGCATCGTCGTCGCGGGAGTAGCCGATCCGGCCATGGCGTCGTGGTCCCTTCCCACCGTGATCACCCGCCCCGCGAGTACGGCCAGAACGTCGTGATCGGCTGCTGGTACACGACATTCTGGCCGTACTCGCGGAGACGGTCCGGCAGCGGGGGGAACACGACGGCGGCCACGGCTGTTGCACGCAGCATCAGGACGGCGCGCACTGTGCGCCGCCGCTCGACGGAGGAGGGCGTGTGAACGTCGTTGCACCGGAGCGCTCCGGAGCCGAGAGGCTCTCGGCGACGCTGACGAATGTGGTGGTGATCCCATCGGTAAAGTGGAGTCCGGACGACCACGGTGAGCTCACCGGTTCCCGGACGTCCGAGGTCGACACCTCGGAGGACGGGGCGGTCGCCGCGGGGCACACGAGAGGGGCCAGCGTGACGGATCAGCCACAGACCGAGACCGGCACCACGACGGGCGCCGTCGATCCTGCGATCCTCGAGACAGAGGACGGCATCCGCTCGCGGGAGAACGCTGCGGATCTGACGGCGCGGTTCGAGCGTGACGCGCTCCCGCTGCTCGACCAGCTGTACGGCGCGGCCCTGCGGATGACGCGGAACCCGTCCGATGCCGAGGACCTGGTCCAGGAGACGTACGTCAAGGCGTACACGGCGTTCAAGAGCTTCCGCGAGGGCACGAACCTCAAGGCGTGGCTCTACCGGATCCTGACCAACACCTACATCAACTCGTACCGGAAGAAGCAGCGTCAGCCGGCGCAGTACCCGACGGACGAGATCACCGACTGGCAGCTCGCGGCCACCGCTGAGCACTCGTCCACCGGTCTACGGTCGGCCGAGGTCGAGGCGCTGGACGCCCTGCCCGACGACGACATCAAGGCGGCGCTGCAGGCGTTGCCCGAGGAGTTCCGCATGGCGGTGTACTACGCCGACGTCGAGGGCTTCCCGTACAAGGAGATCGCCGAGATCATGGGCACGCCCATCGGCACCGTGATGTCGCGGTTGCACCGCGGCCGCAAGCAACTGCGCAACGAACTGGCGGAGGTCGCTCGCGACCGTGGATTCAACCGGTCCGCCGCGGCGACCGAGGAGGTAGCACGATGAGCGGCAACGAGTTCGAGGACCTGGACTGCTCGGCCGTCATCGCCGACGTGTGGACGTTGCTCGACAACGAGTGCGACGAGGCCAGCAGGCAGCGCGTGCAGCGTCACCTCGACAGTTGTGGTTCGTGCCTCGCGCAGTACGGCATCGAGGAGAAGATCAAGTCTCTCGTCGGCCGCAAGTGCGGCGGCGAGCGGGCTCCGGAAGGCCTGCGGGAGCGCCTGACGCTGGAGATCCGGCGGTCGGTGACCATCACCGCCACCGAGGACTGACCGCCTACACGACGAAGGGCCGGGACGCTGTGCGTCCCGGCCCTTCGTCGTGTGGTGCTCGTGATCAGCTGTTGGGGCGCTTGCCGTGGTTGGCTGCATTTCCCTTACGGCTGCGCTTCTTGCGTCCTCGCTTGCCCATGGTGGATCTCCTTCCTGTTCCACCCAGTTTCTCACGTGTGGTTGGCTGTACGACGAGCGGCCGTGCCTCCGGCGTGGTCCGTTCACCGAACGAGTCGACACGCGCGTGCAGACGAGCGGAACGGAACAGGGGGACCGTGATGGCCGAGGACGTCCGAGCCGAGATGGTGTCGACGGTATTCCAGATCGTCGTCGCCGAGGGTGATCACGTGAACGAGGGCGACGCCGTGGTGGTGCTCGAGTCGATGAAGATGGAGATTCCCGTGCTCGCCGAGTCCGCGGGCACCGTGACGTCCATCGGAGTCGCCGTGGGCGACGTCATCCAGCAGGGCGACCTGATCGCCGTCATCTCCTGATCCGGTCACCACTCTGATCAGCCGACGACGTACCGGGACAGGGTGATTCGTCGTGTCCACGCTGTCCGAGATGCTCGCCGAGCACACCGACCTGCCGGGTACGGCGGTCGATCATCTGCAACGCGTCGTGGGGGAGTGGCAGATCCTCGCGGACATCTCCTTCGCGGACCTGCTGCTCTGGGTGCCCGTCGACCATCCCGGATCGCGTGCGGTGACGTCGTCGGACACGGCGACGGTGGTGTGCGTCGCGCAGTGTCGTCCGACGACGGCCCCCACGGTGATCCCGTCGGACACGGTCGGTGCGGTGGTCGGGGAGACCGAACATCCCCAGGTCGCGGAGTGCCTGCGCACGGCGTCGATCGTGCGCGGCGGTGGTCGCCTCCCCGACGATCAGGGTCCGCCCCACGACGCCGTTCCCGTGCGCGTCGACGGCCGCGTGGTCGCCGTGCTGACGCGTGACTCCGCGCCGGTCTCCGGCCGACCGCCGAGCTTGCTGGAGGCCGCGTACCGCGACTGCGCCCACCACCTCTCCGACATGATCGCGGAGGGGTCGTTCCCCTCGCCGTCCGAGAAGACGGACGTCAACTCGAGCCCACGCGTCGGCGACGGGTTCATCCGCCTCGACACCGCCGGCATGGTCACCTACGCGAGCCCCAACGCGGTGTCCGCCTACCACCGGATGGGGTTGACGGCAGATCTCCCCGGCCACGACCTCGCTGCGTCGACCCGGTCGCTCGTCACCGATCCCTTCGACGCGGAGGAGATCGCCGCCACCATCGGAGCGGCCGTCACGTCCGCCGGGGGACGACGGATGGAGGTGGACGCTCGCGGTGCCACCGTGCTGCTGCGCACGGTTCCGCTGCGCCCGGCCGGCACGTCCGTGGGCGCTCTGGTACTGGTCCGGGACGTCACCGAGGTGAAGCGTCGCGATCGCGCGCTGCTGAGCAAGGACGCGACCATCCGCGAGATCCATCACCGGGTCAAGAACAACCTGCAGACCGTCGCTGCTCTCCTGCGTCTGCAAGCTCGCCGGACCGACAACGACGAGGCCAAGGTCGCGCTGAGCGAGTCGGTCCGCCGGGTCACCTCCATCGCCCTCGTCCACGACGTGCTGTCGACGTCGGTGGACGAGGTCGTCGACCTGGACGAGGTGGTCGACCGCCTGGTCCCCGTCATGGTCGACATCGGCTCGCTGTCCGCGGACGTCACCGTCGGTCGCGAGGGCAGCCTGGGCGTGTTCCCGGCCGAACGGGCCACTCCGCTGATCATGGTGCTCACCGAGCTGGTCCAGAACTCGCTCGAGCACGGGTTCGATCCGGGTGCGCGAGGCCGTGTGACCATCGAGTCCCGACGGTCCTCCCGCATGCTGGAGGTCACCGTGCGCGACGACGGCCGTGGAGTCTCCGACGACTTCGACGCGTCGGCGTCCGACCGGCTGGGACTGCAGATCGTCTCGACACTCGTCACGGTGGAGTTGGGCGGCACCATCAGCGTCGCGGCCGGGCGGGACGGGGGCACCGCCGCCGAGCTCCGCGTCCCGCTCGGACGCCGGGAGCCACGCGGCTGACCCGGGTTGCGAACTCCCGTCGGACACACAAAAGGCCCGGCACCATGCGGTGCCGGGCCTGCGTGCGTCTTACGAGCTGTGTCAGACCGCCGAGCGTGCGCGGGTACGCGCGTTACGACGCTTCAGCGCGCGACGCTCGTCCTCGCTCATGCCGCCCCAGACGCCCGCGTCCTGACCGGACTCGAGAGCCCAGGACAGGCAGTCCGCGGTGACGGGACACCGGTTGCACACGACCTTGGCATCAGCGATCTGTGCGAGTGCCGGGCCGCTGTTTCCCACCGGGAAGAACAGTTCCGGGTCCTCGTCGCGACAGATAGCCTTGTGGCGCCAATCCATCCTCTTACTCCTCACTGAGCGCACGACGGCGCTGTCGAATAACTGATCCTGGACTCTCGTCCGGATCGTGGGCTTGTTGTCCTGCAGTTCGCGAGCGCGGCAACCAATGTTTCCGCACTGTTACTTGTGAATGCTTTCACGAACCAAGCAGAAGTCAAGAGATGACGCGGTGCGGGTGGCCAAGCTCACTGGACCCGATTTGGTTTCACACCCGACGTCTGGTACCCGGATCGGGAGATGTGAAACACAGTAGCTTGGCCTACGGGGTATCGCCAGGTAAAGGCGCCACGACGGCGAGGGCGTCCGGTGCGGACGCGAATTCGACCTCGGTGCGTTCTCCCAGGTAGTCGCCGTCGACCTGCAAGCCGGTCGGTTCCACCGAACGCACGCGAATCCATTTCACGTCGTCCTCTCGGAGAAGCGCCCGAGAATGCGGACCGGACGTTCCGGACAGCATTTGCACGACCACTCGCAACGTCGTGAACACCTTCGTGGATCGCATTGCGAATATGCCGAGTCCGCTGTCGAACGAGGTGCCGGGGTTCGTCCGGACCGGGCGTGCGTCGAGGAACGTCCACGGATCGGAGTTGGTCACGAACGCGAAGTGAACGCCCGTCACGGCCTCGCCGGTGTCGGTCTCCACGGTGAGGTGCGGGTCGCGGCGCTTGCGGCGGAAGAACGTGGTGACCGCGGTCCGGACGTAGCGCGAGGGCGTGACCGCCTCGCCGCCCTTGCGGCCTCGATCGATCGCGTCGCACACGTCCGCGTCCCATCCGAGGCCGGCGTTGAACAGGAACCATGTCTTGTCGCAGTGCCCCAGGCCGATACGCCTGCTCGTTCCCGACTCCAGCAGATCGATGAGCTGGTTGGTGGCCTCGACCGGATCCCTCGCGATGCCCAGCGAGCGAGCGAACACGTTGGCGGATCCGCCCGGGACGACCGCCAGCAGCGGCACGGGTCCCACGGTGACCGACTGCATGGAGGTCGGGGCAGGAACACCGAGAAGTCCGTTCACCACCTCGTTCACCGTTCCGTCGCCGCCGTGCACGATCACCAGATCGATACCGGCCCGGCGGGCCTCGGTCGCGAGTTCGCTCGCGTGTCCACGGTGCGTGGTGTGGAGCACTCTGAGCGACACCCTGCTCGCGAGCGCATGCGCCACCAGGTCTCGGCCGGCAGCCGTGGTGGACGTGGCGTTCGGGTTGACGATGAGGATGGCTCGCACGATCACTCAGAGTAGACGCGAGCGGCGGCGGCTCACGACCACCGGCGCGTGACCGTCGGCCACCTCGCGCGTGTGCTCTAGGGTGGCCTGGTGCGTCCGAAGCTGCCCGATTCCGGTGTTCCGACACCGGTGCGCGCCGCGGGCCTGTTGGTGTCCGTGCAGGGCGCCACGGCGGTCGTGGTGGCACTCGTCCTGGTGATCCGCGGCGCCGCCGGCGCCGACGAGAGCGTCATCAACGGTTTCGGCACCGCGATCTGGTTCGCCGCACTCGGGGGCGCCGTGCTCACCGGTGGTATCGCCCTGATCCTCGGGCACCGCTGGGGCCGCGCCATCGCGATCGTCGCGCAGCTGTTGTTGCTCCCGGTGGTCTGGTCGCTCCTCACCGATTCCGGGCGGCCCGTGCTGGGCTCGTTGCTCGGCATCGTCGTCATCGGCGTCCTGGTCTGTCTGTTCAGTGGCCCCGCAACGCGGTGGCTCGCCGACGACTACGTCGAGACCGACGACGCCTGAGCGGCTCTCCGACCGACGCCGGGCACCTCAGGAACCGAGGCGAGGATCCACGTTGTGGGTGTGGATCTGCCGGTACTCGTGCTCGTACCCCAGCACGGTGAAGCCGGCGGGCGCCAGCGCGAAGCGCTTTCCCTCGGTCACCGGTTGCTCGACCCACCGCGCGATGACCGACCTGGAGAAGTGGCCGTGCCCGACGAGCACGACGTCGCGCTCGGCGAGGGTGGGAACGACGACGGACAGGACGAGATCGGCCCGTGCGGACACGGCGTCGATGGTCTCGCCGGACGGTGACGGATGCGTCCAGACGGTCCAGTGCGGCGCGGTCTCCCGGATCTGCGGAGTGGTCAGGCCCTCGTAGTCGCCGTAGTCCCACTCGACCAGCGCGTCCCACACCCGATCGACGGTCAGTCCGGCCAGCTCCGCCGTCCGCAGCGCCCGCGATCGGGGGCTGCTGACCACCAGGGGACGTTCGAGCCCGAGCGCCGCGATGCGGTCCCCGGCGGCGCGGGCCTGGTCCTCCCCGTCGGCGGTGAGAGCGATGTCCGTCCGTCCGGTGTGTCGACCGCTCGCCGCCCACTCCGTCTGACCGTGACGGATCAACACCAGTCTGGCGTCGGAGCGCCGCGGCGACGTCCCGGACCCTCCGGACGATGCGGGTGCCGGGTCACGGGGGTCGGGGTCTGCCATGGCTCGATCATGCTCCCGGGTCGCGTCGCGTCGATGACGGAGGTCGTCCCGGTGACGGAGGTCTCGTGAAATCCGCTGGTGATCGCCGCCGGTTGGGGTGTTTACTTCCTTGGTCCGATCACGCAACACCCGGCCTCGATGCCGGCGGATACAGATCAGCCAGGAGACTCCGCATGACCGATCAGAGCACCGAGCAGGGCGCGCAGGGGTCCCCGAACACCCCCGGGCAGGGTGGTGTCGACACCGGTCAGGGGCTGGACGCGGCCGTCCTCAAGATCGCGGCCGTCATCGTCATCGGCGCCATCATGTCGATCCTCGACGTGACCGTCGTGAGCGTGGCGCTGCCGACCTTCGCCTTCGAGTTCCAGACGTCCTACGCCAACGTCGCCTGGACCATGACCGGCTACACCCTCGCTCTCGCGACCGTCATCCCGCTGACCGGCTGGGCCGCGGACCGGTTCGGTACCAAACGCCTCTACATCCTGGCGCTGATCCTGTTCGTCGCCGGATCCATGCTGTGCAGCGTCGCGTGGGACATCACGTCGCTGATCGTGTTCCGCGTCCTGCAGGGCTTCGGCGGCGGCATGCTCATGCCGCTCGGCATGACGATCCTGACCCGCGCCGCCGGTCCCGAGCGCATCGGTCGTGTCATGGCCGTCCTGGGCGTACCGATGCTGCTCGGTCCGATCGCGGGCCCGATCCTCGGCGGGTGGCTCATCGACGCGGCGAGCTGGCACTGGATCTTCCTGATCAACGTGCCCATCGGCGCCGTGGCGCTGGTGGCCGCGTGGGTCATCCTCCCGAAGGACGCACCCGAGCCCTCGCAGTCCTTCGACTTCGTCGGCATGCTGCTGCTGTCGCCGGGCCTCGCGCTCTTCCTGTTCGGCGTCTCCTCGATCCCCGAGACCGGAACGGTGATGTCGGCTCGCGTACTGGTCTCCGCCGTCGTCGGGCTCGTCCTGGTCGCGGCGTTCGTGCGCCACGCCCTGCGGACCGAGCACCCGCTGATCGACCTCCGGCTGTTCGCCAACCGTCACCTGTCCGTCGCGGTGATCGCGATGAGCCTGTTCGCCATCGCGTTCTTCGGCGCGGGCCTGATCTTCCCGAGCTACTTCCTGCAGGTCCGCGGGGAGACCACGCTCATGGCCGGCCTGCTGCTCGCCCCGCAGGGACTCGGGGCGATGGTGTCGATGCCCATCGCCGGACAGCTCGCCGACAAGATCGGGCCGGGCAAGATCGTGATCACCGGCATGGTGTTCGTGACGCTGGGCATGGCCGTCTTCACGCAGGTGGGATCCTCGACCTCGTACGTCGTCCTGCTCGGCGCCCTGTTCGTCATGGGGTTGGGACTCGGCGCGACGATGATGCCGATCATGACCGCCGCGCTCCAGACGTTGGACGACGCGTCCGTCGCCCGCGGTTCGTCGCTGATGAACATCATCCAGCAGTCGGCCGGGTCGATCGGTACGGCCGTGATCTCGGTGGTGCTCACCAACCAGCTGCTCGACCGGGCGGCTGCGGGACCCGCCATCGCGGCACAGCGTGACCCGGCGATCGCCGAGCAGATCGGGCCGAATGCCGTGCAGGCCGGACTGGCGCAGGCAGCCGACGCGTTCGGCGGCAC
This sequence comes from Rhodococcus sp. NBC_00297, assembly GCF_036173065.1. Lineage (NCBI taxonomy): Bacteria > Bacillati > Actinomycetota > Actinomycetes > Mycobacteriales > Nocardiaceae > Rhodococcus > Rhodococcus sp. NBC_00297. The sequence continues at coordinate 4,450,774 of NZ_CP108041.1, forward strand.
CTTCCTGGTGGCCACGATCATCGTCGCGTTCACCTTCGTGCCCGCACTCCTGTTGCCGCGCAAGAAGTTCCAGCGTGCAGACCAGGGTGACGCCGTCGCGCGCGGTGCGATGCTGCACTGAGCTCGGCCTCCGTTCCACCCCGTTCGGCCCGGTGCGGCATCACGCCACGCCGGGCCGAACGTCGCTCGACACACCGAGTGATGCCAAGATCGTGCTGTGACGACGATCCTGGCAGTGGCCAACCAGAAGGGTGGCGTCGCCAAGACGACCACCGTGGCATCGCTGGGAGCGGCGCTCGTCGCTCTGGGCCGACGAGTACTCGTGGTGGACCTCGACCCGCAGGGAAGTCTGACCTTCTCGCTGGGGCACAACCCCGACAAGCTGGAGACCTCGATCCACGAGGTCCTCACCGCCGGGGTTCCCGTGGGCGACGCCGTGCTCGGCACGGACGAGGGTGTGGACCTGCTCCCGGCGACCATCGACCTGGCCGGCGCCGAGGCGCTGTTGCTCATGCGTCCAGGCCGCGAGTACACCCTCAAACGCGCCCTCGCGCCCCTCCTCGAGAACTACGACGTCATCGTGCTGGACTGCCCGCCCTCACTGGGCGTGCTCACCCTGAACGGGCTGACGGCCGCGACGAGCGTGCTGATCCCGCTGCAGTGCGAGACGCTCGCTCACCGCGGTGTGGGTCAGCTGTTGCGCACCGTCAGTGAGGTCCAGCAGATCACCAACCCCGATCTGACACTCCTGGGCGCTCTCGCGACCCTGTACGACGCCCGCACCACGCACAGCCGTGACGTCCTCGCGGACGTGTCCGGTCGGTACGACATCCCGGTGCTCGCGCCGCCGATCCCGCGCACCGTGCGGTTCGCGGAAGCGTCGGCGTCCGGCACCTCGGTGATCGCGGGACGTGAGAACAAGGGCGCTCAGGCGTACCGCGACCTCGCCGACAACCTGGCCGCGCACTGGACCGAGGGCGCACCCCTGGCCACGTACGACGCCGACGCCTGAGGCTCAGCCCAGGGCGACGGTCTCGGCACCGCGGCGCTCGAACACGCTGGTGCCGAGGACGGACAGTGCGACCGGTCCGGTGTACTCGCCGCGGTCCACCGCGATCGTGCGGGAGGCGACGCCGTTCTCCGGATCCACCACCGCGATACCGCCGGGAACCGGGACGAGGAGCTGACCGGCCATCACAGCACCCGCGCCGAGAGTTCCGGCGAGAACCCAGCGCTGTGACAGATCGGACTGCGTGAAGCCGACGGTGTCGGCGCCCGTCCACCAGGAGACGACGGAACCGGTACGCACGATGTCGGATGCGAGGGCGTCGGCGGACGGTGTGGTGACGTCGGCGGTCACGGCCTGCGCGGAGACGAAGTTGGCGGACCCGTCGAAGAGTGCCACCCGGGCGACCTCGCTCCCGGCCGGGGGGAGGTAGACCGCGAGGCGATCCCCGACCACCGCGAGGACGCGTGCTGCCGCTGCGTCCGCGGGGACGTCGGCCAGGATGGTCGAGCCGTACACGTCGGGCACCGTGTTGTCCTTCGGTGCGGGGTTCATCGACGTCAGGCGCAGGCCTTCCTCACCGGGACACCGTTCCAGCACGGCGAGGCGGGTGCTCGCGGACGCGCTCGACACGAGGTCGCATCCGGTGCGGGGTTGGCTGCGCGGGTTGACCGGGGCGTCGACACGCCCGTACTCGAGTGTGCGCACGAGGTCGGAGCGCCAGAGTTCGAGGCGCGTGGCGCCGAGTTCGGTCACGTACGTGCCGTCGAACGACAACCGGACCGGGTCGTCGGCGTCGTTGGTGCGCTGGTCCTCGCGCGCTCCGGTGGACCCGTCGAGCTCGGTGACCTGGCCGCATCCCCGGCCGTCCCGGAACACCGCCACCGCCGCGTCCCACGCCCCCACGACCGAGCAGAGGGCCCGATCACGCGTGTAGGACCAGGACGGCGAGCCGGTGGCGGGATCGAGTCCGGTCACCGCGTCGCCGGTGGAGACGACGACGGCTCCGCCGACGGTGGTCGGTGCCCCGGTTCCGGTGTCGTCGGCGCGCCAGATCTCTGAGAACGACTCGGGCACCGACAATGCCGACGCCGGGGCGGTGAGAGGCACGTCGGCAACCACGGACGTGGTGCCGCGAGCGTCGCTGCGGAACCAGATCACCGAGGCGCCCACCAGGACGACCACGACGATCACCACAGCGGCGATCACGTCGACGCGGGTGCGCCGTTCGGGAGCGAGCACGTCAGGTACGTGACGGTCAGTCGGACGTACCGGCGGACGACGAGGCCTCCGCCGACGCGCCGTTCTCACCGGCGTGCGCCGCGGACCCGGCGGACGACCGGCGTCGACGGCGACGACGGGGCTTGTCCGACGTGGATCCGTCACCGGACGCCTCGGCGGGACCTGTCGTGGCCGAACTGTCCGCGGTGGCGGCAGCGTCGGCGTGGCCCCCGCCGCGGGTGCGGCGACGTGACCGGCTCCGGCGCGACGTGGTGGTGGCCTCGCCGTCCGACGCCTGGTCCGAGTTCTCGCTCCGGCTCGAGCGGGTGTCCGTCTTCTCGGCGGCGGGAGTCTCGGCGCGCCGCTTCGCGATGCTGCCCGTGGTGCCGTGCGGGATGTTCAGTTCCGCGTACAGGTGCTCGGAGCTGGAGTACGTCTCCACCGGGTCGGGGATGTCGAGGCCCAGGGCCTTGTCGATCAGCTGCCAGCGGGGGATGTCGTCCCAGTCGACCAGCGTGACGGCGATACCGGTGCGGCCCGCACGACCCGTACGTCCGATGCGGTGGACGTACGTCTTCTCGTCCTCGGGGCACTGGTAGTTGATGACGTGGGTGACGTCGTCGATGTCGATACCGCGCGCCGCGACGTCGGTGGCGACGAGCACGTCGATCTTGCCGGAGCGGAACGCCGCGAGCGACTTCTCGCGGGCGACCTGCCCGAGATCACCGTGGACGGCGCCGACGGAGAATCCGCGCTCGGCGAGATCGTCGGCGACCTTCTGGGCAGTGCGCTTGGTGCGCGTGAAGATCATCGTGGCGCCGCGGCCCTCGGCCTGCAGCACCCGCGCGACCATCTCCGCCTTGTCCAGTGCGTGTGCCCGGTAGACGTGCTGGGCGGTGCGCTCGTGGATCGCGGAGGACTCGGCCTCCTCGGCGCGGATGTGCGTCGGCCGAGTGAGGAACGTGCGGGCGAGCGTGATGATCGGCCCGGGCATGGTCGCCGAGAACAGCATGGTCTGACGCTTCTCCGGCACCATGCTCATGAGGCGCTCGATGTCGGGGAGGAAGCCCAGGTCCAGCATCTCGTCGGCCTCGTCGAGCACCAGGACGCCGACCTTGCCCAGCACGAGGTGGCCCTGTTTGGCCAGGTCGAGAAGTCGTCCGGGGGTGCCGACGACGACGTCGACGCCGGTCCGCAGGGTCTCGATCTGGGCCTCGTAGGGCCGTCCGCCGTAGATCGACATGACCTTCACGCGACCGTTGGCCGAGTGCAGGTGCTTCGACGCGTTCTCCAGGTCGGAGGTGACCTGGACGCACAGCTCGCGCGTGGGAACGATGATCAGCGCACGCGGGGTGCCGTCCAGGACCGTGGTGCCCGAGCCGTCGGCCGGACCGGTGGCGAGACGGTGCAGCAGCGGGACGCCGAAGCCGAACGTCTTGCCCATGCCGGTGCGGGCCTGGCCGATGAGGTCGTCGCCCGCGAGTGCCAGGGGAAGCGTGAGTTCCTGGATCGCGAACGTGCGCTCGATGCCGATGTCGGTCAACCCACGGACGATCTCGGGGTGAACGCCCAGCTCGGCGAAGGTCGGGGGAGTGTGGGTGGTGTCCAGGGTGGCCGAGACGGTGGTCTCCGCCACGTCGTCGGTCTCGTGGTCCACAGTGATCTTGCTCAGTGTTTCGGCCTTTCTCGTCTCTCGCCTCGCACGCACGACGAGGGCCAGGCCGCTCCGCGGCCGGTGTCGAAACCCTCGATTCGTCGACAGGCGCGATCGGGGTCGGCCGCAGATGCGGCGACACGATCGGCGGCAGACACGAATCAGGTGCGCGCACAATGTCGTGAGCACGGCTCCCGGTGCTCGCCGCGATCGCCTCCGACGGAGGTGACCACGGTGCGTCGGGCCGGCGTGCGGACTGTCTCGGTCCCTGCTGCCGGCACCGGTGGAGCGTGCTCGCGACCTATTCTACCTGGTCGGCACCCGACGCCGCGGTTCCGCTCGCGCGAGCCGTGTCGACGGTAGTCTCGGCAGCCATGCGAACAGATTCGGATCCACAGCACGGCGGGTCCACTCCGAACGTCCCGTCCGGGTCCGACGAGGGCCTTGCGACCGGGGGAACCGTGCCGGGTGATCACCCCGGAATCATCAGTCTCCTGGGCGTTCTCGCGTACGGCGAGATCTCGGCGTTCTACCGGTTGGTCGACGACGCTCGAATGGCCCCGACGCTCGGCGACCGCATCGCCATGGCGAGCATGGCGGCCGCCGAGATGAACCACTTCGAGGTGCTCGAGGCGGCCCTCGCGGAGCGCGGGCGGGACGTCCTGTCGGTCACCGAGCCTTTCGCCGCCGCTCTCGACGCTTACCATGCCTCGACGCTGCCCTCGACGTGGATGGAGGTGCTCGTCAAGACCTACGTCGCAGACGGCCTCGCCGCCGATTTCTACCGCGAGATCGCGCACAGCCTCCCGGACGACATCGCCGCCACCGTGCGCGAGGTGCTCGCCGAGACGGGCCACTCGGAGTTCGTCGTCACCGAGGTGGTGGCGCGTGTCGCGGCGAGTGCCGCGGACAAGGACCGGTTGATGCTCTGGGGACGCCGCCTGCTCGGGGAGGCCATCACCCAGGCGCAGTTCGTCCTGGCGCAGCGCGAGGAGCTGACCGAACTGGTCATGACGGCGTCGGGCGATTTCAACGGCATCGTGGCGCTGTTCGACCGCATGCAGGTCCGGCATTCCGAGCGGATGGCGATTCTCGGCCTCGTCTGACTCGTGTCGGTGTTCGCTGTGGGCGTGTGCGTCACGCACTCACCGGCGGCCGGTGCTGCTCTAACCTGAAGTGGACAGCAGGTTCGCGACAACGTTTCGGAGGTCGGCCGTGGAGGTCAAGATCGGAATTTCGGACAGCCCACGGGAATTGGTCATCAACAGCGCGCAGACGCCCGACGAGGTGGAGACCCTGGTCTCGAAGGCCTTCGGCGGCGAGGGTGTGCTGTCGTTGGTGGACGAGAAGGGCCGCAAGTTCCTGGTGCCCGCGGGCAAGCTCGCGTACGTGGAGATCGGTCCGTCCGACAGTCGTCGGGTCGGTTTCGCGTCGTCCGGCACCGCCTGACCGACGCGCCCACCGCGCACGAGGAACGGCCCCGCACCTGCTGGTGCGGGGCCGTCGTGGTTCGTGGGACCGGGGTGCGTCGCCTACTGGGACTGCAGGGGGACGTGCGAGAGACCACCCCAGGCGAGGGTGACGGTGGTGTCCACCGCTTCCTCCTTGGTGATGGGACGATCCGCCTCGAGCCAGTAGCGGGCGGTGAACTGGCTCGCGCCCACGAGGCCGACGGCGAGGATGCGGGCACGGTGCGGGTCGAGTCCGGAGTCGTGGCTGACGAGGTCGAACACGGCGTCGACGCAGGCCTCGGTGGCCTGATCGACGCGGCTCTGCACCTGAGGATCGCCCATGAGGTCCGACTCGAACACCAGGCGGAATCCCTGGCTGTCGTTGTCGACGAAGTCGTAGAACGCGAGCACGGCGGCCCGGACGCGCTTGTGGTTGTCCGTCGTCGACCGCAGCGCCTGGCGCAGACCCGAGATGAGGCTGTCGACGTAGTTTTGCAGCACCGCGACGTAGAGGTCGAGCTTGCCGGGGAAGTGCTGGTACAGAACAGGTTTGCTGACGCCCGCGCATTCCGCGATCTCGTCCATCCCCGCGGCGTGGTACCCGCGGGCGACGAAGATCTCCCCGGCAGCGGCGAGGAGTTGGGCGCGGCGTGCATCACGGGGCAGTCGAGCACTGCGCCGGCCACTCCCGGTCCCGCCCACGGAGGAGCTTCGGTCGGCGACGTCTGTCATGTGTTTCGTGTGTCCCATCCGCCGCGACACCGGTGGACGAGGATCACTCAGACATCGGAACTACGCGGCATGAAAGTTCTTCCGGATCGTGACGACGATACCCCGGCGCGCCGACCGAAGGCCGCAGACGCGTGTGAGAACCTGGATCGGTGAGTGACCGACGGCAACCGCAGAGAGAGCCTGCGACGCGTGACGACCGTGCGCGACGCTCGCATCAGCCTCTGCGCGCCCAGTGGGATCCCACCGCGGTCGATCCCGGACGCACACGCGCCGCACGGCCGGAGCGCAGCGCCCGGAAGCAGAGCCGGCTGGGGCGGTTCACGTCGACCTACGGTTGGCGCGCCTACGCGATCCCGATCCTCGCGGTCGTGACGGTACTCGTGGTCGTCGACGCGATACGCGATCCCGGAACCGCGTCCACGACGGACTCGGCACCCGGATTCCCCGCGCTGAGCAACACGACCGACGACACCGGCATCATCGGTGTCCCGCCGCAGGCCGACGGGAACTTCGCCGAGACGGTGTCCAGCGGTCAGCTGCCCGACGGCGGTCAGTTCGCGGTGCAGGGCGCAGGCACGTGGCGCGTGGTGCCGGGAGTCACCGACCAGGTGGGCCAGGGCACCGAACGCACGTTCACCTACACCGTCGAGATCGAGGACGGCGTGGACACGACGGGCTTCGGAGGCGACGAGTCGTTCGGTCGCCTCGTCGACCAGACTCTCGCCAATCCCAAGAGCTGGACGAATGATCAGCGTTTCGCCTTCCGCCGCGTCGACACCGGTGATCCGGACTTCCGGGTCTCGCTGACGTCGCAGATGACCATCCGCGACGCGTGTGGGTACGACATCCAGCTCGAGGTGTCCTGCTACAACCCCGGTATCGGCAGGGTGGTGCTCAACGAGCCGCGCTGGGTGCGCGGCGCCGTGGCGTTCCAGGGCGACATCGGGTCGTATCGGCAGTACCAGATCAACCACGAGGTAGGCCACGCGATCGGGTACCAGGCGCACCAGCCCTGCGAGACCGACGGTGGCCTGGCCCCGATCATGATGCAGCAGACCTTCGGCACGGCGAACGACGACATCGCGGTACTCGATCCTGCGGGCGTGGTGCCGATGGACGGCAAGACCTGTCGCTTCAACCCCTGGCCGTACCCCAGGGCCTGACCGGGGAGGTACGAGGAGCATGACGATCGTCGACCCGGTGGTGGAACCGGGCCCGGAGCTGAGCCGCGAGCAGGTCGCTCGGTACAGCAGACACCTGCTGCTACCCGACGTCGGAGTGCTGGGCCAGCGGCGTCTACGCAACGCGAGAATCCTGGTGATCGGTGCCGGCGGCTTGGGTTCGCCCGTGCTGCTGTATCTCGCCTCGGCGGGCGTGGGCACCCTCGGCATCGTCGAGTTCGACGACGTGGACGCCTCCAACCTGCAGCGACAGATCATCCACGGCGAGGCCGACATCGGTCGGCCGAAGTCGGTCAGCGCCCGCGAGTCGATCCGGGCTGTGGACTCCACCATCGAGGTCCGGCTGCACCAGGTCCGGCTCGAGCCCCGCAACGCGGTGAACCTCTTCCGCCAGTACGACCTGGTGGTGGACGGCACCGACAACTTCGCGACGCGGTACCTCGTCAACGACGCGGCCGCCGTCGCCGGCATCCCGTACGTGTGGGGATCCATCTATCGCTTCGACGGGCAGGTGTCCGTGTTCTGGGATGCCGCACCCGGCGGTCTCGGCGTCGACTACCGGGACCTCTACCCGGATCCGCCCGCGTCGGGCACTGTGCCGTCGTGTTCGGAGGCCGGCGTGCTGGGCGTGCTCTGCGGGGTCGTGGGCTCGATCATGGCGACCGAGGCCGTCAAGCTGGTGACGGGCATGGGCGACACGCTGCTCGGGCGTCTGCTGGTCTACGACGCGCGCACCATGACCTTCCGCACGGTCACCCTGCGCCGGGACCCCGGTCGCGTGCGGGTGTCCGAGGTGGAGGAGGACTACGAGGTGTCCTGCGGTGTGGCCTCGCCCCTGCCGTCGGTGGACTCGGTGGACGGCGACCTCGATCCGGCGGCCGTGCGCGCGCTGCTGGACGGCGGTGCCCCGGTGGCACTGATCGACGTGCGGGATCCGGTCGAGTGGGACATCGTGCACCTCGACGGCGCAACGCTGATGCCTCTGCCGACGGTGGTGGCCGGTGACGCGGTCGCGTCGCTGCCGACGGACCGGCCGGTGGTGCTCTACTGCAAGACGGGTGTCCGCTCGGCCGAGGCACTCGCGGTCCTGCGGTCCGCCGGCATGGCCGACGTCCACCACCTGCGCGGCGGACTCGAGGCGTGGGCGCGCGACGTCGACCCCACCGTCCCGACGTACTGACACCGGGTTCGGTCACGCGTGCCGGGACACGCGCTCACCGGGGTCTGCGGACTCGCACCGCGGCGGCGGTACGGTGGCCGTCATGACATCGGCGGAACCTCCCCAGCACGTCATCGGCACGTTCGGGCTCCGAGACGTCGCGCCGGTGGCTCTGGGAGCGGACTGGGACGGCGGTTGGCGTCTCGGTGACGTCGTCCTGTCCCCGGTGGCCGATCACGCCCGCGGTGCCTGGTCGGCGAAGGTGCGCGAAACCCTTGCGGTGGAGGGGGTTCGGCTCGCGCGGCCGGTGCGGTCGACCGACGGCCGCTACGTCGTGTCCGGATGGCGCGCGGACACGTACATCGAGGGGGTTCCCGAACCCCGCCACGACGAGGTCGTCTCGCTGGCGACCCGGCTGCACGTCGCGACGTCGCAGCTCGAGAAACCGCGGTTCCTGACCCAGACGCCGGTCGCGCCGTGGAGTGACGTGGACGTGTTCGTCGCCGCTGATCGTGCTGCGTGGGAACAGGTTCCGTTCCGCTCCGCCCGTGCCGGGGGAGCGGTGGAGCCGACGTCGCCGGACGGTGTGCGCAGTGTCGAGGTGATCGGTCAGCTGGCCACCCTGCGTCGGCCGGTGCGCGAGCCCGACCAGTTGGTGCACGGAGATCTGTTCGGCACGGTGCTGTTCGACGGCGTGCAGGCTCCCGGTATCACCGACATCACCCCGTACTGGCGCCCCGCGTCGTGGGCCGCGGCCGTGGTGGTCGTCGACGCGCTCTCCTGGGGCGGCGCGGACGACGGGCTCATCGGCCGCTGGGAGGATCTCCCCGAGTGGCCGCAGATGTTATTGCGGGCGGTGATGTTCCGCCTCGCGGTGCACGCTCTGCATCCGCGCTCGACCGCCGAGGCGTTTCCCGGTCTGGCCCGTACCGCCGATCTGGTGCGCCTGATCCTCTAGTCGGTCGGCAGTGCGCCGGTGTCCCGATCATCGGCACCGTCCGCGGCGAGCTCGGTGAAGAAGCAGCGTGCGGCGGTGGCCGCCGCGTCGGCGTCCCCGGACACGACCGCTCGGACCAGGGCCGCGTGCTCCTCGTGGAACGCACGGTCGGAATCGGCGTCGTGGTCGAGGATGGTCTCCTCGATACTGGGGAGCAGGAAGTCGTAGACCTCCAGGTAGATGCTGTTGTGGCTGGCCGCGACGATGGCACGGTGCAGGGACACGTCGAGATGCAGGGCCCGGGTGCGGTCCACGTCCCACAGTGCGGTCCGATGCGCCAGGGTGTCCTCGAGCATCCGGACGTCCTCGTCGGTCCGCCGCTCGGCGGCCAGTGTGGCCGCGGTGATGTCGAGCGCCCGCCGCAGCTCCAGGACGTCGCGTCGCCGCGCGGACGAGAAGTACTTGCCGAGGGCCGACGGCATCTCCGACGACGCGAGCACGTAGGTGCCCGATCCCTGGCGCCGCTCGAGCATGCCCGCGTGCACCAGCGCCTGGACGGCCTCGCGAACGGTGTTGCGTCCCGTGCCGGTCAGCTCGGTCAACTCCGGTTCTGTGGGTATCCGCGTACCGACGGCCCACGTCCCGGACTCGATCTCGCCTCGTAACTGGTCGGTGACCTGCCCGATGAGGCTCTGTCGGCGTACGGGTTGCACGTCAGTGTCTTTCTCTCGTGTGGTGTCGGTCTCGGCCAGTCTAATAGTCCTTTGCCAGACAGGTCGGATCATCCTATGATTCGTCCCATGACTGCGACCGCCACCACTGCCGAGCCCGGGTCACGCTCGACACTGCAGGGACGGCTGTTGGTGTTCGCGGCACTCATCCTGTCCGCGTTCACACTTCGGGCAGCGGTCACCTCGGTGTCGCCGCTGTTCCCCCGGATCGGCGACGACCTCGGGTTCGGCGCCGGCGCCATCGGGCTCCTCGGGATGCTCCCGACCGCGATGTTCGCGCTGTTCGGCGTGCTCACCCCGGTCATCGCGACTCGTCTCGGACTCGAACGGACGGCACTCGCCGCGGCGGCTCTGACCGGTGTCGGCATCTTCGCGCGGGCGTTCGCCCCCGGGCTCGGGTCGCTGGCGCTGCTCTCGGCGGTCGCCCTGGCCGGTATGGGCATCGGCAACGTGGTCATCCCGCCGCTGGTCAAGCGCTACTTCTCCGACCGGCTCGCCATGATGAGCACCGTCTACATCTGCCTCCTGCAGCTGGGCACCATCGTCCCGTCGCTCACGGCGGTCCCCGTCGCCGACGCGGTCGGGTGGCGCTGGTCGCTCGCGATGTGGGGTGTGGCCGCCGTCGCCGCCGTGGTGCCGTGGACGGCCATCATGCTGACGCGACGCACTCGCCCCGCCGCCCCCGCGGTGCGCGGTGCGGAGTCTCCGGCGCAGGACGCCGCCGTGGAGGCCGAGCTCGACGGGCCGCTCACCGAGCCGTCGGCCCATTCGGTGGCGCCGCCCGTCCCGGTCTGGCGCACCTCGCTCGGCTGGGGGATGGCCGGCATGTTCGCGATGACGTCCATGGTCACGTACTCGATGCTGACGTGGCTGCCCTCCCTCCTGGTCGAGGCCGGCATCAGCGAGGGTGCCGCCGGTGCCTCGCTCGGGGTGTTCGCCGCGGTCGGTCTCGCGGGTTCCCTGCTCGCGCCGTCCTTCACCAGTCGGATGGTCGACCCCTATCCCATCGTCATCGGCTGCGCGGTCTGCTATCTCGCAGGCTTCGCGGGCCTGCTGTGGGCGCCCGCGACGGGCACGGTGCTGTGGCTGGTGTTGGTCGGTGCAGGTCCGACGACGTTCCCGATGTCGCTCACGCTCATCAATCTGCGCACGCGCACGGCCGTCGGCTCGGCATCCCTGTCCGGCTTCACGCAGGGAGTCGGGTACACCATCGCCTGCGCCGGCCCCATTCTCTTCGGTGTGCTGCACGAGAACACGGGGGGCTGGGAGTGGTCGTTCGCATTCCTCACGTGCGGCATCGCCGTGCTGCTGGTCGCCGCCAAGGCCGCCTGCCGTCCGCGCGTCCTCGAGGACGGGCCCGTCCGCCAGGCTCAGTCGCGACCCTGACCCTCACGAACCGGACCCTCACCAACCCTGAAACACGGACGTGAGGTCAAGTTCACGCACGGGTCACAGCGTGCAGCGCCCCCGCAACATGGTTTTCCTATCTTTGGGCTTCCCCAGAGATCAGGAGGCCACTCGTGACCAGCTTGTCGGATACCGGCGCTGCCACGGCGCCCACCGGTGCCCCCGGTGCAGTCGCTCGTAAGCACCACATCACGAACTGGGACGCGGAGGATGTCGAGGCCTGGGAGGCCGGCGGCAAGCACATCGCCCGCCGCAACCTGATCTGGTCCGTCGTCGCGGAGCACGTCGGCTTCTCCATCTGGTCCATCTGGTCCGTGATGGTGCTCTTCATGCCGATGGCGCAGTACGGCATCGACCCGGCCGGGAAGTTCTTCCTGGTGGCCGTGCCGACATTGGTCGGCGCAATCCTGCGAATCCCGTACACGTTCGCCACCGCGAAGTTCGGCGGCCGCAACTGGACGATCTTCAGCGCCCTCGTGCTGCTGATCCCGACCGTGCTGACGCTGTACTTCATGATGAATCCCGCCTCGTACACGACGTATCTCGTCGTGGCCGCGTTCGCGGGACTGGGCGGCGGCAACTTCGCCTCCTCGATGACCAACATCAACGCCTTCTATCCCCAGCGTGAGAAGGGGTGGGCTCTCGGACTGAATGCAGGCGGCGGCAACATCGGTGTCCCCGTCATCCAACTCATCGGGCTCCTCGTCATCGCGACGGTGGGCAACACCGCACCCGAGATCGTGTGCGCCGTCTACCTCGTCCTGATCGCGGTCGCCGCCGTGGGCGCGGCCCTGTACATGGACAACCTGGACAACCAGAAGACCAACGGCCGCTCCATGATCGACGTGCTGCGTTTCTCCGACTCGTGGTGGATCGCGTTCCTCTACATCGGTACGTTCGGGTCGTTCATCGGCTACAGCTTCGCGTTCGGGCAGATCCTGCAGATCAACTTCCTCGCCGGTCTGGCCGACGGGGGTGCGGTCACCCCGGCCATGCAGGCACAGGCCTCCCTGCACGCCGCTCAGATCGCGTTCATCGGCCCGCTCCTCGGTTCCCTGTCCCGACCGATCGGCGGCAAGTTCGCCGACCGCGTCGGCGGCGGCCGCATCACGATGTACACCTTCGTCGCGATGATCTTCTCCGCCGGCATCCTGGTCGCGACGTCGATGACGGACGACGCCACGGCCGGAGCGGCGACCGGATCGATGATGGTGTTCTACGTCGTCGGCTTCATCCTGCTGTTCGTGCTCTCGGGGCTCGGTAACGGCTCCGTCTACAAGATGATCCCGGCGATCTTCGCGTCGAAGTCGACGTTGCTGGTGGGGATGTCGGCCACCGAGCAGGCCGCGTGGTCCCGCCGGATGTCCGGTGCGCTCATCGGTATCGCCGGTGCGATCGGCGCGCTCGGTGGAGTGGGCATCAACCTGGTCCTGCGCGCGTCGTACTCGGGCGCGGAGAAGTCGGCGACGTCCGCCTTCTGGGTCTTCCTCGTCTTCTACGTCCTCTGCGCCGCGGCCACGTGGGCCGTGTACCTCCGCCGATCCGGCGCGCGTACCGCGAACGAGCAGGACGTGGTCACCGTATGACCGTCGCTGCATCCGTGCCGGAGACCCTTCGGCCACCGGCCACCCGAGCAGGAACGGCGACGCACTGCCCGTACTGCGGGCTGCAGTGCGCGATGACCGTCACCGGCACGGATGCAGCGAGCGCCGGGATCGAGGCCCGCCAGTTCCCGACCAACAAGGGTGGTCTCTGCCAGAAGGGGTGGACCGCCGCCGAGGTGCTGCGAGTGCCCGGCAGGCTCACCACACCACTGGTGCGTGTCGACGGGGAACTCGTCCCGACGACCTGGGACGCCGCACTCGACGCGGTGGCCACGACGCTTCGACGCGTCCGGGCCGAGCACGGCGCCGACGCGGTCGGGATCTTCGGGGCGGGCGGGCTGACCAACGAGAAGTCCTACATGCTCGGCAAGTTCGCCCGTGTCGCGCTGGGCACGTCGAACATCGACTACAACGGGCGGTTCTGCATGTCGTCGGCCGCGGCCGCCGGCAACAAGTCGTTCGGAATCGACCGAGGACTGCCGTTCCCGTTGGCGGACATCGGTTCCGCGCGGGCCGTGCTGGTGCTGGGCGGCAACGTCGCGGAGACGATGCCCCCCTTCGTGCAGCATCTCCGGACCGCCGCCGACGCGGGCGGGCTCATCGTCGCCGACCCACGGCGCACCGCGACGGTGGACCGGGCGGTGTCCGCCGGCGGAGTGCACCTGCAACTGTCGCCGGGCACCGACCTGGCCCTCGCACTGGGCCTGGTGCACCTGGCAGTGGTCGAGGGGTACGCCGATCGCGACTACATCGACTCACGCACCGAGGGTTTCGACGAGTTCTGGACGGCGGCGGCGCAGTGGTGGCCGGAGCGGACCGAGCGCGTCACCGGCGTTCCCGTCGCTCGCCTGCGGGAGACGGTGCGGTTGCTGGCGCAGTCACGGGACGCGGGTACGGGCGCCTACGTGCTCACCGCCCGTGGCGCCGAACAGCACGCGTCCGGAACCGACACGGTCTCGGCCGTCATCGGACTCTCTCTCGTGCTGGGGCTGTGCGGACGACACGGAACCGGATACGGCTGCATCACCGGCCAGGGCAACGGACAGGGCGGACGCGAGCACGGGCAGAAGGCGGACCAGCTTCCCGGATACCGCAAGATCACCGATCCCGCAGCGCGTGAACACATCTCCGCCCTCTGGGGTATCGAGGAGTCCGCACTCCCGGGTGCGGGACTGAGCGCCTACGAACTGCTCGACGCCCTCGGCACCCCCGGTGGTCCCCGCGCGCTCATGGTGCACGGCTCGAACATCGCCGTCTCGGCCCCGCGGGCCGGTCACGTCGTCGACCGGCTCGCCTCACTCGAGATGCTCGTCGTCACCGATTTCGTGCTCTCCGAGACTGCCGCGATGGCCGACGTCGTGCTGCCGACGCTGCAGTGGGCCGAGGAGGAGGGCACCATGACCTCCCTCGAGGGCCGCATCCTGCGCCGGCGCAGGGCCGTGGACGCTCCCGAGGGCGCGCGCGGGGAGCTCGACATCCTCGCCGATCTCGCCGTTCGCCTGGGCCAGCCCGCCGACCGCTTCCCCCGCGACGCACGGACGGTGTTCGAGGAGTTGCGCCGAGCGTCCCGCGGTGGCATCGCCGACTACTCGGGCGTGACCTACGAGCGTCTCGACGCCGGGGAGGCGCTGCACTGGCCGGTACCGTCGGAGACGCACGGCGGCACACCGAGACTGTTCCTCGATCGTTTCGAGACACCCACCGGACGAGCACGTTTCGTCACGGTCGACCAGGTCGGGCCCGCAGAACCCACCGATGCCGACTTTCCTCTCCTCGCGACGACGGGGCGGGTGCTCACGCACTACCAGTCCGGTGCGCAGACCCGGCGCGTACCGTCCCTGTCGGAGGCGGCAGGCCCGATGTTCGTCCAGGTCCACCCGGATACCGCCGGTCGCGCGGGGCTCGAGGACGGCGACGACGCGGACGTCGTCTCGCGCCGCGGAACGGTCGTCGCCCGCGTGCGGTGCGACGCGTCGATGCGGCTCGACACGGTGTTCCTGCCGTTCCACTTCGCCGATGCGGCGCGCGCCAACCTCGTGACCAACCCGGCACTCGATCCCACCAGCCGGATGCCCGAGTTCAAGGTCTGCGCGGTGCGCATCGCCGCGCACCTGGTCGGCGCGACGGACGGGGAGACGGCATGAGTGCACCTCATCGCGTCGTCGTGATCGGGAACGGCCTCGCCGGTGCCCGGTTGCAGGAGGAGATCCACCGACGCGACGCGGATGCGGCCCGCGTCCAGGTGGTCGTCTACGGCGACGAGAATCACGCCGCGTACAACCGCATCCTGCTCTCCAACGTGGTCGCCGGGCACCTGACCCCGAGGGACACTCGAATCAAGCCCGAGAACTGGTGCGAGCGCAACGGTCTGGAGACGCACATCGGGGTCGCGGTCACGTCGATCGATCGCGAGCGCCGCACGATCACGCGCTCGGACGGGTCCACGGACACCTACGACACGCTCGTCCTCGCCACCGGCTCGCGGTCCTTCCTGCCGCCCGCGCCCGGCATGACCGACGCGGACGGTCACCCCGCGGACGGTGTGGTGGCGTTCCGCACTCTCGCCGACTGCGACGCCATCACCGCAGCAACGGGACCCGGTTCCCGCGTCGTCGTGATCGGCGCCGGGCTTCTCGGCATCGAAGCCGCACGCGGCGCCCTCATGCGCGGATCGGACGTCACCATCGTCCACCCCCGCGCGTATCCGATGGAGAAGCAGATGGACGCCGGTGGCGGCGCCGTGCTGACCCGAGTGTTGCGAGAGCTGGGGATGGACGTGGCGCTGGGCGCTCGGGCCGAGGCTCTGCGTACCGCGCCCGACGGCACGCGCGAACTCGTGTTGTCCGACGGCAGCGCGTTGCCCGCCGACCTGGTCGTCGTCGCGGCCGGGATCCGTCCGAACATCGACCTCGCCGTCGCGGCCGGGCTCGACGTCGACCGCGCTGTCGTCGTCGACGACGACCTGCGCACCTCCGACCCGCACATCCGCGCGATCGGCGAGTGCGCCCAGCACCGCGGTGAGGTCTACGGCCTGGTCCAGCCCGCCTGGGAAATGGCCGGGGTGGTCGCGGACCAGCTGTGCGGCAGCGCGTCCCGCGCCGAGTACCACGGCACCGCGCAGATCACCCGCCTCAAGGCGCACGACGTCGACCTCGCCTCGATGGGCGAGATCGACGTCGACCCGAACGACACCGAGTCCGAGGTCCTGGTCATGAGCGACCCCACCCGCGGCCGGTACGCGAAGGTCGTCGTCCGCAAGGACCGCCTGGTCGGCGCGGTGATGCTCGGCAACCCGGAAGTCGTCGGAACGCTCAGCCAGTACTTCGACGGCGGATCGCTCGTCCCCGTCGACCGTATGACCCTGCTGCTCGGGCACCTCGTCGGTGGACCCACCGAGAGCGCCAACCCGTCGACCATGCCCGACGCAGCCGTGATCTGCCGCTGCAACACCGTCACCAAGAAGCACTTGGTCAGCGCGTGGCGCGGCGGTGCCCACACCCCCGAGGCCATGGCCGAGAAGACCCGCGCCACCACCGGTTGCGGTAGCTGCGTGGGTGTCGTCGACGGCCTCTGCGACTGGCTGCACCGAGCGGATCCCGTCCCCGACAACGACCGGCCTCCGGCCTTCCCGGTCCCCGACAACGACCGGCCTCCGGCCTTCCCGGTCACCGCATGACCGACCCGAGTCACACCACCCGTTCACCGTTTCCCGAGGAGATTGTCATGACCGACCAGACCGCTCACCGCACAGTCGTGGTGGTGGGACACGGAATGGTGGGCCACCGGTTCGTCGAGGCGCTGCGCGCACGCGACACGGCCGGCGAGTGGTCCGTCACCGTCCTCTGCGAGGAGGCCCTCCCCGCCTACGACCGCGTCGGGCTCTCGTCCTACGTCGGCGCCTGGGACCACAAGGAACTCGCGTTGGCGGGCAACGACTATGTCGGGGACACCGCGGTGACCCTGCGTACCGGCGTGCGGGCCGAGTCGATCGACCGCGACGCTCGGGTGGTCACCACCTCGGACGGTGCGGTGGTGCCGTACGACGCGCTGGTCATGGCCACGGGGTCCTACCCGTTCGTCCCCCCCATCGCGGGGCACGACCTCGATCGCTGCTTCGTCTATCGCACGATCGACGACCTGGATCGTATCCGCACCTGCGCCGACGCGGCCGGCCCCGGCGCAGTGGGAGTGGTCGTCGGCGGCGGCCTGCTCGGTCTCGAGGCCGCGAACGCCCTGAAGCAGATGGGCATGACGCCGCACGTTGTGGAATTCGCGCCGCGACTGATGCCGCTGCAGGTCGACGAGGGCGGCGGTGCGGTCCTGGCGAAGCTCGTCACCGAGCTCGGTGTCACCGTCCACGCCGGTGTCGGCACCTCGGCCATCGCCGAGAACGATCACGGCATCGACGTCACTCTGGCGGACGGCAGCGTCATCGACGCCGCCCTGCTGGTGTTCTCGGCGGGTGTCCGCCCGCAGGACGCTCTCGCCCGTACAAGCGGCCTCCCGGTCGGCGAGCGTGGTGGCATCCTCACCGACATCGGTTGCCGTACCGAGGATCCCGCGATCTACGCCATCGGCGAGTGTGCGGCCATCGAGGGCCGGTGCTACGGCCTCGTCGCTCCGGGGTACTCCAGCGCGGAGGTCGTCGCCGATCGGCTCGTCGGCGGTACCGCCGAGTTCCCGGGCGCGGACCTCTCGACCAAGCTCAAACTGCTCGGTGTCGACGTCGCCAGTTTCGGGGACGCGATGGGCGCCACCGAGGGCGCACTCGAGGTGGTGCTCAACGATGCCGCGAAGGGCACCTACGCCAAGCTCGTGCTGTCGGACGACGCGAGGACTCTGCTCGGCGGCATCCTCGTGGGGGACGCGTCGGCGTACGCGACGCTGCGCCCGCTCGTCGGCCGCGAACTCCCGGGCGATCCGGCTGCACTGATCTCGCCGAGCGGCGAGAAGCTCGGCGCCGGAGCGCTTCCCGACGATGCCGAGGTGTGCTCGTGCAACGGTGTGGACAAGGGGACCATCTGCTCGGCCATCGCTGCGGGCGCCTGCGACATCGCTTCGGTCAAGTCCTGCACCGACGCCGGCACCACGTGCGGTGGCTGTCTCCCCACGATCAAGCAGTTGCTCGCCGCGTCGGGCGTGGTCATGTCGAAGGCCCTGTGCGAGCACTTCTCCCAGTCGAGGCGCGAGTTGTTCGAGATCGTCGCCGGCGCGGGCATCCGCACGTTCTCCGGTCTCGTCGCCGCTCACGGCCGCGGCGCCGGTTGCGACATCTGCAAGCCGGTCGTGGCCTCGATCCTGGCGTCCACGTCCTCGGAACACATCCTCGACGGTGAGCAGGCTGCCCTGCAGGACACCAACGATCACTTCCTCGCGAACATCCAGAAGAACGGCACCTACTCCGTCGTTCCTCGTATGCCGGGTGGCGAGTGCACACCGGAGCAGCTCATCGTCATCGGTGAGGTCGCGCGCGACTTCGGGCTGTACACCAAGGTGACGGGCGGCCAGCGCATCGACATGTTCGGCGCACGCGTCGAGCAGCTCCCCGCCATCTGGAAGCGACTGGTCGACGCCGGCATGGAATCGGGCCAGGCGTACGGCAAGTCGCTGCGCACGGTGAAGAGCTGTGTCGGCTCGACCTGGTGCCGCTACGGCGTCCAGGACTCGGTGGGAATGGCCGTCGATCTCGAGAAGCGGTACCGCGGTCTGCGGTCGCCGCACAAGATCAAGTTCGGGGTGTCCGGTTGTGCGCGCGAATGTGCCGAGGCGCGCGGCAAGGACGTCGGCATCATCGCCACCGAGAGCGGATGGAATCTCTACGTCGGCGGCAACGGCGGCCAGTCGCCGAAGCACGCGCAACTCCTCGCGTCGGGGTTGGACGACACCACCCTCGTCCGGTACATCGACCGGTACCTCATGTTCTACGTGCGCACGGCGGACCGCCTGCAGCGCACGGCGCCGTGGGTCGAGAGTCTCGAGGGCGGACTCGACCACCTGCGCGCCGTCGTGTGCGAGGACAGCCTGGGTATCGCCGCGGACCTCGAGGCAGCGATGGCGTCGCACGTCGAGGGCTACAGGGACGAGTGGCGGGGTGTGTTGGAGGACGAGACCAAGCTCGCGCGCTTCGTCTCGTTCGTCAACGCCCCGGAGGAGTCCGACCCCACCGTCTCGTTCGACGAGTCCGGTGCCCGCAAGGTTCCGGTCCTGATGGGGATGCCGTCCGTTCCGGTCGGGTGAGTGGCGGTCATGTCGCCGTAACGGCCGAGTAACACCAGCCCCGTAGAACTGTCCCCAGGGAGGACCACCATGACTGTCATCGACTCAGCACCTCGCCATTCCACGACCGTGACCAGCGGCGACACCGACGAGTGGATCACCGCGCTCGCACTCTCGGAACTCACTCCGGGTCGGGGAGTCGCCGTGTTGCTGCCCTCCGGGGCGCAGGTGGCGTTGTTCCGCACCGGCGACGAGGAGCTGTTCGCCGTGAGCAACATCGACCCCTTCGGACGGGCCGCCGTGATGTCGCGCGGACTGGTCGGGGACCGCGGCGGCGAGCCGACCGTCGCGTCGCCGTTGCTCAAGCAGGTATTCTCGCTGGTGGACGGCCGTTGCCTCGACGACCCGGACACGACCTTGGCGGTACACGAGGTCACCGTGATCGACGGCGTCGTCGCAGTGTCCGCCCAGCCCTCGGGCGCATCGACCCAGACCTCGGGCACATCCGTCCGGCCGAGAAGTGGAACGGAGACGACATCCCCGTGATCGATCAGCCGACCTCGTCCGACGCTCCCCTCGCGGGGTTCACCGTGGGCGTCACCGCGGCTCGACGCGCCGACGAACTGGCCTCGCTGCTGGTACGGCGCGGAGCGAACGTGGTGCACGCCCCGGCGATCAGGATCATTCCGCTGTCGGACGATGCGGAGCTCGGTCGTCGTACCCGCGAGATCATCGAGTTTCCGCCGGCTGTCACCGTGGCCACCACGGGCATCGGTTTCCGTGGCTGGATGGAGGCCGCCGACGGGTGGGGCGACGCCGAGGAGCTCACTCGGGCCCTCGAGGGCACCCGCATCCTCGCCCGTGGGCCGAAGGCCAAGGGAGCCATCCGTGCAGCAGGTCTGCGCGAGGAGTGGTCACCGGAGTCCGAGTCGTCCGCGGAGGTGCTGGAACATCTGTTGGCGGAGGGCGTGGACGGCGTCCGCGTCGCGGTGCAACTGCACGGCGCCACCACCGAGTGGGAGCCGGTTCCGGACTTCTGCGAGGTGCTGCGGCAGGCCGGCGCGACGGTCATCCCGGTTCCGGTCTACCGCTGGGTGCAACCCGACGACTCGGCACCGATGGACCGCATGATCGAGGCCGTACTGTGTGGTGACCTCGATGCGGTGACCTTCACCAGTGCCCCCGCCGTGGCCTCGATGTTGATGCGCGCCAAGGAGAACGGTGTGCTGGAACCGATGCTGCAGTCGTTCCGCGATCGGGTGCTCGCCGTGTGCGTCGGGCCCGTGACCTCCGCTCCGCTCGACGTACTGGGTGTTCCCACGACGGCGCCCGCGCGGGCGCGTGTCGGAGCTCTCGTGCGCCACGTCGCCGACGAACTTCCGCGTCGAGCGGGCATCGTCCGGGCCGGCGGTCACGAGTTGCGCGTTCTCGGCGCGTGCGTCGTCGTCGACGGCACACCCAAGGCTCTGTCACCCGCGGGCATGGCCGTGCTGAAGACTCTCGCTCGCCGTCCCGGACAGGTGATCTCCCGCGAGGACCTGCTCGCCGCTCTGCCGGGTGGGGGCGGCGACACCCATGCCGTCGAGACGGCCATGGCGCGAGTGCGGTCCGCGCTCGGCGCACCCAGAGCGATCCAGACCGTCGTCAAGCGGGGATACCGCCTCGCCGTCGACGACAGCGCGGACGACCTGATCGACGCCGTGTCGAGTGCTCCGGGCGGCGGCCTCGGCCGGACGGGGGAGGCGTCGTGAGCGATCCTCGACTCGTCCTCGTCGCGCACGGCACGCGCAACCCCGCCGGCGTCGAGGTGATCGCCGCGCTGGCCGACGCCGTGGCTCCGCACGTGGGCTCGGTGCGGGTCGCCTTCGTCGACGTGCTGGGACCCACTCCGTCGGAGGTCCTGCGCGATGTCGACGGTCCCGTCGTGGTCGTGCCCGCCTTCCTGGCCTCGGGCTATCACGTGCACGCGGACGTGCCCCGCGAAATCGCCGAGAGCGGTCACGACGACGTCCACGTCACCCGCGCACTGGGCCCGGATCTCGATCTCGCGCGGGTACTGCGTGACAGGCTCGAGCAGATCGGATGGACGACCGGCGATCGCATCGTCCTCGCCGCGGCGGGCTCCTCCGACGTGCGGGCCCTCGACGACGTGCACACCGCGGCGGATCAGCTCGCCGCCGTCACCGGATCGGCGGTCACCGTCGCCTACGTCGCCACAGGCGAGCCGCGCGCGGCGGACCTGGTCCCCACTCTGAAGGCCACCGGGGAGAAGGTCTTCGTCGCCTCGTACCTGTTGGCGCCCGGCCTCTTTCACACGAGGTTGCAGTCCGCTGGAGCGGACGGTGTCACCGAACCGCTGGGGCTGCACGGGGGAGTGGTGCAGCTGCTCGTCGATCGCTACCGCGAGGGTGCCGACGTCATCTCTGCGGCAGCGGCACGATCTCGACGGGAGCGCCCGGACTCCGGCCCGCAGTGACGACGGCGATGCCGTCACGGCCCACCAGCGCCGCGAGATGTGCTGTACGCACGGAGCTCTCGCACCGCCAGGTACCCGCGCCGAGGTAGGACGCGGGCAGGGCTCGAGTGACGTCACCGGCATCGACCTCGGTGGCCAGTGTTCCGGTCAGCGGTATCGGGACGGACCGTCCGGTCAAGGCCGCGGCGATGGCGGGGCCGAGCAGCATCACCGTGGTGACGGCGGCATACGGATTGCCCGGGACACCCAGGACCACGCGATGATCGGGCAGCTCCGAGACGGAGGCGGAACCGCCGGGGCGGCAGGCGAGTCCGTCGACGACACGGTGTGCTCCGGCGCGTCGAAGTGCGTCGTCCAGTCGATCCGCGGCGCCGCCGCCGGTCGCGCCGATGATGACTACGACGTCCGGCGGTGCGGAGTCCGCACCGCCGTGGATCGCCGCGTCGAAGGCATCGTCGGTGTCGGCGCAGTGCGCGACGTCGGCGAGTGCGAACCCGCACGACCGTAGGTACGTCGGCATGACCGGCCCGATGGTGTCGCGGATGCGCCCGGCCGCCGGCGCGGTGTCGTCGCCGATCTCGTCGCCCGTGAGAACGAGTCGGACGGTCGGGGCGGGGCGTGTCGACGCCCGGATCACGCCGGCAGAGAGCGCGGCCGACACGACGGCGGGGGAGATCACGGTGCCCGCCGGCGCGAGTTCGCTTCCGCCGTCCCAGTCCTCGGCGATACTGCGGGCGTCGTTGCGCACGGGTGCGCCGTCCGACCGGTGGAGCAGACCGTCGTCGTCGAGAACGACGAACTCGTCGCGGACCACGCCCGACTCCGCCGGAACCGCTGCGCCGGTGGCGATGCGCACCGCGTGGCCGGTGTCGAGGACGACGTCGTCGGTGGCGCCGGCGACCACCACGGCGTCGTCGACGTGCCAGGGTCCGTCGCCGCACACGGCGTAGCCGTCCATCGCGGACGTGACGAAGCTCGGAAACGGGCGTGCGGCGATCAGCGGCTCCGCGAGCGTGCCGCCGAGGCTGTCGGCCAGCGACGCGGTACGAGGTGCGATCGCGGTGAGTCTGCTCCCCACGAGGAGGCGCGCCACCTCGACGGAGGGGCGTCTCGACGCGGTGCGGACGGCCGCGAGTTCGGTGGGCGTGTCCACGTCGTCGATGCCGGTGAGCGCCACGGTGCCCACGACGTCCGGCAGGGCGTCGCGGATGGACGGGCCGCGCTCGGCGTCCGCCGGACAGCGTGCGAGCGCGGCGGTGACGCCTCGAACGAGGGCGTCGCGACGCCAGGCGCCCACGAGGTACTGGGTGCGACCGGTCGAGTCGGTTCCGAACACTGCTTCGACTGTCGTGTCTCGCAGCAGTTCTCGCACGAGCAGTCGGAGTGCAGGCTCGGTGATGTACGGCAGGTCGGCGGACAGGGTCAACACGACGTCGTTCTCCCGCGGACCGTCACCGTCGTCGACGGTGACGGCCAGCCCGGCCGCCAACGCACGTACCGGGCCTCCGAACGGCGGGTCCTCGCGGGTGCGGCGGACACGCCTCGGTCCCGGCGGGTCGGCAGTCACGTCGTCCGGTCCGACGAGGACGGTGACGGTGCAGAACGACGTCGCTCCCAGCACCCGATCGACGAGGGTGACTCCGTCCACGAGCGCGGCAGGCTTGGTGGTTCCCTGCATCCGTGAGCTGCGTCCGCCGGCGAGTATCAGCGCGTCCGTGCGCGCTGTGCGTCCCGACATGTGATCCACAGTAGTGGAGGCGACGCGGCAGCCTCATCGACCGGTGGTGGACACGGGCCGACTGCGCGGTGGGCCCTCGAGAGAGTGGCGACCGCCGCCCGCGACGGCGACGGCGCCGAACCCGATGCTGAGAGTGGACAGGGCCAGAAGTGTTCCGATGACGATCATGGACAGAGTCTCGACCGGCGAAAGGCCTGATGGAGCAGTCCACTGGACTCGAGTGGACTGTGGCATAGTGGCGGCATGGCATCCACTCCCGCACGGCTGCGCGACGGGTTGTCGGCGCGCGCACTCGCCGCCGCGATCGACATGACCGCCGTCGCGCGGGACAGTCGGTCCCTGTACCTCGGACTCGCGCAGGAACTGCACCGTCTCGTCGAGGAAGGCGCGGTGGCCGCCGATGCCCGCCTGCCCGCGGAGCGCGTCCTCGCGTCGGTGCTGGGGGTCAGCCGGGTGACGGTCGCGTCGGCCTATCGCGAACTCCGTGAGCACGGCATCGCGGTGTCGGTGCACGGGGCGGGCACCTTCGTCGTTCCGCGCGGGGACAGTCAGCCGTGGGGCGGCATCCTGCGCGGCACCCAACCGGGCGTGCTCGAATTCGTCAACGCCGCGCCGCCGGCCTCGGCCCTGCTGGGACCCGCTTACGACGCTGCTGCCCGCGCGCTGAGCACGACGGGCCTGCACGTCGGCTACGTGCCCACCGGTGTGGGCCGACTGCGCGAGGCGATCGCCCGGTACTACTCCGCTCGCGGGCTCCCCACCAGCGCCGACCAGATTCTCGTGACCGCTGGCGCCAGCGATGCGTTGCACGCCGTGATCGACACCTTCGTCGAACAGGGCAATCGTGTGCTGACCGAACACCCGACCTACCCGGGCGCCATCGACATGGTGCGAGCCGTGGGTGGCAAGTGTGTTCCGGTGGCCATCGATCCGGATGATCCCGACACGTTCGTGGAGAACATGGACAGGGCTGCGCGGCAACATGATCCGGTACTGGCCTACCTGATGCCCGACCACTCCAACCCGTCCGGAGCGGTGTTGCCCGAGACGTCCCGGCGTCGGCTCGCGGCCACGCTGCATCGGCACGCCGTGGTGACCGTGGTGGACGAGGCGTCGGCCGACCTCCGTCTCGACGGCGACGCCGACGTCGAGCCGTTCGGCGCACCGGTCCCGGACCGCGCCTGCATCACCGTCGGATCGTTGAGCAAGACCGTGTGGGGCGGGCTGCGGGTGGGGTGGGTGCGCGCGGACCCGGTGCACCTGGCGCGCGTGGCCACGACCTACGCGAGGCGGCAGCTCTCGGTGTCGATGATGGATCAGTACACGGCCGTGGAACTGTTCGGCGAGTACGACGCGGTGGTGGCGCACCGCGCCGATCAGCTGCGGGCGGGTCGCGACACGGCGATGGCGGCCGTGACGCGGTCGCTGCCGGGCTGGACGTTCCACCGGCCGCGCGGCGGACTGTCGCTGTGGTGCACGCTGCCATCGGGCGTCCGGTCCACGGACCTGGTGGAATCGGCCCGCGGTCGCGGACTGCTGCTCGCCCCCGGATCACGCTTCGGGACGGGATACGCCTTCGACGAGTGCCAACGCATCCCGTTCTCCCGCAGCCCCGAGGAGATCGAGGACGCGGTCGCCGTCCTCGCGGAACTGGTGGGAGCGGGAGTCGATGCCGGGCCCCGCGAGAGCGTTCCGTCGCACGCCGTCCCCGAAGCGATGGTCTGACACTCGATCAGGGCTCGTGGCGGTACCGGACCGACGCCAGAGCGATGCGGCCGTCGACGGACGACACCCCCTCCTCGGCCAGCGCCGCGAGTTGACGTGTCACGAGGTGGGGAGCCGGGCGGCCGTCGGCACGGATGACCCGGTGCCACGGCAGATCGGAGGAGTCCGTCCGCATGATCCACGCGACGATGCGTGGGCTTGGCAGTCCGACGACCCGGGCGATGTCGCCGTACGTGGTGACACTGCCCGCGGGGACTGCGGCCACGACGGCGCGCACGGCCTCGACCTGTTCGTCGGTGATGCGGCTCACGACGTCGTCACGCGTCGGATCATCTCGTCGACCAGAGCTGCCGATTCGGGACCCTTCGCCTGCGGCACCATGTGGTCGCAGTCCAGGTCGACGATCCGCACGTCCGGCGACGAGCGGACGAGTGCGTCCCGGAACTCCGGTGTGAGGTACGGCGGGTCCACCCGCGCGGCGCGCACGACGGTGACCGGAATGTCACCGGGCGGCAGCACGAACGGGCGCGCGAGCTCGCCCCACGACGCGACGACGGCGGCCGTCGACGTCCGCCATCGCACTCGCCCGTCGTCGGTGTCCACCAGGTGCTCGGCGATCTCCTCGTCGACGAGAGCCGGGTGGACGTCGGACCACGCACCGTGGAGCTTCTCCGAGCGTGCCTCCGCGGCATCGGTGTAGTCGTCGTACAGCACCGTCGACTGCGCCGTCTCCAGCATCGAGTCCGGCGGCAGGCCGATGGCGGGATCGAGCAGCACCAGTCCCGCGACGAGCGACGGGAACGACCTCGCGAGATGGATCGCGAGCGCGCCCCCGTAGGAGTGGCCGACCACGACGACGGGCCCGGCCGAGTGGGCCCGTAGGACGTCGGCCAGCCGATCGACCTGGCGCTCGATCGACCACGGCGGAGTCCACGGTGCCCTGCCGTGACCCACCAGGTCCGGAGCGACGACGCGGGCCTCGGGCAGGTGCTCGCTCCACCGATGCCAGCGCCTGCCGTGGCCGGTCATGCCGTGGATCGCCAGGACCACCGGTCCGGACGCCGGGCCGTACACGGCGACGTCGTCGGCATCCGTCGTGGGGGCGGGGGATTCGGAGGTCGTCGGCATGGGGTCTCCTGAGCGGTCGAGTGTCGACGCGGTGGCGGAACCGAGTCGGTCTCGGAGAGGGGGCTGTGTGGGAACTGGGGGTGTGTCGGACTCCCATGATGCAATGCGCCTCATGAACGACGACGGCGCGGGCACCACCGGAGACGCGGCTGTCACCCGTGGCGGTATCCGGCTGGTGCGCCGGACGCACCGTGTCGCGCAGGTGCGCACGTGGCCGCAGGAGTGTGCGCCGCTGGTCGCGCCGAGTGAGCCCGGCGACTCCCGGCCGTGGCAGGTTCTGGGCGGTCCGGGCACCGGGAAGACCGCGCTCGTCGCCGATGTGGCGGTGGCGCGGATGACGGCGCCGGGAAGCGATCCGGAGTCGGTCCTGGTGCTCACGCACTCGCGTCAGGCGGCCGTCGACATGCGCGAGCAGATCACCGCCGGGCTGTTGGGCGTGTCCTCCGAGCCCCGCGCGACACGCGAGCCACTCGTACGCACGGTGCACTCGTACGCCTTCGCCGTGCTGCGGTTGCAGGCGTCCGCCTACGGCAATCCGCCGCCGCGTCTCCTCACCAACGCGGAGCAGGACTCCGTGATCCGCGAGATGCTCCGCGGTGAGATCGCGGACGGCGCCGCCCGGTGGCCGGAGCGCGTGCGCCCGGCGCTCGGACTGGTGGGCTTCGCGTCCGAGCTCCGTGATCTCGTCCTGCGCGCCGCGGAACGCGGGCTCGGTCCGGAGGACCTGATCGCGTGGGGGCGGAAGCACTCTCGGCCCGAGTGGGTAGCTGCGGGCAAGTTCGCCGCACAGTACGAACAGGCGATGTTGCTTCGAGGATCGGTCGGCGTCGAGACTCCGGAGGCCACGTCGCCCGGACTGGACGCGGCCGAGCTCGTGGGTGCAGCGCTCACGGCGTTCGCGACGGATCCGGACCTGCTCGTCTCCGAACGTCGGCGCATCCGCCACGTGCTGGTGGACGATGCCCAGCACCTCGATCCGCAGGCGGCCCAGCTGGTGCGGCTGCTCTCCGCCGGTGCGTCGTCCACCGTCGTCGCCGGCGATCCCGATCAGGCGGTCTTCTCCTTCCGCGGCGCGGACGCGCACTTCCTCACCGATCTGGACGACGGGCACGGTGGTCGTCGTGTCGTGTTGTCCCGCAACCACCGTTCGGACTCCGGTGTCGCCTCGGTGCAGCGGGCGATCACCGCGCACCTGTCCGGTCGGGTCGCACACCGTGTCGGCACGCAGTTCCGCGACGACAGGGCGGAGGACGAACACCCGTCGGCCGAGGAGGAGACCCGCGCGGTTCCGCCGGTGCGGGTGGTCGTCGCGTCCTCGACGGCGAAGGAGGCCACCGCCATCGCCGACAGGTTCCGCCGCGCGCATCTCGCCGACGGCGTGCCCTGGTCGGAGATGGCCGTCGTCGTCCGCTCCGTTCCGCGGTCGCTGCCGTCCCTGCGTCGCGCGCTGCACGCCGCGGGGGTGCCGGTGGTGTCGTCCGCCACGGCCGTGCCCCTGCATCGGCACCGTGGTGCGGCTGCCCTGCTGCTCGCGATGCGTGCGGTCGCCGCTGCCCGGTGCGCACCCGAGCGGTCGGCGGCGGTGTTCTCCGACGACGCTGCGTTGGCACTGCTCGAAGGTCCCATCGGAGGGGCGGATCCGCTCGCCGTCCGCAGACTGCGTCGCGGGCTACGGCGGGGCGACGTGGCCGAGGGCGGCGAGCGGGACTCGTCCGTGCTGCTGCGCGCCGCGATGATCGGCTCCTCGGTCGACCCGCTCGTCGCACGTCTGTCCGACGTCGAGAAGGCACCGCTCACCCGCGTCCGTGCCGTGGTCACGGCCATCGCGAAGGCGGTGGGCCCGGCCGGTCGTCGCGTCGAGGACGCACTCTGGGCCGGGTGGCGTGCCACCAGGCTCGAACGCCGGTGGGTGGCGTCGTCCGGCCGGGGTGGGCCTCTCGGCGTGCAGGCAGATCGGGATCTGGACAGCGTCGTCGCGTTGTTCGACGCCGCGGCCGCGTACGTCGACGCACTCCCGCGCGGCACCCTGGAGGGGTTCGTCGAGTACGTCACCGACCAGGAGGTTCCCGTGGGCGACGGGCGGCGTCCCGCGATCGTTCCCGACGCGGTGCGGATTCTGAGTGCCCATGCCGCGGTCGGGCGCGAGTGGGACGTCGTCGCGGTGGCGGGCGTACAGGAGGGACTGTGGCCCGCGCTGCGCCCGCGCGGATCGCTGCTCGGGGTCGAGGCCCTGGTGGATCTCGCCGCGGGTGTCTCCGACGGCGATCGCGAGTTGGACGATCGGGTCTCGCGGACCGCACCGTTGCTCGCGGAGGAACGTCGCCTGTTCCTGGTGGCGTGCAGCCGCGCACGGTCGAGCCTGCTCGTCACCGCCGTCGACTCGGTGACCGGTGGCGCGGACACCGTGCGGTCGAGGTTCGTGGACGACCTGCTCGCGTCCGATGCCGTGCGGTACTCGGACGTCGACGAGAGCGACTCCGGTGCCGGCCCCACCGCGCCTCTCGGCCGGGTGCTCGCGTTGCCCGCTCTGGTCGCCGAGCTGCGTGCGGTCGTGTGCGACCGTCGTGTCGCGGAGAACGACCCCGACCGCCGTGCGCGCGCCGCACGGCACCTGGCGCGACTGGCGCGGGAAGGGGTGCGCGGCGCCCACCCGGACGAGTGGTACGGGCTGTCCGGAACCAGTACCGAGTTGCCGCTGTGGGATCCGGCGGACGGGCCGGTGTCGTTGTCGCCGTCCACGGTGGAGGTGCTCACCGCGTGCCCGCTGCGGTGGGCGCTCGAACGCAACGGGGGCACCGACGGCGACACCGTGCACGCGGTCACCGGAACGCTGGTGCACACGCTGGTGCAGGCAGTGGCCGGTCGGGTGCCGCCGCACGAGGTGCGCAGAGAGCTGGAGAAAGCTTGGGTGGCAGTCGATCTCGGATCTGCGTGGTTCTCGCGCAAGGAGCTCGCACGTACCGCCACCATGATCGAGACGTTTCAGGAGTGGATGTCACGCTCACGCGGCGAGCTGACGGAGGCCGGTGTCGAGGTGCCGGTGGACGGGGTGTTGGAACCGCGCACGCCGGACGAGCCCGCCGTCGCGCTGCGCGGACGGATCGATCGGCTCGAACGTGACCCCGACGGACGACCCGTGGTCGTCGACGTCAAGACCGGTAAGAACGCGGCGACGGCCGCGGCGACGGCCGAGCACGCGCAGCTCGCGACGTATCAGGTGGCACTCGCCGCCGGTGCGGTCGAGGGCGAACCGGCCGGCAGTCCCGGCGGCGGGCGGTTGGTCTACGTCGCCAAGCCGCACACCAGGACCGGTGCCACCGAACGAGCGCAGGCAGCACTCACGGGGGAGACCCTCGAGCAGTGGCGCACCGTCGTCGTCGACGCGGCGCGTGCCACGCGGGGCCCGGTGTTCGAGGCTCGCGTCAACGACGGCTGTCGGCACTGCCCGATAGCGTCGTCCTGCCCGGCACAGGACAGAGGCAGGCAGGTGACCGAAGGATGAGAGACGTGGCCCGAGTGAGCCCCGCCGAGGTCGCCGTCGCTCTCGGCCAGTTCCCGCCCACCGACGAGCAGTCGGAGATCATCGCGGCTCCGCGCGGTCCGTTGCTGGTCGTTGCCGGCGCCGGTGCCGGCAAGACGGAGACCATGGCGGCGCGAGTGGTCTGGATGGTGGCCAACGGTCTGGTCCGGCCGGAGGAGGTGCTGGGCCTGACCTTCACGCGCAAGGCCGCCCAGCAGCTCACCACGCGCATTCGCCAACGGCTGGCCCGATTGGCCGGGTCCGACCTGCTGCGGCGTCTCGATCCGTCCGGTGAGCTGCGGCGCACCGTCCTGTCGGGCGAGCCCGAGGTGAGCACGTACCACTCGTACGCGGGCCGACTGCTCCAACGCCACGGCATGGTGCTGCCGCTCGAACCGTCCACGACTCTCGTGTCGGAGACCGAGCTGTGGCAGCTGGCCCACCGCGTGGTGGCCGCATGGGACGGCGACGTCCCACTGGACCGGGCACCGGCGTCGATCACGGAATCCGTGCTCGCCCTGTCCGGTCAGCTCGCCGAGCACCTGGTCGAACCGGGCGACCTGGGAGAGGCCCACACAGAGCTCGAGAAGCTGATCCACCATCTGCCACCGGGCCCGAAGCAGAAGAGCGGCGGTCCCACCAAGGACCTGCTGGGCATACTGCAGGTGCAGGAACACCGGCTCGATCTGCTGCCCCTGGTGGCGCGGCTCCACGAGGTCATGACCCGTGACGGACTGCTCGACTTCGGGCGGCAGATGTCCCTGGCCGCCCGTGTCGCGGCGGACCACCCGAACGTGGGCCGCGACGAGCGCACGCGGTGCCGGCTGGTGCTGCTGGACGAGTACCAGGACACCGGTCACGCGCAGCGCGTCCTGCTGTCCTCGCTGTTCGGGGGTGGCCGTGACTCCACTCTGACGGTGACGGCCGTCGGCGACCCGATGCAGTCGATCTACGGCTGGCGCGGTGCGTCCGCCGCGAACCTTCCCCGGTTCGCTACCGACTTCCCACGCTCGGCGCGCTACCCGGCCCCGGTGCGTCAGTTGTCGACCAGCTGGCGCAACCCGCCCGAGGCGCTCGCGCTGGCCAATGCGGTGGCTGCCCCGTTGCGCATGCGCGGTGTCGCGGTGGACGAGTTGCGCGCGCGTCCCGGTGCGGTGCCCGGCGATGTCCGGCTCGCGCTGACCACCACGGTGGACGACGAGCGC
This sequence comes from Rhodococcus sp. NBC_00297, assembly GCF_036173065.1. Taxonomy (NCBI): domain Bacteria; kingdom Bacillati; phylum Actinomycetota; class Actinomycetes; order Mycobacteriales; family Nocardiaceae; genus Rhodococcus; species Rhodococcus sp. NBC_00297. The sequence continues at coordinate 4,481,865 of NZ_CP108041.1, forward strand.
CGGTGGATCGCCGAGGCGATCGCGGGGGAGTACCGCACGGCGCGGGAGGACGGGCGCACGCCGCCCACCGCGGCGGTCCTGGTGCGGCGCAACGCCGATGCGGGGCCGATGGCCGAGGTTCTGCGCGGCGCAGGCCTGCCGGTCGAGGTCGTCGGACTCGGTGGGCTGCTCCGGACGCCCGAGGTCGCCGACCTCGTGGCGATGCTGCGGCTGGTGAGCGACCCGCTGGCCGGCAGCGCCGCCATGCGCGTTCTCACCGGCTCGCGCTGGCAACTGGGTGCCGCCGATCTGCGTGCCCTGTGGAGGCGAGCGCGGGAGATCGCGGCGCACACCGGCCGCGGGCGGACGGGCACGGTCACCGACGCCGAGGAGTTGGGGCGCGCGCTCGAGGACGGCATGCCCGGGGAGCGATCGGAACAGTCCGGGCTGGTGGACGCCCTGGCGGATCCGGGCGACCCGTCGCGCTACTCCGAGGCGGGACATCGGCGCATTCTCGCCCTCGGCGGGGAACTGCAGTCACTGCGCCACCGGCTCGGTCAGCCACTTCCCGATCTGGTCGCCGACGTCGAGCGAGTGCTCGGGATCGACGTGGAGGCGGGGGCGCGTCGTCCGTCGGGGGACGCGGGCGGGCGCGAGCATCTCGACGCCTTCGCCGAGGTGGTCGCGGAGTACGGCGATCAGCAGACGGCGACTCTCACCGGGCTGCTGTCCTTCCTGTCCGCCGCCGAGTCCGTCGAGGACGGCCTCGCGCCCGGCGAGGTCGACGTCGACCCGCACCGGGTGCAGGTGCTCACCGTGCACTCCGCGAAGGGTCTGGAGTGGGAGGTCGTGGCGGTACCGCACGTCTGCGAGAGCGTGTTCCCGTCCACCAGGTCGTCCGCGTCCTGGTTGGGCTCGGTGGCCGAGCTACCGCCGTCCCTGCGCGGTGACAGGGCGATTCCGGGTGACGACGCCGGGGGCGTCCCCGTTCTCGATCTCGAGGGCGCGACGCACCGCGGCGACATCGCCGACGCCGTCACCGAACACAAGGCTGCGCTCGCACGTCGCCGACTCGACGAGGACCGACGGTTGTTCTACGTCGCCCTCACGCGCACCGAGCGGGTGTTGCTGGTCTCGGCGCACCACTGGGCTCCCGGCGCCTCGTCGCCGAAGGGTCCCTCGTCGTTCCTCGCCGAACTGCACGGCCTCGTCGAGACCACCTCGGCGATCGGCGGCGCGGAGATCGGGACCGTGCAGCACTGGGAACCCACTCCGCCGGACGGAGCCGACAACCCCTACGCGACAGTCGAACTGACGGCACTCTGGCCGGCCGATCCGCTGGGTGCCCGCCGTGAGGACGTGATCATGGGGTCTGCAGCCGTGCGCGCCGCACTCGTCGAGTCGGCATCGGTCGAGGAATCGTCGTCCGAGAATCCGGACGACGACGATCCCGACGGGTGGGCGCGTGACGTCGAACTGCTTCTCGCCGAACGTGATGCGGTGTCGCGGCCGGAAACCGACGTCGTCGTGCCCGACACCATGTCGGTGAGCCAGGTGGTCCACCTCGTCGCGGATCCGGACGCCCTGGCATCGACGCTGCGGCGACCGGTCCCGTTCGCGCCCAACCCCTTGGCGCGTCGCGGCACCGCGTTCCACGCCTGGGTCGAACGACGCTTCGGGGCGACCCGCCTGCTCGACCTGGACGAGCTGCCCGGCGCGGCGGACGGCGCCTCGGCCGCCGACACGGACCTCGAGGAGCTGCAGCGTGCGTTCGACGCGTCACCGTGGGCGTTGCGCAGTCCCGTCGAGGTGGAGGTCCCGTTCGAGACGTCGGTCGGTGGAGTCGTGTTGCGGGGACGGATGGACGCCGTGTTCGCGGACTCCGACGGTGGCTGGACGGTGGTGGACTGGAAGACCGGCGCGCAGCCGACACCGGCCGAGGAACGTGCGGTGGCGATCCAGCTCGCCGCCTACCGACTCGCCTGGGCGGAGCTGATGTCGGCGACCCGCTCCGAGCCGGTGCCCCTCACCACGGTGCGGGCGGCCTTCCACTACGTGCGATCGGGAGTCACCGTGTCTCCGACGGATCTCCCGGACGCGGAACGGTTGGCGGAGATCATCTCCACGGCGGGCGCGGACCCGGCGACGTGATCAGCGCGCGTCGCGGTACACCTTCCAGGACTGCGTGATCAGCGGGATCTGCAGCGGCAGTCGAGCCACGACCCCCACCTTCATCGCGGTCGAGGTCTTCTCGCTCTGCAACCACGACGCGGCCATCTGCAGGTTGGCCGGGAACACGGCCACGAAGAAGGCGGCGGCCGCGGCGCCGGTCAGGCGACGAGTGCGGGGAACGATCAGTCCTGCCGCCAGTCCGAGCTCCGCCACTCCCGACACGTACGTGTACGTCCGCGGTGATCCGGGGAGCACGTGCGGCACCTGGGAATCGAACGGCGCCGGTGTGACGAAGTGCAGGACACCGGCTCCGCCGAGGAGGACCGCGAGTCGCTGCGCCGCCGTGTCCGCCGCCCGTCGGCGCGACGGGAGTCGAACGGAATCGAGCAGCGGCAGGGTACGGAGCGTCATGGTCGCAGCCTGCACCATCGTCTGCTCGTTGCCAACAGGACGGTGGAGCACCGGAGTTCTGCAGCGACTGATGGGGGTCCGCGGCTCGATGCTCCGATACAGTCACGGCAGCCGACGAGGCGGATCGACGACCACGAGCGACGGACGAGGACCACATTCATGGCAGGACGGTTGCGGAATCGGCTGCTGAACACCGACACCGGACTCACGGATCGCCCCGACTTCGCACTGGTGGGTGTCCTGCGGATCCCGGAGTTCGAGCAGAGCCCCTGGCGGGCGATCTACCAGCGCATCATCATCGCGCTCGCCACGCTCTTCGTGGCCGCCATGGTCGTCTACGTGGACCGGGACGGGTACGCCGACAACCAGGACAATCAGCTGTCCTTCCTCGACGCTTTCTATTACACGACCGTGTCGCTGTCGACCACCGGCTACGGCGACATCGCGCCCATCACCCCGTCCGCGCGCCTGGTGAACATCCTGGTCATCACGCCGCTGCGCGTCTTCTTCCTGATCCTGCTCGTCGGCACCACCCTGTCAGTGCTCACCGAACGTTCGCGCCAGGCGTTCAAGATTCAGCGATGGAGGCGCAACGTGCGCAATCACACCGTGGTCGTCGGGTACGGCACGAAGGGTCGCACCGCGATCGCCGCGATGCTCGGAGACGGGGTGTCGGCCTCGGACATCGTGGTCGTCGACACCGATCAGTCGTCCCTGGACGCGGCGAGCAACCTGGGGCTGGTGACCGTGCAGGGCTCGGCCACCCGGTCGGACGTCCTGCGCCTGACCGGTGCTCAGTACGCCGCGTCGATCATCGTCGCGACCAACCGGGACGACACCGCCGTGCTGGTGACGCTCACGGCGCGGGAGATCGCGCCCAAGGCGAAGATCGTGGCCGCGGTGCGCGAGGCGGAGAACGTGCATCTCCTGCGCCAGTCGGGCGCCGATTCCGTGGTGGTCTCCTCGGAGACCGCCGGGCGACTGCTGGGCATCGCCACGACCACGCCGAGCGTCGTGGAGATGATGGAGGATCTGCTGACCCCCGAGGCGGGCTTCGCGATCGCCGAGCGCGAGGTCGAACGCGACGAGGTCGGCGGATCGCCCCGCCACCTGTCGGACATCGTGCTCGGTGTTGTCCGTGACGGTCGCCTGGTGCGGGTCGGTTCGCCCGAGGTCGATGCGATCGAGGCGGACGACAGACTGCTCTACATCCGACGCGTCTCCAACTGACCAGCCGCACTGCGGTGCACCGGATCTGCCGCCGTCGGACCCGGTCAGTAGGGTCGTGACGTGTCCTTCCGACTTCTGTCCGAGCCCATGCTCTCGCGTTCCCCGATCGACCGCGCCGAGGAATTGCGTCGCGACGACGCGGCACTCGCCGCAGGGTGGCCCACCGCACGGCTGTTGCGCGTGGACAGTCAGGGTCGCGTGCCGGTCGAGGACGGTCGAGTGGCGCTCGTACCGGCCGTCGACACGGCGGACTCGCCGCCGGAGGACGCGGTGTTCCTGGGAGTCGTCGACGACCACCACGTCTGGGCGGTCTCCGTCTCCGCACTCGCCGGCGAGGTGACGGATCTGCGGTCGTTCGGCGACGTCCTCACGGAGTCGTCGGCGGGGCTGGTCGTGACGGCGGTGGCGTTGTTGAACTGGCACCGGGCAGCCGCGTTCAGTGCGCGCGACGGATCACCGACCGTGCTCTCGTCGGCGGGGTGGTCCCGCACCAGCACGCTCACGGGCCACGAGGAGTGGCCTCGGTCCGACCCGGCGATCATCGTCCTCGTTCACGACGGGGCGGACCGCGTCCTCCTCGCACGCCAGCCGATGTGGCCGGAGCGTCGGATGTCGGTGCTCGCCGGTTTCGTGGAGGCGGGGGAGTCGCTCGAGACGTGCGTGAGCCGCGAGGTGGGCGAGGAGGTCGGTCTCGACGTGTCCGACATCACCTATCTCGGCAGTCAACCCTGGCCGTTCCCGCGCTCGGTGATGATCGGGTTCGCGGCGCGCGCGAACGCTGCACAACCGCTGTCGTTCAACGACGGTGAGATCGCGGAGGCGCGATGGTTCACCCGCGACGAGGTACGCACCGCCCTCGCCGCCGGGGACTGGAGCGGCTCGGAGGACGCTCCGCTCCTACTTCCGGGAAGCATCTCCATCGCCCGCGCGATGGTGGAGTCGTGGGCGGCGCTCGAGTCCTGACGAACGCGAGCGCCCGCGGCTCAGTTCAGGCCGATTGCCTTTTTGACCTGCGCGAGGCTGGGGTTGGTCGCAGTGGACCCGTCGGCGTACTTCAGAGTCGGCACGACGTGGTTTCCGTTGTTGACGCTTCCGACGAACTCGGCGGACGCGGGATCCTTCTCGATGTCGATCTCCGTGTAGGCGATGCCGTTCTCGTCGAGCTGCGTCTTGAGACGTCGGCAGTAGCCGCACCAGGTCGTCGAGTACATCGTCACTGCGGGCACGTGGGCTGTGTCTTTCTGCTGTGCTGTGGTCACGGAACTCTCAACGCGGAGTCATCGACGGTTGTTCCGATCGGGCGATGGGCGCGCCGGCGGTGTCGGTGCGGGCTGACATGATGGCCACGTGAACGACAGGGATGCGGTGGAGGGTCTCGACCCCGAACAGTCGGCCGCCGTGCTCGCTCCGCGAGGCCCCGTGTGTGTGCTCGCGGGTGCAGGAACCGGCAAGACCAGGACGATCACCCGTCGCATCGCCCACCTCGTCGCGGACGGGCACGTCAAGCCGAGTCAGGTCCTCGCCGTCACGTTCACCGCGCGGGCTGCGGGGGAGATGCGCGAACGGCTCCGCGTCCTCGGTATCCGGGGGCAGTCGTCCGACGGGCAGGTGCAGGCGCGCACGTTCCATGCCGCCGCGATGCGGCAGCTCAAGTACTTCTGGCCGCAGGTCGTGGGAAACACGGACTGGCGTCTGCTGGATCGCAAGTTCGGCGTCGTCGGGCAGGCCGCCTCTGCTGCCGGCGTCTCGACGTCCACCGACAGTGTCCGCGACCTGGCGGGTGAGATCGAGTGGGCCAAGGCCTCGCTGATCGCGCCCGAGGACTATCCGGCCGCCGCCGCGCGGCTGCACCGCGACACGCCGACCGACGCGGATCGTGTCGCCGCGGTCTACGAGGGTTACGAGGAACTCAAGAACCGCGATCCCGATGCTGTGCTCCTCGACTTCGACGATCTGCTGCTGCACACGGCGGCGGCGCTCGAGAACAGTCCGTCCGTCGCACAGGAGTTCCGCGAGCGGTACCGGTGCTTCGTCGTGGACGAGTACCAGGACGTCACTCCACTGCAGCAGCGTGTGTTGGACGCCTGGCTGGGCGATCGGGACGACCTGACGGTGGTCGGCGACGCCAACCAGACCATCTACTCCTTCACCGGGGCCACACCGCGGTTCCTGCTCGACTTCTCGCGGCGGTTCCCGGAGGCGACGGTGGTGCGCCTGGAGCGCGACTACCGGTCCACACCGGAGGTCGTCGGGCTCGCCAACAAGGTCATCGGCGCGGCGAAGGGGCGCATCGCGGGGACACGGCTCCAGCTCATCGGACAGCGCGCGGCGGGACCGGACCCCACCTTCGTGGAGTACGACGACGAGGCGTCCGAGGCCGCGGGAGTCGCGCGCACCATTCAACGGTTGATCCGTACCGGCACGGCGCCGTCCGAGATCGCTGTGCTCTATCGCATCAACGCTCATTCCGAGGCGCACGAGAAGGCGCTGACGGATCTGGCAATTCCGTATCAGATCCGCGGCGGCGAGAGCTTCTTCCAGCGGCAGGACGTCCGGTCGGCCGTCGCCGCCGTTCGGTCGAGCGCCGCCCGGGACGACCTGCCGTCCGACGCACGCAGCGGGGCCGGGCTGCCGCGGCTCGTGGAGGCGGTGCTGGCTCCCCTGGGACTGTCGGCGACGGAACCCAACGGTGCTCAGGCGCGGGAGAAGTGGGCTGCGTTGCGGGCTCTCGTCGCGCTGACCGAGGATCTCGTCGTCCAGATACCCGATCTCGATCTCGAGGGACTGGTGCGTGAGTTTGCGATGCGCGCGGAGGCTCGGCACCCTCCGGTGGTGGAGGGGGTGACGCTGGCGTCACTGCACGCCGCCAAGGGACTCGAATGGGACGCGGTCTTCCTCGTCGGTCTCACCGACGGCACGCTGCCCATCAGTCACGCTCTGGGAGACAACAACTCGTCGCCCGACGAGGCCGCGGTGGAGGAGGAGCGTCGCCTGTTGTACGTGGGTGTGACGCGCGCCAGGGAGCACCTCGAACTGTCCTGGGCGCTGGCCCGCAACGAGGGCGGTCGCAAGTCGCGTCGGCGTTCGCGGTTCCTGGTCGACCTGGTTCCCGAGTCGTCGCCCGCATCGCGCATCGCCGCACCCACCGTCCACAAGAAGCGGCCGGTCTGCCGTGTGTGCGGCAAGCCCGTCATCGGCACGGTGGCCACCATGCTCGGCCGGTGTGAGAACTGCCCGGCCGACGTCGACATCGCTCTGCTCGAATCCCTGCGGACCTGGCGGTCGGAGACGTCGAAAGCGCTCAAGGTTCCTGCCTACGTGGTCTTCAGCGACAACACGCTGACCGCCATCGCGGAGCAACGGCCACGCGATGATCGCGGGCTCGTCGCGATCCCGGGTATCGGGGCGAAGAAGCTCGAGCGGTTCGGAGCCGACGTCTTGGCGCTCGTCGACGCCCGTCTCTCCGCCACCGAGTGAGCGCATCTCCGCAGGTCGAAAAAGGGTTGTGCGGTCTGAGACAGCCGTTTACTGTGTATTTCGTACCGCGCGCCCCGTGAGGGTTTCCGGTGCGTGACCTGCTCGATTCCGACTCGCCGCCGAAGGAGGTGTCACCCGTGGAGATCTACACCACCGCAGCGCTTCTGCAGCAGAAGTCTGCCGTCTGCAGCACCGGCATGAACAAAGCCGGCGCAGGCGCAGTCGCCGAAGCAATCGCACTGAGCACGACCGGTTTCGGAGTGGCACCCTTGCCGCGCCGTCACCGCGAGCGCTGGGCGCATCGCGCATCCGTGGGCACCGGAGTCGATCGGGACATCACTCGATAGGCACCGCACAGCATTCCTTCGTCGAAGGCCACGGATTCGCACCTGCGAACCGTGGCCTTCGTCGTGGGACACCCCTCGACGCCGTTCACGGATCTCGCCAGATCTGTCGAGTTCGACACCACCGTGAATCGCAGCAGAAGAGGAGAACGACGTGTCACCCGCCACCACCCGGACGACATGCCGCACCGACGACACCACGACCGACCGGTCCGTGGCCGCCATCGACGACTTCGTCGCAGATCAGTTGCCGTGCCGCCGAGCCGATCCGGATCTCTGGTTCGCCGAGTCGCCCGACCGTCTCGAACGCGCCAAGCAGCTGTGCGCACACTGCCCCATCAGGTCGGGGTGCCTCGACGCGGCGCTCGACCGTGCCGAGCCGTGGGGAGTGTGGGGCGGCGAGATCTTCGATCAGGGAGTCGTCATCGCGCGCAAGCGGTCTCGCGGCCGTCCCCGCAAGAACCCGGTTTCACCCGCACCGTCCGTCGTCTGTGCTTGACGGTCGGTGCGGGTGTCGCCCGGCTACTCGGCGAACCCGGGCATCCACTCGGTGAGAATCGCCATGTACGGAGCATTCGCGTCGAGCTGGGCGCAGATGCCCACCGATCCCAGGAGAACGCGGAAGATCACCGCGTACCGCGGCGGCAGATTGAGGGACCGGGCCGTACGGAACTGCGGACCGTTGAAGTCCGCGGCCTTGCCTGCCGTGCCCTGCAGCCACTTTCGAGTGAAGTGGAACGACTCGGTCATGATCGGATCGGTGAAGGGGCGGAGATAGTCGGCGATCTCCTGCTCGGTGACCTCGCGGCCGGGAATCACGAATCCCGTCTCGCGCAGCAGTTCCGTCAGCTCGTCGAACTCCTCGTCGCGCGAGAGTCGCACCATCCGACCGAGTTCCGGGGGCAGACCGTCGGGGAGAGTGAGGCACGCACCGAAGTCGATGACGCCGAGCCTGCCGTCGGCGAGCAACTTGAAGTTGCCGGGGTGCGGATCGCCGTGGATGCGGCGGACGCGCTCCGCCGATTCGAAGTGGAAACGGGCCAGGTTCTCGCCGGCGGTGTTGCGCTGCTCCGCGGTTCCGGTGGCGATGACGGAGGAGAGGGACGTTCCTTCCATCCACTCCGTGATGACCACCTTGGGAGCACTCGCCACGACACGAGGCACGGCGAATCGCTCGTCCCCGTCGTAGACCGCGGCGAACGCACGCTGGTTCTCGCCTTCGATCCGGTAGTCGAGTTCCTCCTCCGTGCGCGCCGACATCTCGTCGAGGACGGCCTTCACGTCGGTACCCGGCACGATGGTGCCGAGGATGCCGACGAAACGCGACAGCGTCTTGAGGTCGGCCTTCAGCGCCTCGTCCGCACCCGGGTACTGGATCTTGACCGCCACGTCGCGACCGTCGGACCAGGTCGCTCGGTGCACCTGCCCGATGGAGGCCGACGCGGTGGCCGTGTCGTCGAAGTCGGAGATGCGCGAGCGCCACCCGGTGCCGAGCTGTTGATCCATCACCCGATGGACCGTCGCGATCGGCATCGGGGGCGCCTCGGCCTGCAGCTTGGTCAGCGCCTCGCGGTAGGGCTCTGCCATCTCCTCGGGTACGGCCGCCTCCATGACGCTGAGAGCCTGACCCAACTTCATCGCTCCGCCCTTGAGTTCGCCGAGGACGGCAAACATCTGCTGGGCGGCCTTGGCGCTGAGTTCGGCGTCGATCTCCGCACGATTTCCGCCCGCGAGTTTGCGTCCGAAGCCCATCGCTGCGCGGCCTGCCATCCCGAGGGGGATGCTGGCCAGCTTGGCTGTCCGGGCGGAACTGCTGCGGGGGATGTCGGGCATGACTCCATCATGTCTGACGATCGGCCGACGCGCCGCGACGGCCGAGACCCGGCCGCGCATCCGTGACACGTCACACCGTCCGTCACCGACGAGCGCAGGTGCACAACAGGTGACGCGGCCATCGTCGACGACGGGTGGCCGCGGCGACGAGGTCCACCTCCAGGCTGTGCCCGACGGTCATCGGTGCGGGCGAGTCCGCGTGTGCGTCGAGGAACTCGGTGACCTGCGCGACCGCGAACGCCGCGGTGGCGGCGATGGTGGCGCCGCTCGCGGACCCGACGGTGCCGAGTAGCTGCGCGGCGAGGTGCGGCCATTCCCGGTCGTAGTCGCACCGCGTCAGCTCGACGCACTCGAGGCAGGGCGTGTGTCCGGGCAGGACGAGCGGACCCACCACGCCGACGCCGTCGCGCAGCCGCACGGGAAGGTGCGGGATGCCGTCGTCCATGAGCACCCGGGAGACCTCGGGAGCACAGAGCACGGTGTCCGCCACGACCACGCAGTCGACGTCCGCGTGTCTGTGGGGGAGCGACACGTGCCGGCGCTGGACGCGGCCCGTCGAGGACAACCCGATGGACACCGCATCCGACAGGGGACCGCGTCCCAGAACGAGGACCGTGCGGACGGCGGACGACCGCGGACGACGACGTCCGAGCACGCCCAGTCGTTCGAGTTCGGCCTGCACCGCGGTGAGCACTGCCGCGTCCACGCCGAGTTCGGCTGCACGCCAGTAGACGTCGGGTATCGACCGTCGTCCGTCCAGGAGACGCAGCACCGAGGCCATGACGGCCGGTGTCACGCCGTCCGGCGGGGTGAGGACCACCCGGCGCTCGGGATGCCAGCCGACCTGCAGCCGACCGTCTCGGCGCACGAGGAGCGTGACCGACTCGGCCAGGTGCGGGAGGCCGTCCCGGTCGGCGCGCGTGCGGGCGATCTCGGGCGAGCTCGCGTGGCGTGTCTCCGTCATGCGCAGACGATGGCACGCCCCACACTGCGGACGGGGGTGTCTCGCGCCGTTTGTCCACAGGCGTTCGGCGCTCCGACCTGCGATCCAGTCACGCGGGCGCCGGGAAGTCCCAGGTCGGCGGAATCAGACGGGGGCGGGGCCCTCGTCGTCTCCCTCGGCCTTCTTCTCGGCCGCGCGCTTGCGCTCGAACTCCTCGAGCTGCGCGATGGGGTCGTCGAAGGACCCGGTGTCCCCGCCCACGATGCGACCGATGAAGGACGACGAGTCGTCGAGGTCCGCGGTGTCGGGCAGCAGATCGGGGTGGGCCCACACACCGTCGCGGCCGTCGATACCCGCAGCGTCGGTCAGTCGACGCCACAGATCGGCTGCTTCACGCACCTTGCGCGGCCGCAATTCGAGGCCGATGAGCGTCGCGAAGGTCTGCTCGGCCGGGCCGCCGGACGCGCGACGGCGCCGCATCGTCTCCGACAGCGCGGACGCTCCCGGCAGCCGCTCGCCCAGAGCGGTGGTCACCACCGTGTCCACCCACCCCTCGACGAGGGCCAGCAATGTCTCGAGGCGCTCCAGGGCCGCCTTCTGCTCCGGGGTCGTCTGCGGCTCGAACGCACCCTGCTGCAGGATCTTCTCCAGCTGGCTCGGGTCGGTGAGCGCGGACGGATCGATACCGCGGGCCGCCTCCTCGATGGCACCGAAGTCCATCCGGATGCCGCGCGCGTACTCCTCGACGGTGGCCAGAACGCGCTGACGCAGCCACGGCACGTGCGAGTAGAGACGGTGGTGGGCGACCTCGCGCGCGGCCAGGAACACCAGCACCTCGCGCTCGGGCAGCTCGGTGCCCTCGCTGAACACCGCGACGGCGTCGGGAAGCAGCGCCGCAGTGTCCGAGGGGCCGAGCGGCAGGCCGATGTCGGTCGAGGTGAGGACCTCCTTGGCGAGCTGGCCCAGGGCCTGGCCCAGCTGTGAGCCGAACGCCATACCGCCCATCTGACCGAGCATGCCGATCATCGGACCGACCATCTGTTGCGCCTCCGGCGGCAACGCGGAGGTCCACATGCCGGAGATCTGCTCGGCGACGGGATCGCACAACCGCTTCCACGTGTCGAGCGTGTTGTCCAACCATTCCTGCGGAGTCCACGCCTCGGTGCGTACCGCGCCGGCCGGGAGGATGGTGGCCTCGTTCAGCCACTGCTCCGCCAGGTGCGCCGCGTCGACGACGGCGGACTTCGACCCCTCCCGCACGGGGGTGGTGGACCCGATCTGCTGGAGGGCCAGCTTCTTCGCCAGGTCGTAGTTCACCGGTCCGGACGTGGCACCGGATCCCATCCCGCTGAACATCTGACCCATCTGCGTGAACATCTGGCCGAGCGCCGCCGGATCGAAACCCTCGGCGCCGAAACCGAATCCGCCGGCACCACCTCCGGGCGTGCCGGAGCCGCCGCTCGACCCCTCGTTCTTGTCCGGGTCGTCGTCGGAATTGGAGAATCCGAAAGGCGTGTTGGTCATGGTTCAACGGTACAAGCCGAACACGGGTTCGGCGGCGATGCCGAGTGCGCCGAGCGCGAACACAGCGACGCCACGGGCGACGTCGACGCGTCTCCCCGACAGCGCTGACGGTGTCGTTCTCTACTGTGGTGACGTGAATCGAAGGATCGCGACGCTCCTGGTCGCTCTGTTGCCGGTGGTCGTCCTCGGAGTTCTGGGATCTGCGGTCACCGTTCCGTTCGCGGCCCTAGGGCCCGGACCGACGTTCGACACCCTCGGTGAGGTGGACGGCAAGCCCGTCGTGGACGTCCAGGGCACCGACGTCGATCGGCCGTCCGGCCACCTGAACATGACGACCGTGGCGGTGCGGGACGAGTTGACGGTGTTCGACGCCCTCGGCCTCTGGCTCAGCGGCAGGCAGGGGCTGGTCCCGCGCGACGAGATCTACCCGCCCGATCGCAGCCGAGAAGAGGTCGAGAACGCCAACCAGGCCGACTTCGCGGAATCCGAGGACAGTGCGGAACTCGCAGCCCTGGATCACCTCGGACTGCCCACGGTGCTCACGGTCGCGCAGATCGGCGACGACAGCCCCGCGGCGGGCGTCCTCGAGGAGGGTGACCGAGTGACCGCGATCGACGGCGCGCCCGTGTCCACTGTGGCCGACGTCCAGAAGGCCGTCGGTGCCGTGAATCCCGGCACGACCATCTCGGTGGACGTCACGCGGGACGGCGCGACGACGACGGAGAACGTCACCGTCGCCGCCCGTCCGGACGACGCCGAGCGCGGCTATCTCGGCATCACCCCGGAGGAGACACCGGACGTGCCGTTCACCGTGGAGTTCAATCTCGCCGACGTCGGCGGCCCGTCCGCCGGACTGATGTTCTCGCTGGCGGTGGTGGACAAGCTCAGTCCCGGCGACCTCAGCGGCGGTGCCTTCGTCGCCGGCACGGGAACGATCGACGCCGACGGCGCTGTGGGTCCCATCGGCGGCATCCCGTACAAGTTGGTCGCCGCACGCGAGGCCGGCGCGACGATCTTCCTCGTTCCCGCGGACAACTGCGCCGAGGCGGCGCCGCGGACGCCGGAGGGGCTACGCCTGGTGAAGGTCACGAGCCTGGACGATGCGATCGGGTCGCTCGACGCTCTGGCCGGTGGGGGAGACGCCCCGTCCTGCTCGTGACGATCCGGGTGCGAACGTCAGTAGTCCTCGTCCTCGGGATCCGCGTCGAGCGTGGCGTGCAGCGCCGCGACGACGTTCGGCGCCAGGTTCTCGTAGGTCAGTAGCTCCGGCGCCTCGTCGAAACTGCTGTCGTCCTCGTTCTCGGGACGCAGCTGCAGCAGGGCGATGGACGGACCGTCCCGAAGTACGGCGACGATGAGCCGCCCGTCGCGCCGGTCGGGGTGCTCCTCGGCCGTGAGGCGCGCGGCCTGGTCCGCCGCGTCGCGATCCGCCAGGAGCGGAGCGAGGGCGCTGTCGAGATCCGATTCGGCCTCGGGCGGCAGAACGACGATCTCCTCGACCAGTGCGCACCCGGCGACCGACGCCGGCCAGGTGGTCGTGCCGAGGAACTCGTCGAGCGCGTGCGATCCGCCCGCGACGTCGGCGGGCAACCGCTCCTGGGCGACAGGGGTCAGGTCGGCGCCGTCCTCGAGCTGGTCGAGCAGGCTGGGCTCCGCGGCCGCCAGATCCTCGGTCGGGACCAACGCGAACAACTGAGGCCCCTGGTCCCACCCGCCGGCGTCCACGTAGTCGACGACCTCGCGCACACAGCGGGCGAGGGCGCGTTCGGCGCGGGCGTCCCCGGATTCGGGATCGAACCACTCGCTCCCGGTCACGATGCATCCTCGTTGTCACTCACCGCTCCATCCTCGCATCGAGGGCTAGAGTCGTGGACGTCGCCACGGCGGGACACTCCGCGTTCGAGGGTGTCCGTACAGTGGTCGAAAACGGACATGTGGTGTCGTCACGGTGGTGTCACGAGGCGACGGCGCGCGAGATCTTGGAGTGTGGCACGTGGGCATGAGGCCCCCAACCGGTTTACCGTCGTTGTCGAGACGGAGCCGTACGTTACTGGTCCTGGCGTTGGTTCTGGCCGCGCTGTTGCTCATCGGTCCCCGGTTGGTGGACACGTACACGGACTGGTTGTGGTTCGGGGAGGTCGGTTTCCGCAACGTCTTCACGACGGTGCTCCTCACTCGCGTGATCACGTTCCTCGTCGTCGCTCTGCTGGTGGGCGGCACGGTGTTCGGTGCACTCACCGTCGCCTACCGGTCGCGTCCGGTCTTCGTGCCCACGGCCGGACCGAACGATCCCATCGCTCGCTACCGCACCACCGTCATGTCGCGTCTGCGCGTGTTCGGTATCGGCATCCCGGTCGTCATCGGCCTGCTCTCCGGCCTTGTCGCACAGGGCAATTGGGTCACGGTGCAGATGTTCCTGCACGGTGGATCCTTCGGCGTGCAGGATCCGCAGTTCAACCTGGACGTCGGCTTCTACGCCTTCGATCTGCCGTTCTACCGGTCGATCCTCAACTGGCTCTTCGTCGCCGTCGTCATCGCCTTCTTCGCGGCACTGGTCACGCACTACATCTTCGGCGGCCTGCGCCTCAGCGGCCGCGAGGGTGCGCTGACCAAGTCGGCGCGCATCCAGTTGGCCGTGCTCGCCGGCACCTTCGTCGTCCTCAAGGCGGTGGCGTACTGGTTCGATCGTTACGCACTCTTGTCGAGCAGCCGTAAGGAGCCCACGTTCACGGGCCCCGGCTTCACCGACATCAACGCCGTCCTGCCCGCGAAGCTCATCCTGCTGGCCATCGCTGTCATCTGTGCGGGTGCCTTCTTCGCGGCGATCTTCCTGCGCGATCTGCGGATCCCGGCACTCGCCACCGCGCTTCTCGTCCTGTCGTCGATTCTCGTCGGCGCCGTCTGGCCGTTGGTCGTCGAGCAGTTCTCGGTGCGCCCCAACGCTGCCGACAAGGAGCGGGCGTACATCGAACGGAACATCGAGGCCACCCGAGCCGCCTACGGCATCACGGACGACACCGTGACCTACGAGGACTACACGGGCGTCGGTTCCGCGTCGCCTCGGGACGTCCCCGCGGACCAGACCACCATCGCCAACACCCGTCTGCTCGATCCGAACGTGCTCTCGCGCACCTTCACCCAGCAGCAGCAGCTCAAGAACTTCTACGGGTTCCCGTCCACGTTGGACGTCGACCGCTACGAGATCGACGGGCAGCTCCAGGACTACATCGTCGCGGCGCGTGAGCTGTCTCCCAACAGCCTCACCGGCAACCAGACCGACTGGATCAACCGCCACACGGTGTACACGCACGGCAACGGTTTCGTGGCGGCCCCGGCCAACCGCGTGAACGCCGCCGTGCAGGACGCGACGAGCACCGAGTCGAACAGCAACTCCGGGTACCCGATCTACACCGTCAGCGACCTCGCGTCGCAGGCCGCGGACGACCAGGTCATCCCGGTGGAGCAGCCCCGCATCTACTACGGCGAGGTCATCGCGTCGTCCAACCCCGACTACGCCATCGTCGGTGGCAGCGAAGGCTCGGACGGCCGCGAGTACGACACCGACACCTCGCGCTACACCTACACCGGTTCGGGTGGCGTCAGCATCGGCAACTGGTTCAACCGGTTGGCGTTCGCGGCGAAGTACACCGAACGCAACATCCTCTTCTCGGGCGCCATCGGCGACGACTCGAAGATCATCTTCAACCGCGATCCTCGTGAGCGCGTGCAGAAGGTCGCACCGTGGCTGACCGCGGACGGCAACTCCTACCCGGCCGTGGTCGGTGGAAAGATCGTCTGGATCGTCGACGCGTACACAACGCTGGACCAGTACCCCTACGCGCAGCGCAGTTCGCTCGAGGGACTGGTGCAGGACAGCATCGACGCCAACACCGGTCGACTGCTTCCGCGTGACGAGGTGTCCTACATCCGCAACTCGGTCAAGGCCACCGTCGACGCCTACGACGGGTCGGTGAACCTGTACCAGGTGGACGACAACGATCCCGTCCTCGCCGCGTGGATGGGCGCGTTCCCGGGTGCGGTCCAGCCCGAGTCGGCGATCTCCGACGAACTGCGTCAGCACTTCCGCTACCCCGAGGACCTGTTCAAGGTCCAGCGCGAGATGCTCGCCAAGTACCACGTCAACGATCCCGGCGAGTTCTTCACCAACAATGCGTTCTGGTCGGTCCCCAGCGACCCGACCGTCGAGGGTGGCACCAACCTCAACCAGCCGCCGTACTACGTCCTGATCGGTGATCCGGACACGGGCCAGCCGTCGTTCAGGTTGACCAGTGCGATGGTGGGCTTCAACCGAGAGCTGTTGTCCGCGTACATCTCCGTGCGCTCCGATCCGGAGGGTTACGGCGAGTTCACGGTGCTGCAGTTGCCCACCGACACGCAGACTCAGGGTCCGCAGCAGGCGCAGAACTCCATGACGTCGGACACCCGTGTGGCGTCGGACCGAACGCTGCTGCAGCAGTCCAACAGGATCCAGTACGGCAACCTGCTGACACTGCCCATCGCCAACGGCGGAATCCTGTACGTCGAGCCGCTGTACACCGAGCGCAACACGACGAACACCTCCACGTTCCCGCAGTTGTCCCGCGTACTCGTGAGCTATCGCGAGCCGGGTGCGGGCGGCGGTGTCCGCGTCGGGTACGCGGCGACGCTGGCCGAGGCACTGGACCAGGTGTTCGGCTCCGGTACGGGCAGCGTGGCGACCGCGCCGGGCGGTGAGGCGACAGAGCCGCAGCCGGACAACGGCTCGTCGACCGGCACCACCTCGGCACCCACCGAGGGGTCTGCCACCACGCCTCCGTCCACGTCGGCCGCACCCGCTGCGCCCGTCGACCGGACGGCCGCGGTGAACAACCTCAACAGTGCGCTGGCAGCAGTGCGGACCGCGCAGCAGTCGGGTGACTTCGCCCAGCTCGGTACCGCGTTCGACAACCTGCAGCGCGCGATCGACCAGTACAACAGCACCGGGGGATAGTCGGCCCGGTAGTCACGACCGAAGCCCCGTCACTCGTCACGAGTGGCGGGGCTTCGTCGTGAGCGCGGGTCGTTGTGTTCGGGTCGTTGCGCGCAGGTTCCAGCGCCCCGCACGCGTTGCCGCCGGCGGGTGGGGGTGTGCGGCTTGTGCGACGTGTGCGGATGGCAGTGGTGGTATCGGGGAGCCGGGTTGCGGGGGAGCCGCTGCGTCGACCCGCACGGGTTCCAGCGCCCCGCACGCGTTGTCGCCGGCGGGTGGGGGTGCGCGGCTAAGGAAACGTGTGCGGATCGCCTGCGCCGACGACGGGGCCGGGGCGTGGCCGGGTGTGGGGGAGCCGCGTCGACCCGCACGGATTCCAGCACCCCGCACCCCTTCCCGCCTGCTGGAGGGGGTGTGAGCCCCGAGCACAGGGTGCAGATCGCGTCGCGGGGCCGGTGCGGCGACACCAGGGCCCCAGCAGACGCCCCGCACACGACGAAGCGGGCGCACCCGATGATCGGGTGCGCCCGCTTCGGACGTTCGAGAGGATGCTCTAGCGAGCGAGGCCCGCGAGGACGCCGGAGTTGGCGGCCACGAAGTCCTGGTACTGCTGGCCGACGCCGTACTGCTGGGCCAGTGCTGCGCCCTGCTCGACGACGGACTGCACGGGTGCCGGTGCGGCGGGTGCAGCAGGCGCGGGAGCGGGTGCCGGCGCGGGCGCCTCGGCGACCGACGTGGTGCCCGACGAGAGGTACTGGCCGCAGGTGGGCCATGCGCCGACGCCCTGGGTCGCGAGAACGTTCTCGGCGACGCGGATCTGCTCGGCCTTGGAGGCGCTGGACGCGGTGCCGGAGCCGCCGTTGGCCGCCCAGGTGCTCTGCGAGAACTGTAGGCCACCGTAGTAGCCGTTGCCGGTGTTGATGCCCCAGTTGCCGCCGCTCTCGCACTGTGCGACGCCGTCCCAGTTGTGGGCGGGTGCTGCGGAGGCGGTTCCGGTGCTCAGGACGAGCGGTGCGGCGACGACGGCGCCGGTGACGGCGGCCCATCCGAGCGCGCGGGTGGTGAAGTTACGTGCAGTGGTCATGCGGGGTAGATCCTCTCAGCGCTGGTCGACGTGAGCGCGCAGGCGAGTGACGCCTGCATTCGCTCGAATCCCTGCCCCCATCGAGTCGGGTCTCCGATCCCGCGGGGCAGAAGAATCCAGCGGCGGGTCGGCCTGGCCCTTGTTTCGGGCCGAGCGCGACGGTAACGAAACAATCACGAGCCGTCACCCGGCCCTCCGGCGAGGTCGGAAACGGGCGAGATGGTGGGTTTGTGACATCTCTGCAGGTCATGACGGATGACAACCGTCTCGTGTCCTCTTCGTGACCCCATCGTTATGTGAGGGGGAACACGGGTGAAAAGAGACCGCGGTCACCCTCCGAGGCTCGATCTCGTTGCTCAGCAGGCGATTTGCAATTCACCGACGCCGTCCGGTAACTTCTTGTTCAGCAAGAACGCAGTACAGCTTGCACCGCAGACGGAGCCGAAAGGTTCTCGATGCTGACGCGGGGTGGAGCAGCTCGGTAGCTCGCTGGGCTCATAACCCAGAGGTCGCAGGTTCAAATCCTGTCCCCGCTACCACCACGAAAGGCCCGACAGTCTCAGACTGTCGGGCCTTTTGCGTTGCCGCAGACACCGGCGTCGACTCGATCGGATCAGAGCGACGTCGGTGCCTGGTGCTCAGTGAGAGACGTCGGGATCCGCCGACGTCATGCCCGTGCTGGGCGCGTCGTTCTCGTCGACGTCCCCGCCGGCGTCCGTACGGTCCCCCGAGTCGTCCGTCTCGTCCAGATCGACGGCGTCCGCACCCTCGAGGTGGGTGAGGCCCACCTCGGCCTCCGCGACGAGGCCCTTGGCTTTGTCCTCGATCTTCTTCGCCCAGTCCGACATGGCAGTCTCCCTCGTGTTCGCCGTGCTTCGTCCGTTCCAGCTTGCCAGAACCGCAGAAAGGCCCGGCACATGTGCCGGGCCTTTCTCAGGGTCGTGTGGCCGTCACTTCAGCTCGGCGGACGTCTTCCCGAGCACGCGGCGAGCCACGATCAGCTGCTGGATCTGCTGGGTGCCCTCGAAGATGTCGAGGATCTTCGAGTCGCGTGACCACTTCTCGAGCAGCAGGTGCTCGGAGAAGCCGAGCGTGCCGGCCAGTTCCACCGCCTTGAGCGTGATGTCGGTGGCGCTACGGCCTGCCTTCGCCTTGGACATCGACGCCTGCAGCGAGTTGGGCTCCTTGTTGTCCGCCATCCACGCAGCGCGGAGAGCGAGCAGGTAAGCAGCCTCCCAGTCGGCCTCGAGCCGGATGTACTCCGCAGCAGCGGCCGACTGGCTGTAGGTGGCAGCGTCGTAATCGATGACCACTCCGGCGTCGGTCAGGATCGACCGGAGCTCCTCGAGCGCTGCACGGGCGACTCCGATGGCCATGCCGGCGACCAGAGGACGGGTGTTGTCGAACGTCTGCATGACGCCGGCGAAGCCCTTGTCCGTGTCGACGTCCGGGGAACCCAGGAGGTTGTCCTTCGGGATGCGGCAGTTGTCGAGGAGCAGGGCTGCGGTGTCGGACGCCTTGATTCCCAGCTTGTGCTCGAGGCGTGCGACGGACAGGCCCGGCGCGTCCCGCGGGACGACGAAGGACTTGATCGCGGCGCGGCCCTTGGTCTTGTCGACGGTGGCCCACACGACGATGTGCGTGGAGCGCTCGCCGGCCGTGACGTAGATCTTCTCGCCGTTGAGGACCCACTCGTCACCGTCGAGTACCGCGGTGGTGCTCACGGCGGCCGAGTCGGAACCGAACGAGGGCTCGGTGATGGCCATCGAGGCCCACACCTTGCCGAAGCGCTCGAGCTGCTCGTCGGTGGCGACGGCGGCGATGGCGGAGTTGCCGAGGCCCTGGTACGGGATGGACAGGGTCAGACCCACGTCGCCCCAGCAGGTCTCGATGACGTTGACCAGAGCGGACATGTTGCCGCCGTTGGCATTTGCGGTCTTGCTCGGCTTCGGAGCGTCGCCCTTGGCCTCACGGCCGCCCTTGGCGCCGCCGATCTCACCGCCGGCGTCGCTCATGCCCTCGATCATGGCGGCCATGGTGTCGAGCTCGACCGGGTAGGCGTGCTCCGCCAGGTCGTACTTGCGCGACACGGGGCGCATGATCTCGGCCGCGACCTGGTGAGCCTGGTTGGCCGACGCCCTGAGCTTGCGAGGAAGTTCGAGATTGATCATGAGAGTTCCAATCGAAAGGTGGGGTGTCGGATCAGATCAGGACGATGCCCTCGGCAACGCCGACGGCGCGGAGATCGCGGTACCAGCGCTCGACCGGGTGCTCCTTGGTGAAACCGTGTCCGCCGAGAAGCTGGACACCGTCGAGGCCGATCTGCATGCCCTTGTCCGTCGCGAGTCGACGGGCGAGCGAGGCCTCGCGTGCGAAGGACAGTCCCTGCTCCGCACGGGACGCACCACGCTGAATGACCAGGCGCAGACCGTCGAGCTCGATCGCGATGTTGGCCACCATGAAGGCGACGGCCTGACGGTTGCTGATCGGCTCGCCGAACGCGGTGCGGTCGTTGACGTAGGGGACCACGTAGTCCAGGACGGCCTTCGATGTGCCGGCGGCCATGGACGCCCAGCCGAGACGCGCGAGCCGGATGGCGTCGGTGTAGTCGGACACGTGGGCGTCCGCGTCGCCGTCGCCCAGCAGGTTGGCCTCGGGTACGGCGACGCCGTCGAGATGCAGTCGGCCGATGCCCGCTGCACGCAGACCCATGCTGGGGTCCGCCTCGACACTCAACCCGGCGCTGTCCGACTCGACGATGAAGAGAGCGGGACGGCCGTCGAGTTCGGCGGCGACGATGAACAGCTCGCAGGCGGCGGCCGACGGCACGAGGCTCTTGACGCCCGTGAGCTTGTAGCCGCTGGGGGAGCGGACCGCCTTGGTCTGCAGCGCGAACGGGTCGAAGAGCGCGCGCGGCTCGTTCACGACGAGAGCCGCACTGGGCACCTTCTCACCCGTGAAGGACGGCAGGTACGTCTTCTGCTGAGTCTCGGTGCCCCACTGCGTGAGCGCCACCGCCACGCCGCTGGGGGCGAGGATCGGCAAGGCCAGGCCCATGTCTCCGTACGCGAGCGCCTCGGCGACGAGGGCGTTGGTGACGGCGCCGCGCTCACTGGCCGCGCCCTCGAGGTTCTCGGGGACGTTGATGAGGGTGATGCCCAGTTCGGCGGCGCGAGCGACGAGGTCGTCCGGCGATGCCGCGGCCTCGTCGGCATCGTGCGCTGCCGGGCGCATGATCTCCTCGGCGAACTCGAGCACCGTCTCGACGATCATCTTCTGCTCGTCGTCGGGAGTCAGGTCGAAGTAGTCGAGTCCCTTGGTCGAGGACTCGGGCAGACGCTCGGGCTTGCCTCCGCCGGACACCTTGGAGAAGGTCCGGGTGGCGGCACCGAGCGTCTTGAAGCCGGTCTTCGTGCTCTCGTACGTGACACGGTCGATCGTCTGGCGCAGGTTGTACTTCTCGGCCAGGTCGGAGCCGGAGAGCTTGGTGAGCACGCGCATCGCGGTTCCGATGGCGTCGCGTCGGATCGGGTTGAGCCCGACCGCTGACGTGTCGCGCACCGGGCGCCGAGACGCATCGGTCTTGGTCGTGGGGGCGCTGTCGTTCTTCGTCATGATCACCCAGCTGTTCTCGGTGTTCGGTCGTGGACGGGACCTATCTTACTCGCCGGTAAGTTCGGTGTCTACCGTCGAGTAAGGTCGGCGCGTCAGGCGCCCGAGGACGGCGTCGTGCAGAAGCGCGTTCGACGCCACCGCACTGCCTCCGTGCGGCCCCGCCGCACCGTCGAGAGCGGTGAAACGGCCGCCCGCCTCCCGTACCAGCACGTCGAGCGGAGCCAGGTCCCACAGTGATACTTCGGGCTCGGCGGCCACATCGATCGATCCCTCGGCGACCAGGCAGTACGAGAGGAAGTCGCCGTAGCCGCGGACGCGCCACACCTCGTCGGTCAGATCCAGGAAGTTCTCTCGCAGACCGGCGTCCTTCCACCCGCTGAGGCTGGAGAATCCCAGGCTCGCCGAGGACGGAGACGCCACCGACGACACCGACAACCGTCGCGGCTCGCCGGCACCGAAGCGTGCGAACGCTCCCAGCCCGTCGGCCGCCCACCATCGCCGCGCGAGAGCGGGAGCGCTGACCACTCCCACGACCGGCACGCCGTCGGAGAGCAGCGCGACCAGCGTCGCCCAGATCGGCACACCGCGGACGAAGCTCTTGGTGCCGTCGATGGGATCGAGCACCCACTGACGCCCGGAGAGGACGGCGTCGCCGCCGAACTCCTCGCCCAACACCGCATCGCCCGGTCGGACCTCGCCGAGCAGCCGCCGGATCTCGGTCTCGACGGCCAGATCCGCGTCCGAGACGGGTGTGAGATCCGGCTTGTCCTCGATGCGCAGGTCCACGGCCAGGAATCGCGCCGTGGTGATGGCGTCGGCCGCGTCCGCGAGACGGAGGGCGAGGGTGAGATCGTCGGCGAGGTCGGTCACGGCACAGGACGTTACTGCGGTGCGGGCCCGTCGGTCGTTGCCGGTAACCTCGGGCGCGTGCATCCTGACGTATCCGCTGACATCGCCGAACTCGACACCACCCTCAAGACCGTGGAGTCGGTGCTCGACATCGAGGAACTCCGTCGCCGGATCGACGAGCTCGAACACCAGGCTGCCGACCCCGAGCTGTGGAACGACCAGGACCACGCCCAGCAGGTGACCAGCGCGTTGTCGCACGCGCAGACCGAGTTGCGGCGGGTCGAGGCACTGCGCCAGCGGCTCGACGATCTTCCGGTGCTGTACGAGCTCGCCGAGGCGGAAGAGGGCGAGGCCGCCGCCGAGGCGCTCGCGGAGGCGGACGCCGAGCGCGTCTCCCTGCACACCGACGTCGAGCTGCTCGAGGTGCGGACCCTGCTGTCGGGTGAGTACGACAAGCGTGACGCGCTGGTCAACATCCGGTCCGGCGCCGGCGGGATCGACGCCGCGGACTGGGCCGAGATGCTGATGCGCATGTACATCCGCTGGGCCGAGAAGCACGGATACGGCGTGGAGGTCTACGACACCTCGTACGCCGAGGAGGCCGGCATCAAGAGCGCCACCTTCGCGGTGAAGGCGCCCTACAGTTACGGAACTCTGTCGATCGAGCAGGGCACGCATCGTCTCGTGCGCATCAGCCCCTTCGACAACCAGGGTCGCCGCCAGACGTCCTTCGCCGAGGTCGAGGTGCTGCCGGTCGTCGAGACCACCGATCACATCGAGATCCCCGAGAACGACATCCGTGTCGACGTGTACCGCTCGTCGGGACCGGGTGGTCAGTCCGTCAACACCACCGACTCCGCCGTGCGGCTCACACACATTCCGACCGGCATCGTCGTCACCTGCCAGAACGAGAAGTCGCAGCTGCAGAACAAGGTGTCCGCCATGCGCGTGCTGCAGGCCAAGCTGCTCGAGGTCAAGCGCAAGGAGGAGCGCGCCGAGATGGACGCCCTCAAGGGCGACGGCGGCAGCTCCTGGGGTAACCAGATGCGCTCGTACGTCCTGCACCCGTACCAGATGGTGAAGGATCTGCGGACCGAGTACGAGGTCAACAACCCGTCCTCGGTGCTCGACGGTGACATCGACGGCTTCATCGAGTCGGGCATCCGCTGGCGTATGCGTGCAGAGCAGGAGTAACAGGTGAGCGCCTTCTGGCCACTGCCTCCCGATTTCGTCTTCTGGCTCCAGAACAACTTCCTCGAGATGATCCTGTGGATCCTCGGCGGCATGCTCGCGGCGCGGGCGGTGGGGTGGGCCGGCGGCAAGATCACCGGCCGCATCGACCGGACCTACCAGCAGACCGACGCGCTCGTGCGCACCGAGGCGGCGAAACACCGCCACTCGGTGGCGCAGGTCGTCACCTGGGTGGTCGTGGCACTCATCTACGTGCTGGTCGCCATCCGGGTCCTGCAGCGCCTCGGCTTCCCGATCACCAGCCTCGTGGCTCCGGCGACCGTGCTCGGTGCCGCGCTCGGTTTCGGTGCCCAGCGCATCGTCCAGGACATCCTGTCCGGGTTCTTCATCATCACCGAGCGTCAGTACGGGTACGGCGACGTGGTCCAGCTCGCGATCACCGGCACCGCGGGCGACGCGATCGGCACCGTCGAGGACGTGACACTGCGCGTCACGCGGGTGCGGTCGGCCGAGGGCGAGGTGATCACCGTGCCCAACGGGCAGATCGTCAAGGCGGTCAACCTGTCGAAGGACTGGGCGCGCGCTGTCATCGACGTGCCGGTGCCGCCGTCCGCGGACCTGTCCCGCGTCACCGAGCTGCTGAAGTCGGTGGGCGAGGAGGCCTACCGCGACGGTCGGCTCACCGAGTTGCTGCTCGACGAGCCCACCGTCATGGGTGTCGAGAGCATCGAGGTGGACCAGGTCAACCTGCGCCTCGTCGCCCGCACCCTGCCGGGCAAGCAGTTCGAGGTGGGACGTGAGCTCCGCGCGCGCATCGCTCTGACACTGCGCAACGACGGCATCACCGTCTCGCCCGAACTCTCCGCCGACCGTCCCGTGGGAGGCGAACTGTGACCTCGAACGAACCCGAGAGCCCGGCGACCGAGCACCCGGACGCTCCGCGATCGACGTTCCGCCCCGGGTGGATGTCGCGCATACCGGCGCGCATCCTCGGCCGTTTCCGCACGACCACCGTGGTGATGGTGCTCGCCTTCCTGGCAGTACTGGTGCTGTGGAACAACGTGCGCTTCGACCCGACCCTCAACGAGAACTCGCCGGTGTACGTCCCGCCCGCACCGTCGTCGTCCGAGGCGCCGCCCCCGGCGGAGACCTACGCCCCGACGACCACCACGTTCCGGTCGACCACGACGCCCGTGCCGACCACAGCCGATCCGGCCTCGCCGCAGGACGGTGTCACGACGACCGCGCCGGCGCCCACGACCACCACCGGCACGACGACGCGAGCGCCCGGGTTCCAGCTGCCGACCATCCCCGGTCTGCCGTTGCCGAGCGGAACGAACTGACCCGCGCGTCGCTGTAGCGGCACCGTCGGGACGCGCGGCTACACTGGCGACCCGTGATCAGCGTGGAGAACGTCTCGAAGTCCTACAAGTCCTCGACTCGACCCGCGCTGGACAATGTGTCGGTGAAGGTGGAGAAGGGCGAGTTCGTCTTCCTCATCGGGCCGTCGGGCTCGGGCAAGTCGACCTTCATGCGCCTGCTCTTGCGCGAGGAGATGCCGACCTCGGGCGACATCACGGTGGCGGACTTCCACGTGAACAAGCTCGTCGGGCGGCGAGTGCCGAAGCTGCGGCAGAGCATGGGATGCGTCTTCCAGGACTTCCGCCTGCTGCAGAACAAGTCGGTGTCGGAGAACGTCGCGTTCGCCCTCGAGGTGATCGGCAAGCCGCGCGGGGTGATCGAGCGGACGGTGCCGGAGGTGCTCGAGCTGGTCGGCCTGTCCGGCAAGGCGGATCGTCTCCCGTCCGAGCTGTCCGGCGGTGAGCAGCAGCGAGTCGCCGTGGCCCGCGCCTTCGTGAACCGGCCGCTCGTGCTGCTCGCGGACGAGCCCACCGGCAACCTGGACCCCGACACCAGCCAGGACATCATGTTGCTGCTCGAGCGCATCAACCGCACGGGCACGACCATCCTCATGGCCACTCACGACAACCACATCGTCGACTCGATGCGTCGCCGCGTCGTCGAGCTCGACAACGGCCGGGTGGTCCGCGACGAGGCACGAGGGGTGTACGGCGTGGGTCGTTAGATCCCGCTCTCGGCTCCGTCCCCTCCTCGCGCCTCGGCGCAACGACCTCTCGAAGAAAGTGTGTGAACCGTGCGCGCTAGTTTCCTTCTCGGCGAAGTTCTCACCGGACTGCGCCGCAACATCACGATGACCATCGCGATGGTGCTGACCACCGCCATCTCCCTCGGTCTGTTCGGTGGTGGCCTGCTGGTCGTGCAGATGGCGGGGAAGACGCAGCAGATCTTCCTGGATCGCGTCGAGGTCCAGATCTTCCTGACCGACGACATCTCGACCACCGACCCGGACTGCACCTCGGGCATCTGCGCCGGCCTCCGCACGGACCTCGAATCGACGCCGTCCGTGGTGTCGGTGCAGTACCTCAACCGGGAGGACGCCGTCGCCGACGCCACCGATCGCGTCTTCAAGGATCAGCCGGAGCTGGCGTCCCTGGTGTCACCCGAGAGCTTCCCCGCGTCGTTCAAGGTGAAGCTCAGCGATCCCGAGCGGTTCGGCGTGATCAACGACGAGTTCGGGGCGCGGCCGGGTGTGCAGAGCGTGCTCAACCAACGCGAACTGGTCGACCGGCTGTTCAGCGTCCTCGCGGGCGTCCGCAACGCCGCGTTCGCGGTGGCTGTGGTCCAGGCCGTCGCGGCGGTACTGCTGATCGCCAACATGGTGCAGATCGCCGCGTTCACCCGTCGGACCGAGGTGGGCATCATGCGCCTGGTCGGCGCCACGCGGTGGTACACGCAGCTGCCCTTCCTGCTCGAGGCCATCGCGGCATCGCTGGTGGGTGCGGTGCTCGCCATCGCCGGACTGTTCACCGCCAAGGCGGCGTTCATCGACTCGGTGCTGGACGACCTGTACCAGGCCAACATCCTGGCTCGGGTGACGACGAGCGACGTCTTGTTGGTCTCGCCGATCCTGCTTCTGGTCGGCGTCGGCATGGCCACGATCACCTCCTACATCACCCTGCGCCTGTACGTCCGGCAGTAGCGCACCCGGCACCCGGAACAAACGGGTGGACGGAGTCCTTATGGTTGTCAGAAGTCACGTCCACCCGCGCCCGAAGGAGTTCCAGCTGTGAAGGAGAAAGGTCGCAAGGCGATTGCGACCAATCGCAAAGCGCGACACAACTACACGATCCTCGACGTCTACGAGGCCGGAGTCGCCCTCGTCGGCACCGAGGTCAAGAGCCTGCGTGACGGGAAGGCGTCGCTGGCCGATGCCTTCGCCACCGTCGACGACGGCGAGGTGTGGCTGCGCGGCCTGCACATTCCCGAGTACATGGCGGGAAGCTGGACCAACCACGCGCCGCGGCGCAACCGCAAGCTCCTGCTGCACAAGCGGGAGATCGAGGTCCTCATCGGCAAGACGCGTGAGGGCAACATGACGCTGGTACCGCTCTCCATGTACTTCAACGAGGGCAAGGTGAAGGTCGAGCTGGCCCTGGCGAAGGGCAAGCAGGACTACGACAAGCGTCAGGACCTGGCTCGCCGAACGGCGGAACGCGAGGTCACCCGTGAACTCGGTCGTCGCATAAAGGGAATGCGCTGACCGCGATCGTCCTCGCGCTGATCGCGGCGCTCGGGTACGGCGTCAGCGACTTCGTCGGAGGAGTCGCGTCCCGACGCGTAGCCGCGCTGCGCGTGGTGATCGTCTCGTACCCGGTCTCGGTACTCGTCGTGGCGGCGGTGATGCCGTTCGTCGGAGGCACTCTCACCGCGTCGTCCGTGGTGTGGGGTGCGTTGTCCGGACTGGCCGGCGGTGTCGCCGTGTGGTGGTTCTACCTGGCACTCGCCGCCGGGCCGATGGCCGTCGTGTCGCCGATCACGGCCGTTCTGGTGGCCGGTGTACCGGTCGGCGTCGGGCTCGTCCTGGGCGAGCGACCCGGCGTCCTTGCATACATCGGCATCGCGTTGGCGCTGGTGGCTGTGCTCATGGTCAGCAAGGAATCACCCGACGACGCCGCAGGTGACGTGGCCGGCGGACGGACTCTGCGATTCACGCCCCGGGTGGCATGGCTGACCGTCGGTTCCGGTCTGGCATTCGCGTTGACGTTCATCTTTCTCGACCGGGCCGGGGAGGACGACGCGGGTCTGTGGCCGTTGCTGGCGAACCGGGTCACCGCCACCGCCCTCGTGTGGGCGGTCGCCCTCGGCACCGGCATGTTCTCGTTCCCCCGTGGCGGCGTTCTGAAGCTGGCCGCCTGGATCGCTCTTCTGGACGTCGCCGCCAACGCCGCGTTGCTCTATGCCTTCCAGGGTGGGCTGCTGTCCCTCGTCAGCGTGATCGCCTCGCTGTATCCCGCCGCGACCGTGCTGCTGGCCATGGTGATGCTGGGGGAGCGGGTGGCCAAGGTGCAGATCGTCGGCATGGTCATCGCCCTGGGCGCGGTCGGGCTGATCACCGCGGGTGCCTGACCACCTGGCGGTAGCTTCGCTCCGGGTGGGCGCCACACTCGAGGTGCTCCTCTGCTACGAATGGAGTGCATGAACACCGAAGCAGGCGCCCGTGTCGTGGTCACCGGAGCGACGGGCTACATCGGCGGTCGACTCGCCCCGCGACTGACGGAGGCCGGCTACCGGGTTCGCGTCCTCGCCCGGTCGCCTCAGAAGCTTCGCGACGTGCCGTGGGCTGCGGACGTCGAGGTGGTGCAGGGCGATCTGAGTGATCGCGAGTCGCTGGACGACGCGTTCCGGGACGTCGACGTCGTCTACTACCTCGTCCACTCCATGGGGGGATCCGACCACTTCGCCGAGGCGGAGCGTCGGAGTGCGGAGAACGTGGCCGAAGCGGCGAAGGCCGCCGGGGTGCAGCGCATCGTGTATCTCGGCGGCCTCCACCCGGTGACCGGCGCGTTGTCCCCGCACCTCGAATCGCGTGCCGAGGTGGGCCGGATCCTCATCGAGTCCGGCGTCTTCACCGTGGTGCTGCAGGCGGGTGTCGTCATCGGCTCCGGATCCGCGTCGTTCGAGATGATCCGGCACCTCACCAATCGACTGCCCGTCATGACGACCCCCAAGTGGGTGCACAACCAGATCCAGCCGATCGCCGTCCGCGACGTGCTGCACTACCTGATCGAGTCGGCGACCGCTCCGTTCGAGACGTCCCGTACCTGGGACATCGGTGGGCCGGACGTCCTGCAGTACGGCGAGATGATGAACGAGTACGCGAGTGTGGCGGGTCTGCGCAAGCGTCGCATGCTGGTGTTGCCGGTGCTGACTCCCCGACTCGCCGGTCACTGGATCGGGTTGGTCACGCCGATCCCACGCGGACTGGCCATGCCCCTCATCGAGTCACTGCAGTACGACGCCATCGCCCACGAACAGGACATCGACACGGTCGTCCCTCCGCCGGAGGGTGGATTGACCACATTCGCCGATTCCGTGCACCTCGCGCTGCGGCGCATCGAGGACGGGGAGGTGGAGACCACGTGGTCCAACGCGACCGATGCCGGCGCCCCCTCCGATCCGCTGCCGTCGGACCCGGACTGGGCCGGCGAGGTGGTGTACGTCGACGAACGTGCGCAGGACTGCAACGCGCCACCGGAACTGCTGTGGGACGTCGTCGAGGGCATCGGTGGTGAGAACGGGTGGTACTCGTTCCCCGCTGCCTGGGTCATCCGCGGCTGGATGGACAAGATCGTCGGGGGCGTGGGACTCAAGCGCGGCCGTCGGGATCCACGTCGGTTGGTCAACGGCGAGGCGCTCGACTGGTGGCGCGTCGAGGAGATCGAGCGCGGGTCGCTGCTGCGTCTGCGCGCCGAGATGAAGGCGCCGGGCGGTGCCTGGCTGGAACTGCGCGTCCTTCCGCGCGACGGCGGGACCCGCTCCCGCTACGAGCAGCGCGCGATCTTCTTCCCGCGGGGGCTGGGCGGACGGCTGTACTGGTTCGCCATCATGCCGTTCCACGGTGTGATCTTCCGCGGAATGCTCGAGAACATCACGGGCAAGGCCGAACGCGCGGCCGACACCGGTGACAAACGGGATGAAACCCGCGTCGGATGACGTTAGACTGACGTGTCCACCGGGAAGACCGGTGGAACGAGACTTCGCCACAGCGGAGGAAAGGGGCTGAACGGTTTCGACTGTGTGCGTCTAGTCAGGGGAAGCGTGCCGGTGCAGGCGAGAGACCACCGCAAGCGTCATCGCAAAAATATAAGCGCCGATTCCAATCAGCGCGACTACGCACTCGCTGCCTAAGTAGCGACTGCGTGTCTGTCAGTCCGATCTTGCCCTCGGGTCGGGTACTGGCATCAGCTAGAGGGCTCACCTGATCACTCGGTCACGGAGTGATGTGGGACATCAAACAGTGGCTGGGATCGTCATCCAGGCTTGTCTGCGAGATCTGGAGATCCGAGTAGAGGCTTAGCAGACTGCGCACGGAGAAGCCCTGGCAAACCGACACAGGACCCGGGTTCGATTCCCGGCAGCTCCACCGAACGGCCGGACACCATCAGGTGTCCGGCCGTCGTCGTGTCACCCCCCTGACGTCCGGCAGTGAGGGCGCGACGTTCGCCACTGCCAGGCATCCAGCGGCCGGAGCGCCCCGAATCAAGAACCATGAGTGTTGACGACGTCGCGGCCCCGACTCTGCACGGGCTCCGGTCCGGGCCCGCCGACTCCACGGTGCTGGTTCTGCACGGCGGCAAGGTGACCAGCCACGACCGTGCCCGTCCGTGGCAGCTGTCGGCTCTGCGCATGGTCCCCTTCACGCGCATGCTCCGGCGCGCGACGGGGCCATCGGTCGCGGTGACCCAGTTGCAGTACCGGTACCGCGGCTGGAACGGCGCCGACCGCAGTCCCGTCGCGGACGCGTGGTGGGCGTGCGAGCAGATCCGCGACACGTACGGACCGGGGACTCCCATCACCGTGCTCGGTCACTCCATGGGCGGTCGCACGGCAGCAGCGATCGCGGGGCACCCCGACGTGGTGGCTCTCGTCGCGCTGGCGCCGTGGTGGCCCGATGGCAGGGAGACCGACACCCTGCGCGCCGATCAGCGCCTGTTGGTCCTGCACGGCACCGTCGACCGGTGGACCGACCCCGTCGCGTCCCGCGCCGCGACCGAACGCGCCGCCGCGCGCGGTGTCGACGCCTTGTTCGTTCCGATGGCGGGAGCGGGTCACTTCATGCTTCGATCACCGCGGACATGGTCGCGGCGGGTACGGGAGTTCGTCGTCGACCAATCGCGCGAGGTGTCGTCTACGAAACCCGAGTGACACTGCGAGCGGTCCGACGCACAGCGGCCGGCCGATCGCATCACGTAGGGAGAAGACACATGGCTCACGATGCTCACACCGACCGGCGCATCGCCGTGGTCGGCGCCGGCGTCGCCGGCCTCACGGCAGCGTACGTGCTGTCGAAGACTGCTCGCGTCACGCTGTACGAGGCCGACGGCCGTCTCGGCGGTCACGCGGACACCCACGTCGTGTCCACCCCGCAGGGTGATCTGCCCGTGGACACGGGCTTCATCGTCCACAACGACCGGACATACCCGACACTGCAGCGACTGTTTCGCGAATTGGACATTCCGACACAGGAATCGGACATGAGCATGTCGATCCGCTGCGACGGATGCGGGCTCGAGTACTCGGGTGGGCAGGGCCTCTCCGGGCTGATCCCCGGCCCCGGCAGCGTGGTCCGCGGTCGCTACCTGCGGATGCTGCTCGAGGTCACCCGCTTCCACCGTGTCGCCCGTGCGCTGCTCGCGTCCGACGACGATGATGCGACGGTCGCCGATGTGCTTGCCCGGCACGAGTTCTCGCAGTACTTCGAATCGCACTTCATGACGCCCCTCGTGTCCGCCGTGTGGTCGTGCGAGCCGTCACGGGCCCTGGACTACCCGGCCCGGTACCTCTTCTCGTTTCTCGAGCATCACGGGATGCTCGGCGTCGGCGGTTCGCCGACCTGGCGCACCGTGACCGGTGGATCCGCCCGCTACGTCGAGCGTGTCGCCGAGACGATTGCCGACATCCGTTCGGGCACACCGGTGGCCGCCATCCGGCGGGGCGACCAGTCGGTCGAGATCGAGGACGCCTCCGGGCACACGGAGACGGTCGATGCCGTCGTCGTCGCGACGCATCCCCAGCAGGCGCTGAAGATGCTCGCTGAGCCCACCTCGACGGAGCACCTCGTTCTCGGTGCCATGCCGTACTCGCCCAACGTGGCTCGGCTCCACACCGACGAGAGCGTGCTCCCGCGTCTGCGGCGTGCCCGCGCCTCGTGGAACTACCGCATGCCGGCGTGCGATGCGGCGCCGGGCGGAGTGGTGGTCACCTATGACATGTCACGGCTGCAGCGGCTGCCCGACACCGGCTCCCGGTACCTCGTGACGTTGGGCGACGAGGACGATCCCACGGCCGAGGGTGCCGCACTCGACCCGTCCGCCGTGCTCGAGACGATGCGGTACGAGCATCCCCTCTACACGTCCGAGTCGGTCGCCGCGCAGGCGCGACTCGGCGAGCTCGACACCGACCTGGTCGCTTTCGCGGGCGCCTACCACGGGTGGGGCTTCCACGAGGACGGTGCGGCCTCGGGCCTGCGCGCGGCGGAACGTCTGGGCGGGGTCTGGGCATGACCGCCGTCGACACCCGCGCCGCTGCCGGTACTCGCACCGCCATGATCTACGAGACCTCCATCAGGCACGTGCGGCGCGAGCCGATCGAGAACGAGTTCACGTATCGCAGCTACTCGTGGTTCGTCGACATCGACGCACTCCCGTCGCTGCCCGGCCCGCTCGCGCCGTTCGCGAAGATCGACGCCGCCGACCACGTGGGCGATCCGTCGGCGACGCTGCGGGCCAACCTCGACGACTTCCTCCGGGCACACGGCCGGGTACCCGTCGCGGGGCGGATCACGATGCTGACCAACGCTCGTGTTCTCGGGTACGTCTTCAACCCCCTGACGGTCTACTGGCTGCACGATGTCGCCGGCCGCGTCGAGCACGTGGTCGCCGAGGTGCACAACACCTACGGCGAACGTCACCGCTACCTGCTGGACACGGACGCGCGCGGGGCGGCGCGCACGCCCAAGGAGTTCTACGTCTCGCCGTTCAACGACGTCAGCGGGGAGTACGCGATGCGCCTCCCGGAGCCCGACGGCTCCCTCGCCCTGTCGATCACGCTGCTCCGGGACGGGCACCCCCCGTTCGTCGCGGTCATGTCCGGCACCGGACGCCCCGCGACGACGGGCCGCGTCCTGGGCGTTCTCGCACGAGCCCCCCTCGCCCCGCACGTGGTCACCGCGCGCATCCGGCGTCAGGGGATCGGGTTGTGGGCGCGTGGGCTCCGCACGGTTCCGCGTCCGCCGGTGCGCGGCGACGTACCCGCCGTGGTGGACCGGCACGGTCCGCTCTCCACTCCGCTCGGCTCGGCAGTACCCCCTCGATCAGAAGGCACCAGGATGACTCAGTACGCCGTGGCATCGACCGTCGACGCCGAACGTTGGCCCTCCATCGCGACGGCGCCGGTCACCGTCAAGGCGCGCCTCGCCGCGCCCGTCGCCGACGCTCTCTTCCGCAGGGCGGCAGAACATCTCGCGATCCGGGTCGAGATGCCGAACGGCGTCGTCATCGGAGGTGGCGCGAACGATCCCACCGCCCCGGTGATGACGATCCACCGCCCACGCGACTTCGCGGCGCGCGTGGGGGAGAGTGGGCTCATCGGATTCGGTGAGGCCTACATGGCCGGCGACTGGGACGCGCCCGACCTCACGGCGGCACTCGGTGTCTTCGCCGAACGCATGGCGACCCTCATCCCGAAGTGGTTGCAACGCCTGCGCGGCCTGTACATCCCCAAGCAGCCGGTCTCCGAGACCAACACCACGAGCAACACGCGCTCGAACATCTCGCGCCACTACGACCTGTCGAACGAGATGTTCGAACTGTTCCTGGACGAGACCATGACCTACTCGAGTGCGCTGTTCCCGTCGCTGACCCCGCAGCCCGGATGGGACGACATCGCCGCCGCCCAGCGGTCCAAGATCGATCGACTGCTCGATCGCGCGGGGGTGACCGCGGGAACACGCGTTCTGGAGATCGGCACGGGCTGGGGCGAACTCGCCATCCGCGCCGCCGAACGCGGTGCCACGGTGCGGTCGGTGACCCTGTCCACCGAGCAACTGGAACTCGCGTGCAAGCGCATCGACGCCGCCGGCCACGCCGACCGGGTCCAGGTCGATCTCCTGGACTACCGGCTGGTCGACGGCGAGTACGACGCGATCGTGTCCGTCGAGATGATCGAGGCCGTGGGACACCAGTACTGGGGCGAGTACTTCCGCACCATCGACTCGTTGCTCGCCCCCGGAGGCAAGGTGGCGATCCAGGCCATCACCATGCCGCACGAGCGCATGCTGGCCACGCGCAACACGTACACGTGGGTACACAAGTACATCTTCCCCGGCGGGTTCCTCCCGTCGATCCGCGCGATCGAGAGCATCACCGAGAAGGAGACGACGCTGCGCGTGCGAGAGCGTCTGTCCATCGGCGACCACTACGCCCGCACCCTGCGCCTGTGGGACGAGCGCTTCCACGCGCACGCCGAGGAGGCCCGGATGCTGGGCTTCGACGACGTGTTCGCCCGCATGTGGCACTTCTACCTCTGCTATTCCGAGGCCGGTTTCGGCTCCGGCTACATCGATGTCCAGCAGATCCTGCTCGAACGAAGGAGCGACCGATGACCGGCACCCCCACCGTGGCCGCACGGCTCGAAGACCTGATCGCCCCCTTCGTCGGCGGCGCGCTGCCGGTGCACCTGACTGCGTGGGACGGCTCGACCGCCGGCCCCACCGACGCGCCGAAGGTGACGCTGTACAGCCCGAACGTCCTGCGACGGTTGCTGTGGAGCCCGGGGGAACTGGGTGCTGCTCAGGCGTACGTCACCGGTGAACTCGACGTGGAAGGTGACCTCGACGAGGCGCTGACGCACGTGTGGGACGTGGTGCGCACCCGTCGGCTGACGGCCGTGCGGCCCAGCCCGAAGGCGATCGTCGAGCTCGTCCGCACCGCGGCGTCGCTCGGTGTCGTCGGGGTGAAGCAGGCCCGCCCTCTTCCCGCCCCCGCCTCGCAGGCGGTCATCAAGGGTCGGCTGCACTCGCTGGTGCGCGATCGCGCGGCGATCAGCCACCACTACGACCTGTCGAACGAGTTCTACGAGATGGTGCTCGACCCGCAGATGGCGTACTCGAGCGGCTACTGGACGTCGGACTCGCCCGACTACGGCCTCGAGGACGCGCAGCGCGACAAGCTCGACCTCGTGTGCCGCAAGATCGGCCTCGGCCGCCCCGGAATGCGGTTCCTCGACGTCGGGTGCGGATGGGGGTCGCTGAGCCTGCACGCGGCGGAACATTTCGACGCGCAGGTCGTCGGCGTCACCATCTCCCGCGAGCAGAAGGCCTTCATCGACAAGCGCATCGCGGACCGCGGCCTGCAGGACCGGGTGGAGATCCGCATCCAGGACTACCGAGAGGTGCCCGACGGCCCCTTCGACGCCGTCGCGTCCATCGAGATGGGCGAGCACGTCGGCGAGAAGAACTATCCGATCTACGCGAAGGCGCTGCACGACAACGTGGTGCCCGGCGGCCGGGTGCTGGTGCAGCAGATGTCGCGCAAGGCGGGGGACAACCCTGGCGGCGGTGCCTTCATCGAGTCGTTCATCGCCCCCGACATGTACATGCGGCCCGTGGGTGCGACGGTCGCCATGATCGAGGAGTCGGGTCTCGAGGTCCGCGACGTGCACGCCCTGCGCGAGCACTACGTCCGCACCGTCGACGCCTGGTACGCGACCTTCGAGAGCCGCTGGGACGATCTGGTCGCACTCGTCGGAGACGAGGTGGCGCGGGTGTGGCGTCTGTACCTCGTGGGCGGCGGAATGGCGTTCCGCGACGGCCGGATGGGTGTCGACCAGATCCTGTCCGTCCGCCCCGACGACCGCGGCGTGTCCTCGATGCCGCTGGTGCGGACGCACGGATGACGGACTTCTCCTGGTCCGATCTGGCCGTCGTGTCGGCGTTCTCCCTGCTGGCGGTGGCGGTTGTCCTCACCGTCACCGCGGTCGTCGGCTTCCGTATCGGTCGGCACAACGTGGTCGACGTGAGCTGGGGGGCAGGCTTCGTCGCGGTGGCGATCGCCGCGGCACTGGCCGGGTCTGGCGACGGGTGGCGGCGAGTGCTGATGCTGGTGCTCGTCGGAGCCTGGGGCACCCGTCTCGCGGTCTCGATGTTCCGCCGCTCACGGGGCAAGGGCGAGGACCCGCGGTACGAGAAGATGCTGTCGAACGCGCCGGGCAGCCCCGCTGTGTACGCGATCCGCAAGATCTATCTCACGCAGGGTGTCGCGCTGTGGTTCGTGTCGCTGCCGGTGCAGGTCGCCGCCGTGTCCGACGGATCGTTCGGCGTCGTCTCTGCGGTGGGCGTCGCTCTGTGGGTCCTGGGCATCGTCTTCGAGACGGTGGGGGATCGTCAGATGGACGCCTTCAAGGCGGACGCGTCCCGCAAGGGCACCATCATGGACCGGGGCTTGTGGCGGTACACGCGCCACCCCAACTACTTCGGTGATGCCTGTGTCTGGTGGGGCATCTTCCTGGTCTCCGCGGCGCACTGGCCCGGTGTGCTGACCGTCCTCTCGCCGGTTGCCATGACGTACTTCCTCGTGTTCGCGACGGGTGCGCGGCTGCTCGAGCAGCACATGGCGGAGCGGCCTGGATATCGCGAGTACCAGCAGCGCACCAGCTACTTCGTTCCGCTCCCGCCCCGCAAGGCCTGAGCGGGCCCGACTTCCGGTCACGCACGCAGCCCCGAGGAGGGGTGGTCTGCGCGCGTGACCGGTTCACCTCGAGATCAGGTCACCGTCGGACGAGGAGCGCGACCGGGAGCGCGGAGAGCAGTGAGGACACGGTGACCGTTCCGCTGAACGACCCACCATTCACGAGGTCGGTCCACTCACCGTCCGGCAACGCCAGCGAGGTGTCAC
Organism: Rhodococcus sp. NBC_00297; assembly: GCF_036173065.1. NCBI lineage: Bacteria > Bacillati > Actinomycetota > Actinomycetes > Mycobacteriales > Nocardiaceae > Rhodococcus > Rhodococcus sp. NBC_00297. Next base: position 4,518,520 of record NZ_CP108041.1, read on the forward strand.
CCCATCCGGCCTCGCCGAGGCGCATCGACCACCGCGTGGCGACGGCGACGACGTCGGCGTCACCGTCGGCGGGTCCACGACCGAACGCCACGACGTGGTCGGCGGCGGCGCCGGTCGCGAACACCGGAACGTAGGACCCGCCCACGAAGCTGTCCGGACGGTCGCGGCGCAGCCGTGCGGCACACCGGGTCACGTGGAACTTGGCGGCGCCGCTCGCGTCGAGCGCCGGCGTCCCGTCGATGTCCAGGAGAGCCTTGCGGGCGTCGTAGTCCACGTCCCGGCGGTTGTCGGGGTCGACGAGAGAGTCCTCCCACAGCTCCGTGCCCTGGTAGATGTCCGGGATGCCGGGACCCGCCAGGTGGAGGAGCTTCTGTCCGAGCGAATCGCTCCATGCGTGCGGAGCGATCTGCTGGACGAACGTCGTGAGCGAGGGAGCCACCGCTCCGTCGACGATGCCGTCGATCCACGTGTGGACGGCAGACTCGAAGTCCTCGTCCACGTCGTTCCAGCCGGTGTACGAGCCCGCCTCGCGGATGGCCTTCTCGGCGTAGGCGTGCAGTCGCTCGCGGTACTCGTCCGTGACCACGCCGTCGGTCGGCCAGGTGCCGACGATGTTCTGCCACAAGAAGAGTCCGGTGGACCCGTTGGGCGACGGAGCCTGCTCCTCCCAGTCGCTCAGGCACGCGCGCCACAGGTCGGGCACCTGAGACAGCACGCCGATGCGCGCCCGGACGTCCTCGCCGCGCTTGGTGTCGTGTGTCGAGAGGGTCGTCATCGCGGCAGGCCACAGCCGGGCCCGCTCGGACAGGCGGAGGTGGAACTCCGGCACCGACCGACCGAAGCGGGACGGGTCACCGCCGACCTCCTGGAGCGAGACCAGCCGCGACGTGCGGTAGAACATGCAGTCCTCGACGCTCTTCGCCATCACGGCGCCCGCGACCTGCTGCAGACGTCCCGACGCCTCGCCGCGTGCGGCCACGGCGGCCGCGACGACATCGAGGGCGGGAACCAGTTCGGGGCGATCCGCGGCGACGTCGCCGAGCAGGCGGGGCAGCATGCCGGCCAGCGGCGCGTAGTCGGAGCGGTACACCGGCATGCGGGCGACGATCTCGGTCACGGCCTCGCGGGCGAGGTCGGCGTCGAACGACGTTCCGGTGTCGCGGGCGATCGCCGCTACCAGGCGCCGCACCTCGGGAGCGAGCTGTGTGCTCGCCGTGTCGGCCTTGATGGTCCGCTCGGCCTCGTGCACCCAGTGTGCGTCCCCCGCGTGGCCGGTGACGTCCGACGACAGTCGCGTCAGCGGCTCCTCGCCCGACGGGTCGAGGAACACCCCACCGAGATCGGCGAGAGCGTCGTACCCGGTGGTTCCGTCGACGGGAAGGGTGACGTCGAGCGGCTCCTCGGCGGTGAGGATCTTCTCGACGACGAGCCACGAGTCGGGTCCGACGACGCCCCGCAAGCGAGCGAGATACTCGGCCGGTGCGGTGAGCCCGTCCGGATGGTCGACGCGCACACCGTCGACGAGACCGTCGCGGAACCAGCTGCCGACCTCGGCGTGCGTCGCGTCGAAGACCGCGGGGTCCTCCTGACGAAGGCCGGCCAGGTCGCTGACGGAGAAGAACCGGCGGTACCCGATGCGCCCGGAGCGCCACCCGACCAGTTCGTAGGACTGCTTGTCGTGCAGTGCTTTCGCGTCGTTCGAGCCGTCGTCGGTCGCGGGGTCCACCGGGAAGCGGTTCTCGTAGTAGGCCAACGTGGTCTCGTCTCCCGACCGGTCGACCGAGAGTTCGTTCACGTCGGCATCGTCGCCCAGCACGGGGAGCGCGATGCGCTCCGCACCGGCCCAGTCGATGTCGAACCACGAGGCGTACTGCGATGCGCGTCCGTGTCTCAGCACGTCCCACCAGAACGGGTTCTCCCGCGCCGTGGCCACACCGAGGTGGTTGGGCACGATGTCGACCACGACGCCCAGGCCGTGGGACCGGCACTCGGCGACGAGGTCCTCGAGAGCGGCTCGACCACCGAGTGCCTCGGAGACGGTGCGCGGATCGGTGACGTCGTACCCGTGGGTGGAGCCCTCGGCCGCCGTCAGGATCGGCGACAGATAGACGTGGGAGACACCGAGTTCGGCGAGATAGGGAACCAGTGACGCGGCATCGCGGAGAGTGAAGCGATCACCCCGTAGCTGGAATCGATAGGTCGAGGTGATCGCGTGGCTCATGTCGCTTCCTTACCCCGTTTTCCGTAGCACCAACAGTGACCGTGCTTGCACCTCGACAGCTGTGCCGGCGACGATGACTCGATCGTCGGCTCCGGTGGCCGAGGCGGTGTCGAGCGCGACGGTCCACTCGTCGGCGTACTTGCCGTCCAGTGTGGTGAAGTCGATCGGCTCGTGATGGGCGTTGAAGCACAGGTAGAACGTGTCGTCGACGACCCGGTTGCCCCGGTTGTCGGGCTCGGGGATGTTCTCGCCGTTGAGGAACACCGCCAGCGACTTGCCGAAGCCGCTGTCCCAGTCCTCCTCGGTCATCTCCTCGCCGGTCGGGGTGAGCCACGCGATGTCGCGCGTCTGCTCCGCCTTGCGGATCGGCCGGCCTTCGAAGAAGCGTCGTCGACGGAACACCGGGTGGTCGTTGCGGAGTGCGATCACGCGGGACGTGAACTCGACCAGATCGGCGTTCGTCTCCGCCAGCGACCAGTCCATCCAGGCCAGTTCGGAGTCCTGGCAGTAGACGTTGTTGTTGCCCTGCTGGGTCCGGCCCATCTCGTCGCCGTGCGCGAGCATCGGCGTGCCCTGGCTGAGCATGAGCGTCGCCAGCATGTTGCGGATCTGACGGGCGCGCAGCGACAGCACCTCGGGGTCGTCCGTCGGCCCCTCGACACCGCAGTTCCAGGACCGGTTGTGGCTCTCGCCGTCGTTGTTGTCCTCGCCGTTGGCCTCGTTGTGCTTGTCGTTGTAGGACACCAGATCGTGCATCGTGAAGCCGTCGTGCGCGATGACGAAGTTGATGCTCGCACCGGGGCGGCGACCCGTCGCCTCGTAGAGGTCGGAGGATCCGGTGAGCCGCGACGCGAACTCGCCGAGTGTCGCCGGCTCACCGCGCCAGTAGTCGCGGACGGTGTCGCGGTACATGCCGTTCCACTCGGTCCAGAGACCGGGGAAGTTGCCGACCTGGTAGCCGCCCTCACCGACGTCCCACGGCTCGGCGATCAGCTTGACCTGGCTCACCACCGGGTCCTGCTGGACCAGGTCGAAGAACGCGCTCAGCTTGTCCACGTCGTGCAGTTCGCGAGCCAGGGTCGATGCGAGGTCGAAGCGGAAGCCGTCGACGTGCATCTCGGTGACCCAGTAGCGCAGGGAGTCCATGATCAGCTGCAGGGTGTGCGGGTGACGGACGTTCAGGCTGTTACCCGTGCCCGTGTAGTCCATGTAGAAATACGGGTCGTCGTCGACCAACCGGTAGTACGCGGCGTTGTCGATGCCGCGGAACGCGATGGTCGGACCCATGTGGTTGCCCTCGGCGGTGTGGTTGTAGACCACGTCGAGGATCACCTCGATGCCGGCTTCGTGGAACGAGCGCACCATCGTCTTGAACTCCGACACGGCCGAACCGGCCATGGGGGAGGACGCGTACTCGTTGTGCGGGGCCATGAAACCGAACGAGTTGTAGCCCCAGTAGTTGCGAAGTCCCTTGTCCACCAGTGTCTGATCCTGCATGAACTGATGCACCGGCATCAGTTCGATGGCGGTGACGCCGAGCTTCTCCAGGTGGCTGATCACGGCCGGATGGCCGAGACCGGCGTACGTACCGCGCAGATCCTCCGGGATGTCCGGGTGGGTCATCGTCATGCCCTTGACGTGGGCCTCGTAGATGACGGTCTCGTTGTAGGGGCGACGCGGCGAGCGGTCGTTCTGCCAGTCGAAGAACGGATTGACGACGACCGTCGTCATCGTGTGCCCCAGCGAGTCGTGCTGGGGGAAGTGGTTCTCGGGCTCGGGCTCCGGATCAGGCTCGGGTGCAACGGTTCTGGCAGTCGCGACGTTGGCGCGGGTCGCGTCGACGGTGCGCGACGCGGTGGCCGATCCCGCGGGGCCGGCGACGTGCGCCTCGCCGGGATGCACGGCGTCGTCGTTCTCCTGCGCTGCGGGCACGGGACGTTCGGGGATGTCGATGTCGTAACTGAAGAGCGAGCGGTCACCGTCGAACGATCCGACGAACGCCTTGCCGTAGGGGTCGAGCAGCAGCTTGCTCGCGTCGCACCGCTGTCCCGCTCCGGGATTCCACGGGCCGTGCACGCGGTAGCCGTACCGTTGGCCGGGCTGGACCTGGGGGATGTAGGCGTGCCAGACGTACCCGTCGACCTCTTCGAGGCGGACGCGGGTCTCGTGACCGTCGGCGTCGATGAGGCAGAGATCGACGGCCTCGGCGACCTCGGAGAAGAGCGCGAAATTGGTTCCGGCGCCGTCGTAGGTGGCGCCCAGGGGATACGCGCTGCCGGGCCATACCTGGATCGATGGTTCGTGTGCATGGTCGACGGACATGCTCGGAACCCTATCCCGGCAGCGGCGAAGGACACCTGTCGGCGAGGTCCGTCGCAGGCCGGAGCGTCGGTCGCCCGGGCTCAGCCCAGTCGTGCGATCAGCGCGTGCCCGAGGTCGGTGCCCGATCGCCAGGCGCTCTCGACGCGGGGCGAGCCCTCCGGGCACCACTGATCCCCGGCGAAGCCGACCAGACGGTCTCCGTGCGAGACGATGTCGTGGCTCGCGTCGTGCTGGGAGGCGGGCTTGGCGAAGGTCCAGCGGTGGGCGTGCGTCCAGATCGGAGTGCCGATGCCCGTGAGCGCGGCGACGGCGTCGACGACGGCGGGGATCGCACCGGCGGGATCGTCGAGGTGTCGCCGGGCGCGCTGCGCGGACGTGTGGGCGACCAGGACCGCGGCTCCGTCGCCCCGGCGTGCGCCGTCGCGCGCGAGGAACTCGACGTCCGCGTCGTCGGACACGAAGGCGGCGTCGGGGAAGGGGAGTCCGGCGGCGTCGTCGTCGGTGAGCCCGAGGACCACCGCGACGACGGGGTCGTAGTCGACGGCGTCGGGCACGGTCACCAGGCGGGAGGCCTGCGGGTCGGGCATGGCCAGGACCACGTGTCCGTCGGGCAACGCCCGAGCCTCGGTGGCGTCGACAGGGATGCCGGACAGCAGGTCCTTGACCAGAGATCGCAGGCCCGCCGGCGTTCCCCACCGCGTGGGTCCCGATTTCTGTTCCGGCTCCGCCCCGGCCCGCACCACCGTGAAGGTGTCGGTCCACTCGTGCACGAGACCGCGAGAGGCCCAGTCGGACACGACGTCCCGGAACCCGTCGTCGCGGACGGTGAAGTAGCCGGCGCCCACATCGACTCGGCGTCCGTGCAACTCGGGGGACGACATTCGACCGCCGACGGCGCGGCCCCGGTCACGCAGCACGAACGGGACACCGGCGTCGCGGAGCACGCGAACGCACGCGGCACCGGCGATACCGGCTCCGAGGACGGTGACGGGAGAGGTCGAGGAGGTCACTCGTTCAGCGTACGGACGCGGCTCCGGACGCCGTCGACGAAGAGTTCGAGGCCGAAATCGAACCGAGCGGTGGCATCTCGATCGAGGTCACCGTCGTCGGGGTGTCGATCCGCGGCCAGCGCACCCGCGGACTCCATCTGCAGCCGGGACTGTTCGTCGCTCGTCGCACCCAGCACGTAGTAGAGCAGGGCGTCCGCGGCGTGTCCGGCGTCCTCCGGGGTCAGCCCGGTGGCGCGGAGATCGTCGACGACCGTGGTCCGCACGGGGTGCGTCACCGTGCGGGCGGACAGGCTGGAGGCGACCACCTCGGCGCCGTCCCGGTGAGCCAGGAGAGCGTCTCGAAGTCCGTGAGCGCGGCCGCGCACGGCGTCCAGCACATCGGAGGTGACGGCAGCGGGTACGGCGTCGAGGCGGCTCAGGATGCGATCGGACACCGCGCCGAGCAGCGCCTGCTTGTTCGCGACGTGCCAGTACAGCGCGCCGGGCGCCACACCGAGCGAGCCGGCCAACCGGCGCATCGTGAGGTCGGCGAGACCGTAGTCGTCGAGAATGGTCAGTGCGCCGTCGACGACGTCGTCTCTGCGCAACTGCATTCCGCACCTCTCCCGACTCGTGTCGCGGGCCCGTCGGCCACGCAGCGACAGCCTAGGCTGGCCGACGTGAGTGATGTCGACACGACGGGGTTCGCCTCGACCGCACCCGGGATCGGCGATGCGGGTCGGCCGTCGCGCGGCGCGTTCACCCGGCGTTCGATCCGGATCGTGCTCGCGACCGCGGTGGTCGGTGCCGTCCTCGGGATCCTGTGGGCTCTGCTCGCGCCCGTGGAGCACGTCGCTGCCGTCGGTGACGGCCGCGCGATCGTGTTGACCGGCGAGAGCGATCATCGCTTCGACGCACTCGCTCTGTTCCTCTGCGTGACCGCCGCGGCCGGGGTGCTGACCACGGTCGCCGTCTGGGCTCGCGTGACCGAGCGAGGGCCGCGTCTGGTCCTCGACATCGTGGTGGCGTCGGCGCTGGCGTCCGCCGCGGCGATCGGTGCCGGCCTCGCCGTGGGCGCGGTGCGGTATCCGAGTGCCGACGGCGCCCTTCGCGGCGATGTCGTCGCACTCGCCCCCGGTGTCTCGACGTGGCTGGCTCTGCTCGCGCAACCTCTGGCTGCGGCGGTCACGCTCGTTCTCGTCACGGCGCTGTCGCCGTCGGACGATCTGGGTCGGGACGAGTCCCCCGGGGAGTGATCCGTTCGGGTCTCGGACGCCGGGTTCGTCTGCTTGAATGAGCGCTCTCAGGGCGGCCCACGACGGGCCGCGGGCGGGGGCCGACCTCTTCGAACGGCGAGGGTCTCCAGGACGTGGCGAACACCATTCGGCGGTGGTTGACCAGACCCGTCGATTACGCGTGGACCGTCCACTACTTCGAGACGAACACCGCGCTCGGCTCGACCCGCGTCCTCATCGGTCTGTCCTGCCTCCTGTTCTCCGTCCTGTACGTCGTCGCCGGACTCGCCCCGCCGACCGCGCCGACGGGAGCAGCGCTGACGATCGTGCTCGTGAACGCGGTGGGGACCGCCGGCGTCGGGCTCGCGTGGATCCGCGGACCGTGGCCCTCACGCCGGATGTCGACGGCCTTCGTCGTGTACGCGGACGTCGGACTCTCCGTGGTGCTTCTCTCGCTGTCCGACCCGCTCGCCGTGCTGCCCTGCACGATCCTGTTCGGCGTCGCGAGCAGTTACGTGGCGACGTTCCACACGCCGCGGGTGTTCGCCGTCCACCATTCCCTCACCGTGGTGATCTGCGTCGGGTTGTTCGTCCGAGCGATCGGCTCGGAGTCCGTGCTCGGAGCGGCGCGCACCTCGCTCGCCGTCACCTACGGACTGCTCATCGTGATGGTTCTCTTCCTCGCACCGATCTCCATCTACCGCCTGCAGTTCCTGCAACGCGGCGACGTCACCGCCGCGTACGTGGATCCGCTGACCGGCCTGCGCAACCGGCGGGGACTCACCGTCGCGGCGGGCGAACTGCTCGGCACCCGGAACGGTCTCGTCGCGGTGGTCATCGACATCGACCGCTTCAAGTCGATCAACGACCGCTTCGGACACCACCACGGTGACCTCGTCATCCGTCGGACGGCGGACACCATCGACGAGATGTTCCCGTCTCCGTCTATCACGGCCCGCACCGGCGGGGAGGAATTCGCCGTCGTGACCGCGCTGCCGATGGACGAGGTGCTCGACCGGGCGCGACGGCTGCGCAGCGCCTACACGGCGCGGTCGGACCACGAGTCGAGTTTGAGCATCGGGGTCGCTCGCGAGGAGCGGGTCGTCACCTCGCACGACGTGGAGGTGCTTCTCATCTGTGCCGATCGAGCGATGTATTCCGCCAAGGCGGACGGCGGCGATGCCGTCGTCGGCTACGGCACTCTCACGTAGGTGGTCGGAGCGCGGCGAACTCGTCGGTCACACGTAGTGCGCTGTCCCGGAAGCGGTACAGCGCGGCGGGACGTCCTCCGGACGGGCCCGGGGGAGCGGTGTGGCCGGTGGACTCGATGACGCCCCGCCGGGTGAGCACCCGTTGGAGATTGGTGGTGTCGACTTGGTAACCCAGTGCGGCGCAGTAGATGTCGCGCAAGGTCGACAGGCTGAACTCGACGGGCGCGAGCGCGAAGGCGATGTTGGTGTACGACAGTTTGGCCGCCAGTCTCGCGCGGGCGTGCGCCACCATCGTGCCGTGATCGAACGCGGTCTCGGGGAGCGTCGCGACCGGGTGCCACGCAGTGTCGACGGGAAGTCGCGGGTCCCCGACGATGGGGACCAGACCGAGGAACGTCGAGGCGATGCGGCGATCGCCGGGGACCCGCCCGGGATCGGAGAAGACGGACAGCTGCTCGAGGTGGCGTACCTCGCGCACGTCGACCTTCTCCGCCAGCTGACGTCGCGCGGAGTCGGTCAGGTTCTCGTCGTCCCGGAGTAGCCCGCCGGGGAGTGACCAGGTTCCGCGTGCCGGGGCGAGTGCGCGCTGCCACAGCAGCACGCACAGTTCGGCAGGCTCGCGGGGCTGCAGCTCGCGCACCTGGAAGACGACGGACAGCACTTCGTGCACCGGTCGGGTGGCCGGATCGGGGGCACTTCCGGTCGGTCCGTCGGCGGCGGTGCTACGATGAATCACGTTTTCGATCATAAGTCGAAAACCCCGTCGGGTCCATTCCGGCGGATCGGCACCGGCGCACGCGAGCGCTGGACGCACGCGAGGAGCACGACATGGCGATCACCACCACGCGATTCGGCGGGAACTCCGCGGTCGTCGACGGACCGACGGGCTACGCCGGCGTCGATGCCGGCCCGGAGTGGGCCGAGGAGATTCTGCGCCTGGCAGAGGCGAAGAACGCGACGATCCTGGCGCACAACTATCAGCTGCCCGCCATCCAGGACATCGCCCACCACGTCGGCGACTCGCTCGCGCTCTCGCGCATCGCCGCCGAGGCGCAGGAGGAGACCATCGTCTTCTGCGGCGTGCACTTCATGGCCGAGACGGCCAAAATCCTCGCGCCGTCCAAGACGGTCCTCATTCCCGACGAGCGGGCGGGCTGCTCTCTCGCCGACTCCATCGACGCGGCCCAGCTGCGCGAGTGGAAGGCCGAGCACCCGGACGCCGTCGTCGTGTCGTACGTGAACACCACCGCCGAGGTGAAGGGACTGACGGACATCTGCTGCACCTCGTCCAACGCGGTCGAGGTCGTGCAGTCCATCGACCCGGACCGCGAGGTGCTCTTCCTGCCGGACCAGTTCCTCGGGGCCCACGTCCGTCGGCAGACCGGTCGCACCAACATGCACATCTGGGCCGGTGAGTGCCACGTCCACGCCGGCATCAACGGCGACGAGCTCACCGCACGGTCGCAGGCGTACCCCGAGGCCGAGCTCTACGTTCACCCCGAGTGCGGCTGTGCGACGTCCGCGCTCTACCTCGCCGGCGAGGGATTCGTGCCCGAGGACCGCGTCAAGATCCTCTCGACCGGCGGCATGCTCGACGCGGCGCGCACCACGGGTGCGAAGCAGGTTCTCGTCGCCACCGAGATCGGCATGCTGCACCAGCTGCGCAAGGCGGCGCCCGGTGTCGACTTCCAGGCCGTGAACGACCGCGCGTCCTGCCCGTACATGAAGATGATCACCCCCGCGGCGCTGCTCCGGTGCCTCACGGAGGGCAAGGACGAGGTGCACGTCGACGTCGCGACGGCCGAACGCGCACGCGCGTCCGTCGAGCGGATGATCGCCATCGGCTCGCCCGGCGGCGGCGAGTGACCACTTCGGCCACTCCGGGCGGAAGTGTCGCTGCCGCTCCGGGCTGGGAGGCCGCGGCCGATCTCGTCGTGGTCGGCGGGGGAGTCGCCGGTCTCGCCGCGGCGATCGAGGCGACCCGGTCCGGGCTGAGCGTGCTGGTGCTGAGCAAGGACGCGGCGGGTACGGCGACGCAGTACGCCCAGGGCGGCATGGCCGTCGCGATCGGCGAGGACGTCGAGGCTCACGTGCGCGACACGATCGTCGCGGGCGCCGGTCTGTGCGACGAGGCCGCGGTGCGCTCGATCGTCGGGGCCGGCGCCGACGCGCTGAGTGTGCTCACCGGCATCGGTGCTCGGTTCGACAGCGGCGCGGACGGCTCCATGGCCCGCACTCGTGAGGGCGGCCACTCGGTCGGCCGCATCGTGCACGCGGGCGGCGACGCCACGGGGCGCGAGATCCAGCGCGCTCTGTCGTCCGCGGCGCCCGCGACGGTGAACGGCGCGACCGTGCTCGACGTCCTGGTCGGCGACCGCGGTGTGGCGGGCGTGCTCGTATCGCTTTCGCCGGACGATCTCCACGCGAACCTCGGCGTGGTGCACGCACCCGCCGTGCTGATCGCCACCGGTGGCACCGGAATGCTGTACTCGGCCAGCACGAACCCGTCCGGCGCCACGGCCGACGGCCTCGCTCTCGCACTGCGGGCGGGCGCGGACGTGGCGGACGTCGAGTTCGTGCAGTTCCACCCGACCGTGCTGTTCCGCCCCGGCGGCCGCGGGCGGCTCCCGTTGGTCAGCGAGGCGGTCCGCGGTGAGGGCGCGCGTCTCGTCGACGCCGACGGCCGCTCGATCATGGCGGGCGTGCACCCGCTGGGTGATCTCGCTCCCCGCGACGTCGTGTCCCGGGCGATCGCCGCTCGGCTGGCCGAGAGCGGCGCCGATCACGTCTTTCTCGACGCGCGGTCCGTGCCCGACATGGCCCTGCGTTTCCCCACCGTCACCGCGGCCTGCCTCGCTCAGGACGTGGACCCGACGGAGCAGCCGATCCCGGTGGCCCCTGCAGCGCACTATGCATGCGGCGGTGTCGTCACAGACGAGTACGGCCGCACCTGCGTCGCCGGGCTCCACGCCGCGGGCGAGGTGGCCCGCACAGGACTGCACGGAGCGAACCGTCTCGCGTCGAACTCGCTGCTCGAGGGCGTGGTGCTGGGGACCCGAGTGGCTCGCAGCGCCCGAGACCGGGTGTCCGTCCGCTCCCTGACGTCCGGCGATCCGTCTGCGCGACACCGGGCGCCCCGGCTCGACAGGGACGTCCTCCAGTCCGCGATGACCCGTCACGTCGGCGTCGTCCGCGACGACACAAGTCTGCGCGAGGCAGCGGCGATCGTGGGAGCCGCTGTCCCGCGCGAGCTCACGTCGACCCACGACGTCGAGGACGCCGCACTGACACTGCTGGCGTCCGCGACCGCCTCGGCAGCTCTCGCCCGCACCGAGACGCGGGGTGCGCACACCCGCGCCGATCACCCCCGGTCCGACGACGCACAGCGCCGCAGCACCGTCTTCCGGCTGGCCGACGACGGCAGCCTCGCGATCGTGCGGAATGCCCGCAGCGCCGACCAGGTCGGCCCGATAGGAGTCTCATGACCACACCCGCCGCTGCTCTCGACCCCGTCGATCGGGACGAGATCCTCCTCGTCGTGCGCCGCGCGCTGGAGGAGGACCTCCGATACGGGCCCGATGTGACGAGCCTCGCCACGGTGCCCGAGGGCGCGCGCACCCGCGCCGCGGTCGTCTCGCGGGCACACGGCGTCGTGGCGGGCCTCGACGCCGCGCTGGCGGTGCTCGACGAGGTGATCGGCGACCACGTCGTGCTCTCCCGGATCGCCGACGGCACCCGGGTCGAGCCGGGTGATGTGGTGCTGTCGGTGGAGGCACCGACCAGGGCCCTGCTCACCGCGGAGCGGACGATGCTCAACATTCTCTGCCACCTGTCCGGCATCGCGACCGCGACCGCGGCGTGGGTCGACGCGGTGTCCGGCACGGGATGCGTCGTACGGGACAGTCGCAAGACCTTGCCCGGGCTACGTGCACTGCAGAAGTACGCCGTGCGTGCCGGCGGCGGGCAGAACCACCGCATGGGCCTCGGCGACGCGGCACTGATCAAGGACAACCACGTGGTCGCCGCGGGCTCGGTGGTGGCGGCTCTGCGCGCCGTCCGAGCCGCGGCGCCGGACATCGCGTGCGAGGTCGAGGTGGACACTCTCGAGCAGCTCGACGACGTGCTGGCCGAGGGCGTCGACCTGGTGCTGCTCGACAACTTCCCGCTGTGGCAGACGCAGATGGCGGTGCAACGTAGGGATCGAGCAGCTCCCGCGACGAAGCTCGAATCGTCCGGCGGACTGTCCCTGGACTCGGCCGCCGAGTACGCGGGCACCGGTGTGGACTTCCTCGCGGTCGGCGCGCTCACCCACTCCGTGACGGTGCTCGACCTGGGGCTCGACTTCGAGTGACGTTTCGCGTGAGCGGGATCCGGGCACAGGACGGCACATGACATCTGTGAGCACTGTGGACCGCGGCGATCGCGTCATCGCCCGCCGCGTGACCGTGAACGCCCCTGCCGACGACCTCTTCGCTCAGGTGGCGGATCCGCACCGGCACGGCGAGCTGGACGGCTCCGGAACGGTGAAGGACACGGTGAAGGGTCCGACGACGCTCTCGCGCGGAGCGAAGTTCTCCGTGGGCATGAAGCAGTTCGGCGTGCCCTACCGCATCACCAGCACCGTCACGGAGTTCACCGACACCGGGGACACCAAGGTGATCGAGTGGCAGCACCCGCTGGGCCACAAGTGGCGCTGGGAGTTCGTCGCGGTGGGCCCCTCGTCCACCGAGGTGACGGAATCGTTCGTCTACGGAACGGCGAAGATCCCGAAGATGCTCGAGGTGACCAAGCAGACGGCACAGAACGCGAACGGCATCACGAAGACGCTGGAGAAGCTGGCAGCCCGCTACTCCTGAGACCATGGTGCAGGCAGGCCGGAGGCCGGTCGGTGGGACCAGGTGGATCGTCCCCCTCGGGGCGCCGGTCGGGGCTCGAGCGATAATCGACGTGCGCCGACCGGCGCGCCCTTGCTCGACCCGAGAGGATCACCCATGACTGCCCGCACCGAGTTGCGACGCGTGGATCTACGCGGCAGCTCTCCGTCCACCGCCGAGCTGCGCGCGGTTCTCCCACGGGGTGGAGTGGACGTGAACTCGGTGCTGCATCTGGTCACCCCGGTGGTCGAGGCGGTGCGTGAGCGCGGCGCCGACGCGGCGCTCGAGTACAGCGAGACGTTCGACCGCGTGCGTCCCGACTCCGTGCGAGTCCCGGCCGCCGAGCTCGAGAAGGCTCTGAACCAGCTCGATCCCGACGTGCGGGCGGCACTCGAGGTGTCCATCGAGCGTTCGCGCATCGTGCACGAGGATCAGCGTCGGTCCGAGACCGTGACGACCGTCGTCCCCGGTGGAACCGTCATCGAGAAGTGGGTCCCGGTCGAGCGAGTCGGACTGTACGTACCGGGCGGCAACGCCGTGTACCCGTCGTCCGTCGTCATGAACGTCGTCCCCGCGCAGGTCGCCGGCGTCGGCAGCCTCGTCGTCGCCTCGCCGCCGCAGGCGGACTTCGGCGGCCTCCCGCACCCCACCATCCTGGCGGCGGCAGCGTTGCTCGGCGTGGACGAGGTCTGGGCGGTCGGCGGTGCCCAGGGCGTCGCACTGCTCACCTACGGCGGCGTGGACACCGACGGTGCGCCGCTCGAGCCCGTCGACATGATCACCGGCCCGGGCAACATCTACGTCACCGCGGCGAAGCGGCTGTGCCGTGGAGCGGTGGGCATCGACTCCGAGGCCGGGCCCACCGAGATCGCCATCCTGGCCGACGACACCGCCGACCCGGTGCACGTCGCCGCCGATCTGATCTCGCAGGCCGAACACGACGTGCTGGCGGCGAGCGTGCTCGTCACCACCTCGGTCGCCCTGGCGGACGCCGTCACGCGCGAGGTCGCCGAGCGCACGCTCACCACCAAGCACTCCGAACGCGTCGCGACGGCGCTGTCCGGTGAGCAGTCGGGCATCGTGCTGGTGGACACGGTGGCCGACGGCATCCGCACGGTCGACGCCTACGCCGCGGAACACCTCGAGATCCAGACCGAGAACGCCTCCGAGGTGGCGGGCCGCATCCGCAGCGCCGGAGCGGTGTTCGTCGGACCGTGGTCGCCGGTGAGCCTCGGCGACTACTGCGCCGGGTCCAACCACGTCCTGCCGACGGCCGGATGCGCCCGTCACTCGTCCGGGTTGTCGGTGCAGACCTTCCTGCGCGGCATCCACATCGTCGACTACTCGCGCGACGCTCTCGACGGCGTCGCGAAGCACGTCGTCGCCCTCGCGAACGCGGAGGATCTGCCGGCGCACGGTGATGCCGTCCGCGTGCGGTTCGAGAGCCGATCGTGACGGCCGCGCCCGGCGCCGGGACCGCACTGTCGGACCTGCCGCTGCGCGACTCGCTCGTCGGGAAGTCTCCGTACGGTGCGCCGCAGCTCGAGGTGCCGGTGCAGCTCAACACCAACGAGAACCCGCACCCACCGTCGGCAGCGCTCGTGGAGGACGTCGCCCGCTCCGTGCGGGAGGCGGCAGCGTCGCTGCACCGCTATCCCGATCGGGACGCCGTCGCACTGCGCACGGATCTCGCCGCGTACGTGGCGGCCCGTACGGGGGTGCCCGTCACCGTCGACAACCTGTGGGCCGCGAACGGATCGAACGAGATCCTGCAGCAACTGCTGCAGGCGTTCGGGGGGCCGGGACGCACGGCGCTGGGATTCGTACCGTCGTACTCGATGCACCCCATCATCTCGGCGGGCACCCAGACCGAGTTCCTCGATCTGCATCGGCGTGACGACTTCTCGCTGGACGTGGACGCGGCCGTGGCCGCGATCGAGTCGATGACGCCGGACGTCGTGTTCGTCACCAGCCCCAACAACCCGACGGGACACAGTCTCTCGCTCGACGACCTCCGGCGTCTCGCCTCCGCGACCACCGGGATCCTCGTCGTCGACGAGGCGTACGGCGAGTTCTCGGCGGCGCCCAGCGCGGTCGACCTCATCGACGAGTTCCCCAGCCGAGTCGTCGTCAGCCGGACCATGAGCAAGGCCTTCGCGTTCGCGGGTGGGCGACTCGGGTACCTGGTGGCCGCTCCGGCCGTCGTGGACGCACTGCTCCTGGTGCGGCTGCCGTACCACCTGTCGGTGCTCACGCAGGCTGCTGCGCGCGCCGCACTGCGCCATGCCGACGACACGCTGGCCTCGGTGGCCGAGCTGGCGGCCGAGCGTGATCGCGTCGTCGCCCGGCTCGCCGTCCTGGGCTACCGAGTGGTGCCCAGCAGCGCCAACTTCGTGCTGTTCGGCCTGTTCGACGATGCGCCCGCGGTGTGGTCGCGGTACCTCGATCAGGGTGTGCTCATCCGCGACGTCGGCATCGCGGGGCATCTCCGCGTCACCATCGGCACCGAGGCCGAGAACGACCGGTTCCTCGAGGTCAGCGCCGACCTGTCCGAGGACGTCGTCCACTCGTCCGCCCCCGCCACCTGAACCCCAGCAGAGGATCCGACCAGTGAGCAGCATCATGACCCCGAACCGCATCGCGCGCATCGAGCGGACCACCAAGGAGTCGTCCATCACGGTGGAGCTGAATCTCGACGGCACCGGCATCGTCGACGTGTCCACCGGTGTGCCGTTCTTCGACCACATGCTCACCGCGCTCGGGACGCACGCGAGTTTCGACCTCACGGTGCACGCGAAGGGCGACATCGAGATCGAGGCGCATCACACGGTCGAGGACACCGCTATCGTCCTCGGACAGGCGCTGGGCCAGGCACTCGGCGACAAGAAGGGAATTCGCCGTTTCGGTGACGCGTTCATTCCGATGGACGAGACGCTGGCACACGCCTCGGTCGACGTGTCCGGTCGGCCGTACTGCGTGCACACCGGGGAACCGGAGCACATGCTGCACGCGATCATCGGCGGCTACCCGGGAACCCCGTACGCCACGGTGATCAACCGCCACGTCTTCGAGTCGATCGCGTCCAATGCGCGTATCGCACTGCACGTCCGGGTGCTGTACGGACGCGACCAGCACCACGTCACCGAGGCCGAGTTCAAGGCCGTCGCTCGCGCCCTCCGCGCGGCCGTCGAGCCCGATCCGCGGGTCACGGGAGTGCCGTCGACGAAGGGAAGCTTGTGAGCAGCGGGAAGGCCGGAGGCCGGCCGGGAAGAGCAGGCAAGTCTGTCGCGCTGCTGGATTACGGTTCGGGGAATCTGCACTCGGCGCAGCGCGCACTCGAACGTGTGGGTGCCGACGTCACGGTGACGTCCGATCACCGAGTCGCGCTGCAGGCCGACGGACTGGTCGTGCCCGGTGTCGGCGCGTTCGGCGCATGCATGGACGGTCTGCTGTCGGTGCGCGGCGACGAGCTCGTCGACAAGCGGCTCGCCGGGGGTCGCCCCGTGCTCGGCATCTGCGTCGGCATGCAGATCATGTTCGACCGCGGCGTCGAGTTCGACGTGCCCGCCACCGGCTGCGGCCAGTGGCCCGGCACCGTGGAGAAGCTGCAGGCCGAGGTGCTCCCGCACATGGGCTGGAACACGGTGCGCCCGGGCGAGGACTCGGTGCTGTTCGCGGGCATGGACCCCGACACGCGCTTCTACTTCGTGCACTCGTACGGCGTGCAGGACTGGGAGATGGCACCGAGCGAGTCGCTCGCCGCTCCGGTTCTCACGTGGGCCGATCACGGCGGCGAGTTCCTCGCGGCGGTGGAGAACGGCCCTCTCTCCGCGACACAGTTCCACCCGGAGAAGTCCGGCGACGCCGGCGCCACGCTGCTCGAGAACTGGCTCCGCACCCTCGGATGAGCGAGCCCCGCGAGTTCTCACTGGGTCGCCACACCGGGCTCGTCCTCGGTGCGGCGACCCTGATGCTCGCTGCGACCACCCTCGTCCTCTGGCTGCTGCAGCCGAGTGGTCCGGTGGGGCTGCTGGTGGTGGCCGTCGGACTCGTCGCCACGGGCGTCTGCGCGTCGCTGGTGGCGAAGGCGTCCGTTCGCCGATCCTTCGGCGAGGAGCCCGACGGGTCCGAGCCGTCCGACTGACGCGCCGCCCTGCCCGGTGTCGCCGCGGATCGTGCCGGTAACCTCGTCGAACGTGAGCCTGGTACTTCTCCCCGCAGTCGATGTCGCCGATGGTCAAGCTGTTCGTCTCGTGCAGGGAGAGGCAGGCAGCGAGACCGCCTACGGCTCTCCGCGCGACGCCGCGCTGGCCTGGCAGAACGACGGCGCCGAGTGGGTGCATCTGGTAGATCTGGACGCCGCCTTCGGCCGCGGTTCGAACCGCGACCTCCTCGCGAGCGTGGTGGGGGAACTCGACGTGAAGGTCGAGCTGTCCGGTGGCATCCGCGACGACGAGAGCCTGCGGGCAGCGCTCGCGACGGGCTGCGCGCGCGTCAACCTCGGCACCGCCGCACTCGAGGATCCGGAGTGGTGCCGCCGCGCCATCGGTGAGTACGGCGATCGTGTCGCCGTGGGACTGGACGTGCGCATCGTCGACGGTGAGCACCGCCTGCGCGGTCGCGGCTGGGTGAGTGACGGCGGCGATCTGTGGGAGGTGCTGGAGCGGCTCGACCGCGACGGGTGCTCGCGATACGTGGTCACCGACGTCACGCGGGACGGCACTCTGACCGGCCCCAATCTCGAACTGCTCGAACAGGTCTGCGCTGTCACCGACGCGCCGGTCATCGCGTCCGGCGGAGTGTCCACCGTCGCGGATCTGGTCGCCATCGCCACGCTGACCGACAAGGGCGTCGAGGGTTCCATCGTCGGCAAGGCCCTCTACGCCGGCCGCTTCACGCTGCCGGAGGCCCTCGCCGCCGTCGCGGACAGCGCATCGTCGGCGACGTGACCGCCGTGGACCTGGACGCTCTCGCGGCCACCGCGCGCACCCTGCTCGACGGCACCCACGAGCGGTTCGTCGCGGGCGCCGGCGCGCCCAGCGCCGTGGCCAAGGGGCCGGACGACTTCGCCACCGCGGTCGACCTCGAGCTCGAACGTCGGCTGGTCGAGGAACTGCAGGAGCAGACCCAGATCCCCGTGCACGGCGAGGAGTTCGGCGGGCCACCCGTCGAGTCCGGCACCGTGTGGGTGCTCGATCCGATCGACGGGACCTTCAACTACTCGTTCGGGCTGCCCACGGCGGGCACCCTGCTGTCGCTGCTCGTCGACGGGCGCCCGGTCATCGGTCTGACGTGGCTTCCGCTGATCGGCCAACGCTTCTGGGCGGTGGAGGGCGGACCCGTGCACCGGGACGGGGAGGCGCTCCCCGCGCTGCCCACCTCCGCACTCGCCTCCTCCATCGTCGGATTCGGTGCGTTCAACATCGACAGCCGCGGCCGGTTGCCCGGCGCTTATCGGGTACAGGTGCTCTCGGACATCAGCCGCGTCTCGTCTCGCATCCGGATGCACGGGTCGACCGGACTGGACCTCGCGTACACCGCGGCGGGAACACTCGGTGCGTCGATCGTGTTCGGCCACCATGCGTGGGACAACGCCGCCGGAGCGATGCTGGTCCGCGCCGCCGGCGGAATCGTCACCGATCTGGCGGGGGAGCCGTGGACGGTGACCTCGACGTCGGTGCTCGCCGCAGCCCCCGGCGTGCACGAGGAACTGCTGCAGGTGCTCGCCGGAGTCGGCGAGCCGTCCACGTACACACCGACATCGCGCGCGCGGGAAGGAGTCCGGAGATGAGTGTCGCCGTACGCGTCATCCCGTGCCTGGACGTCGATGCCGGTCGCGTCGTCAAGGGTGTCAACTTCGCCGATCTGCGCGATGCGGGTGACCCGGTCGAGCTCGCCGCGAAATACGACGCCGAGGGTGCCGACGAGTTGACCTTCCTCGACGTCACCGCGTCGTCCGGTGGTCGCGCCACGATGCTCGACGTGGTGACCCGCACCGCGGAGCAGGTGTTCATTCCGCTCACCGTGGGCGGCGGTGTCCGCACCGTGCAGGACGTGGACACGCTCCTGCGAGCGGGCGCCGACAAGGTGTCCGTCAACACGGCAGCGCTCGCGCGACCGGAGTTGTTGCGCGAGTTGAGCTCTCGATTCGGATCGCAGTGCATCGTGCTGTCGGTCGACGCCCGGACGGTGCCCGAGGGCGAGGCGCCGACGGCGTCCGGTTGGGAGGTGACCACGCACGGCGGCCGCCGCGGTACCGGCGTCGACGCCGTGGAGTGGGCACACCGCGGGGCCGAACTCGGGGTGGGCGAGATCCTGCTCAACTCGATGGACGCGGACGGCACGAAGGCCGGCTTCGACATCGACATGATCACCGCTGTCCGCGCGGCCGTCCGGGTCCCGGTCATCGCCAGTGGCGGCGCCGGCGCCGTCGAGCACTTCGCGCCTGCCGTGGCCGCGGGTGCCGATGCCGTTCTCGCGGCCAGCGTCTTCCACTTCGGCGAGATGACCATCGGCGACGTCAAGGGCGCTCTGCGCGCGGACGGTGTGGAGGTTCGATGAGCGCCCCCGTTCTCGATCCGGCGATCGCCGACCGTCTCAAGCGCACCGACGACGGACTGGTGTGCGCCGTCGCGCAGGAACGCGGCACCGGTGACGTGCTCATGGTCGCGTGGATGGACGACACGGCCCTGGCCATGACGCTCGCGACGCGCAAGGGCACGTACTGGTCGCGGTCACGGCAGGAGTACTGGGTCAAGGGCGAGTCGTCCGGACACGCACAGTACGTCCACGAGGTCCGCCTCGACTGCGACGGTGACACGATCCTGCTGACGGTCGATCAGACCGGCGGCGCGTGCCACACCGGTGATCACTCGTGCTTCGACGCCGACGTGTTGCTGAGCGAGCCCCCGACCGCGTGAGTACCGGCGGTCAGCCACCGCCGTCGCGGGCGATGCCGGCGTCGAGGTTGGTGACCATGACCTCGGCGAGCGCTCGCATCGTCTCGACCTGCTCGTCGTCCAGCCCGTCGAACACGAGTGACCGCACCGTGGAGACGTGGCCGGGAGCCGTGGCGACCACCTTCGCGTACCCCTCGTCCGTGAGAACGGCGTGGGAGCCGCGGCCGCCGCTGATGCTCTCCCGCCGGGCCCATCCGGCGCGCTCGAGCTTGGTCATCACGTGCGACAGCCGGGACAGCGACGCGTTGGCGAAGTCCGCGAGGTCACGTAGGCGCAGCCGACGATCCGGAGCCTCGGACAGCGTCGCCATCACGAAGTAGTCGAAGTGCGTCAGTCCGGAGTCACGCTGCAACTGGGTGTCCAGCGCGGCGGGCAACCGGGTCACGAAGGCGACCAGCACGCGCCAGGCGTCCTGCTGTGCCGGTGTGAGCCAGCGCATCTCGTCCGGCTGCGTCTCGGACGGCGTTGTCGCGGTCATCGGGTGCGCGTTCCTCTCCTCGTGCCGGATCACGACCGACCAGTTCGGTTTCCGACTCGTCGAGTGTCCCACCGCCCGTGCGACCACCGCGTTCGGCACCTCCCGAACCCGGCGGGACGGCACCCGGGAAGATGACACCCATGGATTCGCAGAAGGACCCGGCACCCGGAACCACCACCCGGGAGCAGTTCCGCCAACTGGCCGCCGTCCATCGCGTGGTCCCCGTCGTCCGCAAGGTTCTCGCGGACTCCGAGACTCCGCTGTCGGCGTACCGCAAGCTCGCCGGGGACCGGCCCGGCACGTTCCTGCTCGAATCCGCCGAGAACGGGCGGTCGTGGTCCCGGTGGTCGTTCATCGGTGCGGGCAGCCCCAGTGCGCTCACGGTCGTGGACGGCGAGGCCGCGTGGATGGGGGAGACGCCGGCGGGTGCCCCGTCGGGTGGCCATCCGCTGGACGCACTCGGAGCCACCATCGAGCTGCTCCGCTCCGAACGGTTGCCGGACCTGCCCCCGCTCACCGGCGGGATGGTGGGGTATCTCGGCTACGACGCGGTGCGCCACATCGAGCGACTGCCCGAACTCACCGATGACGATCTGCAGATCCCCGAGATGGTGATGCTCCTCGCGACCGATCTGGCCGCGGTGGACCACCACGAGGGTGCGATCACCCTCATCGCCAACGCGGTGAACTGGAACGGCACCGACGAGCGGGTCGACGAGGCGTACGACGACGCGGTGGCACGGCTCGACCGCATGACCCTCGCACTGTCGTCCGCCGCGGAGTCCACGGTGGCGTCGTTCTCGCGACCCGAGCCGCAGTTCCGGCGCCAGCGGACCTCCGAGGGGTTCGGCGCCGACGTGCACCGCCTGGTCGAGGAGATCGAGGCGGGCGAGGCGTTCCAGGTGGTGCTGTCCCAGCGTTTCGAGATGGAGACCACCGCGACGCCGCTCGACGTCTATCGCATGCTCCGACGCTCCAATCCCAGCCCGTACATGTACCTGATGCACGTCCCCGGCGCGGACGGCGAGACCGCGTTCTCGATCGTCGGGTCGAGCCCCGAGTCCCTCGTGACGGTCGCCGACGGTGTCGCGACGACGCACCCGATCGCCGGGACCCGGTGGCGCGGCGCCACCGAGGAGGACGACCTCTTGCTCGAGAAGGACCTCCTCGTGGACGAGAAGGAGAACTCCGAGCACCTCATGCTGGTGGACCTCGGACGCAACGATCTCGGGCGGGTCTGCGAGCCGGGCACGGTCAAGGTCACCGAGTACCGCCACGTCGAGCGCTACAGCCACGTCATGCACCTGGTGTCGACGGTGACGGGTCGGCTCGACGAGGGCAGGCACGCACTCGACGCCGTCCGCGCCTGCTTCCCGGCGGGCACGCTGTCGGGCGCTCCCAAGGTGCGGGCGATGGAGCTCATCGAGGAACTCGAACCGACCCGCCGCGGCGTCTACGGCGGCATCGTCGGATACCTCGACTTCGACGGGGACGCCGACACGGCGATCTGTATCCGCTCCGCCCTCATCAAGAACGGCACCGCGTACGTCCAGGCGGGTGCCGGCGTGGTGGCCGACTCGGTCGCCGAGTACGAGGACACCGAGGCGCGCAACAAGGCGATGGCGGTGCTCAGCGCGGTGGCCGCAGCGGAGACGGTGACCACCGTCGGAGGCGCCGAGTGAAACGCGGGGGCGTCGGTCTCGCCGCGCTGCTCCTGGCTCTCGCGGCGCTGGCGCTGTGGGCGTCGTCGCGCATGACCTGGGTCCGGGTCGTCAGCTCGGACGGGCTGGGGGAGCAGCAGACGTCCTCGCTCGTCGGGGGTACGTGGGCCGCGGCGACCACGCCGTTGGCCATCGCGGCCATCGCTGCGGTGGCGGCTCTGTTCGCGATCCGCGGACGGTGGACGGTGCTGCTCGCGATGCTCGTCGCGCTCGTCGGTGTCGGAGCCGCCGTTCCCGCGGTGCAGTTGATCGTCTCGGGCGTGGATCCGGAGCGCGCCGGCGCGCTGGCGGAACTCCCCGGTCGTGCCGAGGTCCTCTCCGCGGAGGCGAGCCGCGCGCCCGCCGCACTCGCGCTCCTGGGCGGTCTGCTCGCGCTGGCCGCCGCCGTCGTGGTCGCGCGCACGTCCCGCTCCAAGGCCGGCCTGTCGGCTCGGTACGACAGTCCCGCGGTGCGCCGTGAGCGCGCCGAACAGGACGTTCGGTCTGCTGCAGTGGACGCCGACGAGGAACCGAGCGAGCGGGCCATCTGGGACGCACTGGACTCCGGCGCCGACCCGACCGTGACCGACGACGCCACCGGTGTCGACGACCGACCCCGCGGCGGTGAGACCCGCTAGTCGGTGGTGTTACTCCGGCCTCTACTCTGAGCGCACCGGATGAGCAGCGCCACACATCCACTGCGATGTCGAGCAGACATTCACCACTCTGGCGGAAGGACGCGGGGGACACCGATGACCGTTCTCGATTCGATCCTCGACGGTGTACGGGCCGACACGCAGGCCCGTGAATCCGTGGTGGACTTCGCCTCCGTCAAGAAGGCCGCCGCCGCCGCGCGGCCGGCTCTCGACGCCGCCGCCGCGCTCATCGAGCCGGGCATCGCCGTCATCGCAGAGGTCAAGCGCGCCAGCCCTTCCAAGGGTGCGCTGGCCGACATTCCGGACCCCGCCGTGCTCGCGGGTGCCTACGAGTCGGGCGGAGCGCGCGTCATCAGCGTGCTCACCGAGGAGCGCCGCTTCCGCGGATCGCTGGACGATCTCGACGCCGTGCGTCGCGCCGTCGAGATCCCCGTGCTGCGCAAGGACTTCATCGTCGGGCCGTACCAGATCCACGAGGCTCGCGCCCACGGCGCCGACATGATTCTGCTGATCGTCGCGGCTCTGGAGCAGGACGCCCTCGCGTCCCTGCTCGACCGCACCGAGTCGCTCGGCATGACCCCGCTGGTCGAGGTGCACACCGAGGAGGAAGCGGACCGCGCGCTCGAGGCCGGCGCCAAGGTCATCGGCGTCAACGCCCGCAACCTCAAGACGCTCGACGTCGACCCGGACACCTTCTCCCGCATCGCGCCCGGCCTGCCGTCGGACATCATCCGGGTCGCCGAGTCCGGCGTCCGCGGCACCGCCGATCTCCTGGCCTACGCCGGAGCGGGTGCCGACGCGGTTCTCGTCGGTGAGGGACTGGTCACCAGCGGCGACCCGCGGTCCGCGGTGCGTGACCTGGTCGCGGCCGGAACGCACCCCTCGTGCCCGAAGCCTGCGCGCTGATTTCAGGCTCCACCCGGCTCGTCGTCCCGGTGTGTCATCGGGCAGACTCGACACCGTGACTACCAGCTATCTTCCGAACTCGAGCGACGGCATCACCGATCGCACCGATCACGACCCCGACCTCGGCGGACACTTCGGTAAGTACGGCGGCCGCTACGTGCCCGAGGCGCTCATGGGCGTCATCGAGGAAGTCACCACCGAGTACGCCAAGGCGCGCGGAGATCGAGACTTCCTCGACGAGCTCGATCGTCTGCAGCGCGACTACACCGGTCGCCCGTCGCCGATCTTCGAGGCGGCGAATCTGTCGAAGCAGGCCGGTGGGGCCCGCATCTTCCTCAAGCGCGAGGACCTCAACCACACCGGTTCGCACAAGATCAACAACGTGCTGGGCCAGGTGCTGCTCGCCAAGCGGATGGGCAAGACCCGCGTCATCGCCGAGACGGGCGCCGGCCAGCACGGCGTAGCCACGGCCACGGCCTGTGCGCTGCTCGGCCTCGAGTGCCTCGTCTACATGGGCGAGGTGGACACCGAGCGTCAGGCCCTCAACGTCGCCCGGATGAAGCTCCTCGGTTCCGACGTCGTCGCGGTGACGTCCGGCTCGCGCACACTCAAGGACGCCATCAACGAGGCGCTGCGCGACTGGGTGACCAACGCGGACGAGACCTACTACTGTTTCGGCACGGTCGCCGGACCGCACCCGTTCCCCATGATGGTCCGCGATTTCCAGCGCATCATCGGCATGGAGGCACGCGCGCAGATGCTGCACGATCACGGCCGGCTTCCCGACGCCATCGCCGCGTGCGTCGGCGGCGGGTCGAACGCCATCGGCATATTCCACGCCTTCATCGACGACGCGGACGTCCGGCTGATCGGGTACGAGGCGGCCGGCGACGGCATCGAGACGGGTCGCCACGCCGCGACCATCGGTGCGGGTTCGCCCGGCGCCCTTCACGGCGCCTTCTCGTACCTTCTGCAGGACGAGGACGGTCAGACCATCGACTCGCACTCCATCTCCGCCGGGCTCGACTACCCGGGCGTCGGACCGGAGCACTCGTACCTCAACGACATCGGGCGAGCCGAGTACCGACCCATCACCGACACGGAGGCCATGGAGGCCTTCACTCTGCTGTGCAAGACCGAGGGCATCATCCCGGCGATCGAGTCCGCGCACGCCATCGCGGGTGCCGTGAAGCTCGGCCGTGAACTCGGTGACGGCGCCATGATCCTGGTCAACCTCTCCGGTCGCGGAGACAAGGACGTCGACACCGCCGCGAAGTGGTTCGGCATCCTGGACGAGAAGGGCAACGTGACGTGAGCACCCCCACCCCCATCCCGGTGCACTCCGGTCCGTCGCGGTTGGGCCCGGTCTTCGACCACACCCGCGGTGAGCACCGCGCCGCCCTCGTCGGCTACCTGCCCGCCGGGTTCCCGACGGTGCCCGAGTCGATCGACGCCGTGCGCGCGCTCGTCGACAGCGGCTGCGACATCATCGAGGTCGGCGTCCCGTACTCCGATCCCGTCATGGACGGCCCCACCATCGCGGCCGCCGCAGGGCGCGCCCTGGCCAACGGCGCCCGCGTCCGCGACGTCTTCACCGTGGTCGAGGCCATCGCCGACGCCGGTGGCAAGGCCGTCGTCATGACGTACTGGAACCCGGTCATGAAGTACGGCGTGACCGAGTTCGCCGCGAATCTCGCGTCGGCGGGCGGCCTCGGCATGATCACGCCGGATCTGATCCCCGACGAGGCCGGCGACTGGCTCGGCGCCTCCGAGGAGCACGGGCTCGATCGCATCTTCCTCGTCGCACCGTCGTCGACGGAGGAGCGTCTCTCGCGCACCGTGCAGTCGAGCAGCGGTTTCGTCTACGCCGCGTCGACCATGGGCGTGACGGGTGCCCGCGACGCGGTGTCCTCGGCCGCGCCCGCACTGGTGTCCCGCATCCGCGTGCACTCCGACATCCCCATCGGCATCGGCCTCGGGGTGCGTTCCGGTGCCCAGGCCGCGGAGATCGCCGCGTACGCCGACGCCGTCATCGTCGGATCCGCGCTCGTCTCCGCCGTCGACCAGGGTGTCGGCGCCGTCTCCGCGCTCACCGCAGAACTCGCCGAGGGCGTGCGGTCGGCGAAGGCCGCGTCGTGATGCTCGCGGCGAACACCGCCGTGCTCGCCTACATCCCCAGTCCGCCGCAGGGCGTCTGGTACGTCGGGCCGCTCGCACTGCGGGCGTACGCCTTCTTCATCATCGTCGGCATCGTCGTCGCGATCGTGTGGGGTGACCGCCGCTGGGTCGCCCGCGGCGGCGACAAGGGGACCGTCCTCGACGTCGCCGTGTGGGCCGTGCCGTTCGGTCTCATCGGCGGCCGGCTCTACCACGTCATCACCGACGCGCCGACGTACTTCGGCGAGGGTGGCAATCCGATCGACGCCCTCAAGATCTGGCAGGGCGGTCTCGGCATCTGGGGCGCCGTCTTCCTGGGTGGTGTCGGCGCGTGGATCGCCTGCAGGCGACGCGGGATATCGCTCCCGGCCTTCGGCGACGCCGTCGCGCCGGGCATCCTCCTCGCGCAGGCCATCGGCCGCATCGGCAACTACTTCAACCAGGAGCTCTACGGACGCGACACCACCCTGCCGTGGGGCCTCGAGATCTACGAACGCGTCGACGCCAACGGTCGGGTCGACTCCCTCGCCGGCGTCTCCACCGGGATCGTCGAGCGGGTCGTGCATCCGACGTTCCTGTACGAACTGTTGTGGAACGTCGTCGTCGTCGTGCTCCTGGTGCTGGTCGACCGTCGCTTCCGCCTCGGACACGGCCGCATCTTCGCCCTGTACGTCGCGGGCTACTGCGCCGGACGCTTCGTCATCGAGCTGATGCGCAGCGACTTCGCGACGCTGATCGGCGGCATCCGCGTCAACTCGTTCACTTCCGGCATCGTCTTCCTGCTCGCGCTGGCGTACGTCGTCCTCGCGCCCAAGGGTCGCGAGGAACCGGCCACGCTGCGCACCCGGACCGACGAGGTCGAGCCTGACGGCGAGGTGACGGACGAGGCGGACGCCGATGCTCCGGCGAAGGACGAGGACCGATCCACCGACGAGGTGACCACCCCGACGACGAGTGAGGACGAGGGACGTGACCGATCCGGACAAGCCTGACCTGACGAAGAAGTCGACCGGCTCGGACCCCGTGGGGTCCGACGACGTCACCGGGAGCACTCCCGGTCCGGGGTGGAACACCAACGCCAGTTTCGGCGAGGGTCCGGGTTCCGGCGCCTACCCGTCCTACCCGTCGCCCGGGACGTACCCCGAACCGTCGGCCGGTGACACGGCTGCCTTCGGCTACCCGGTCGGCGAGTACGGCTCCTGGAATCGTGAGCCCGAGTCGACGGACTGGTCCGCACGGCCGGCCGCGGACACCCCGTACGCCCAGTCCCAGTACGGTCAGCCCCAGTACGCCCAGCCGCAGTACGGGCAGCCCCAGTACGGTCAGCAGCCGCAGTACGGGCAGCCACCGTTCGCGGGCGGCCACGGCGTCGATCCGATGGCGCCGTTCGGTCGAGACATGGGAACGGGTGAACCGTTCGGCGACAAGTCGAAGGTGACGGCAGGTGTTCTCCAGTTGGCCCCGCTGCTCTTCGGTCTGCCGCTCGGCCTCGGCCGGTTCTACATCGGCTCGACGGTGCTCGGCGTCGCGCAGCTCGTGTCGTTCATCGTGAGCGTCCTGCTGACCGTGACGATCATCGGCGCGTTGATCGGTATCCCGCTCTACGCGGCCGTCTGGCTGTGGTGCCTCGTCGACGGCATCGTGATGCTCGTGAGCAAGGTCCGCGACGGGAACGGCCGACTTCTCAAACCCTGAACGACCTCCCGGTTAACTACTGGCCAGTAGCCCAATTGTCAGGACATAGAGCGGCGTCGTCGATAGGAATCGGGTCCGGCGGGGACTAGGCTTGCGCCCGTGACCCGACGGACGAAGATCGTATGCACCCTGGGACCGGCGACTGCCACCGACGAGAGAATCAAGGAACTCGTCGAGAGCGGAATGGATGTGGCTCGGCTGAATTTCAGCCACGGCGACTACCCCGACCACGAGGCGAACTACAAGCGGGTGCGTGCGGCGTCGAACGCCACCGGGAAGGCCGTGGGCATCCTCGCCGACCTGCAGGGTCCGAAGATCCGGCTCGGCCGGTTCAAGGAGGGCAAGACCACCTGGGCCAACGGTGAGCTGATCCGCATCACGGTCGAGGAGTGCGAGGGCACCCACGATCGGGTCTCCACGACCTACAAGGAACTCGCGCAGGACGCCAAGGAAGGCGATCGCCTCCTCGTCGACGACGGCAAGGTCGGTCTGGTCGTCACCGGTGTCGAGGGCAACGACGTCCTCTGCCGCGTGACCGAGGGCGGCCCCGTCAGCAACAACAAGGGCGTGTCCCTCCCCGGCATGGACGTGTCGGTTCCCGCCATGTCGGACAAGGACACCGAGGATCTCGAGTTCGCTCTGGCCCTGGGAGTCGACTTCATCGCACTGTCGTTCGTGCGGTCGCCGGCCGACGTCGAGCTGGTGCACGCGATCATGGACCGGGTGGGCCGCCGGGTCCCCGTCATCGCCAAGATCGAGAAGCCGGAAGCGGTCGACAACCTCGAGGCCATCGTCCTCGCGTTCGACGCGGTGATGGTCGCGCGTGGTGACCTCGGTGTCGAGCTCCCGCTCGAGCAGGTGCCGCTGGTGCAGAAGCGCGCCATCCAGATCGCGCGCGCCAACGCCAAGCCCGTCATCGTCGCCACGCAGATGCTCGAGTCGATGATCGAGAACTCGCGTCCCACCCGCGCGGAGGCGTCCGACGTCGCGAACGCGGTGCTCGACGGCACCGACGCCGTCATGCTGTCCGGCGAGACCTCCGTCGGCAAGTTCGTCATGGAGACGGTGCGCACGATGGCACGCATCGTGGAGACCGTCGAGATGGAGGGCGACGCGGTTCCGGCGCTCACCCACACTCCGCGCACCAAGCGCGGCGTCATCTCCTACGCGGCTCGCGACATCGGAGAGCGGCTCGACGCACGCGCTCTCGTTGCCTTCACGCAGTCCGGTGACACCGTGCGGCGCATGGCGCGTCTGCATTCGCGGCTGCCGCTGCTGGCCTTCACGTCCATCCCCGAGGTGCGCAGTCAGCTCGCTCTGACCTGGGGCACCGAGACGTTCCTGGTGCCGTTCGTCGACACCACCGACGGCATGGTGCGTGAGGTCGACAAGTCGTTGCTCGAGCTCGACCGTTATCACCGCGGCGACCAGGTCGTGATCGTCGCCGGTGCGCCTCCCGGCACTGTAGGCTCCACCAACTTGATCCACGTGCACCGAATCGGAGAAGAGGACCGGTAAGTGACCGAACTGGGGGGAACGGTCGACAGACCGGAATCGGCGCGTCGGGGGGACGCGCCGATCGCCACGGCGGGGCGCTCACGCGACCTCGACGTGTTGCTGGACATCCTCGACCTCACGGAGGTCGACGAGAACACCTACGTCGGCCGGCACCCGGCAGAGGTCGGGAGCAGAACGTTCGGCGGACAGCTGGTCGCCCAGGCGCTGGTCGCGGCCGGCCGCACCGTCAGCGGGGCGAGGCCGATCCACGCCATCAACGCACACTTCATTCGCGGCGGAGATGTCAAGCGAGACATCACTTTCCGCGTGCAACGTCATCGTGACGGCCGCGCCTTCGCCAACCGTCAGGTGACGGCCTACCAGGGTGACGAGGAGCTGTTCGTCATGCTCGCCGCCTACCAGGACTCGCGCGGCGGCCTCGAGCACAGCGTCGAGTGGCCCGAGGTGGAGTACCCGGAATCGCTGCCGCCGCTGGGCAACCACTTCGACGGGTACGAGGACCGTCTGAAGATGTTCGTGGACGCGCTGAAGCCGATCGACATGCGGTACGCCAATGATCCGGCCTGGATCATGAAGGGCACCGGAGAACGGTCGAACCACAACAGGGTATGGATGAAGTCCGACGGTCCGCTGCCCGACGATCCCGCTCTGCACGTCGCCACGATGGGATACGCGTCGGACACGACGGTGCTCGACTCGATCATCACCACACACGGTCTCTCCTGGGGTTTCGACCGCATCGTGGCCGCGACGGTAAACCATTCCATCTGGTTCCACCGTCCGTTCCGCTTCGACGAGTGGATGCTCTACGCCACCGAGTCGCCGGTCGCCGCGGGGTCCCGCGGACTGGCCACCGGCCGATTCTTCTCGCGCGGAGGAGAATTGGTGGCGACTGTGGTGCAGGAAGGGCTCATCCGCCATTTCCCGGCACGATGACGCGGTCGTCGGTCACCACGAAGACGTCGTCGAAGCGGTCGGTCCCGAACTCCGAGAGCAGGCCGGCGATGAATTTCGTTCCGGGCGCGCACTTCCCGCTGAGAATGCGGGAGACCGTGGCCGGGTCGACCCCGATGCGTTCGGCCAGTTGCCCGTCGGTCGTGATGTGAGCGAAGCGCCGTAGTCGTTCCAGCCCGTCGCGGTCCAGCTCGAGATTCGCCATCGATTCCCCCCGGTGATCGATCGTGTCGCGCTCGTTGCGCGCACGAGACGAAAGGTACACATGCACTGGCGGGCGGGCAATCGACACACTGCGCGTGAACTTGCGTCCGTGTCAGTAGTGTTCGCGCCATGGATCAGACGTCCGGGGTGGGGGAGACGTGGTGGGAGTATCTGAACCGCGTCACAGACAGAGCATCACAAGTGGAGATCGCGCGGGCTGCAGGGGTGGACCCCGCGTCGGTCTCGAGATGGAAACTGGGGAAGAACACGCCGAGTGCGGATCGCGTGATCGCGGTCGCACGGCACTTCGGTCGGAATCCGGTGGAGGCGCTCGTCGTCGCGCGCTACCTCGAGCCTCGAGAAGTCGACGCGTCGATCGAGTTGGCCGCCAGCGCCGCCGCGCTGACGGACGACGAGTTGATCACGGCCGTCCGACGTCGACTCGAGCTGGCGCGGGGCATGGTCGCATCGGGGTCACCGGTGAGCCACGACTGACCGGGGTGTTCAGGGCGTGCGCTCGTCGATGACGAAGATCGCGAGCGTCGCCGCCAACACCGCGGCCGGTATCCACGCGGCGCGGACGCCGACGGACCCGGTCGCGGCGGCGCCGGCCAGTGCGCCGAGGACGAACACGGCGATCACGGCGCTGTAGACACCGAACGCCCGTCGGCCGGCGGAGTCGCGGTCGACGATCGCAGCGAAGCCGGCCTCGGTCACGCGCATCAGATTCCCGGTCATCGCGATCGCGATGTAGTTGAGGTCGCCGATGTTCCGGAACAGGGCGATCTGCAGCGCGGCGATGAACGAGATCGGCACGGTGACCAGTGCATTCGGCACCGTGGCGGGTACGAAGCCCACCACGGCGAGGATGGCTGCCTGCGCCGCGATGGACCACCGGATCGGCCGGTGCACTCGGCGTTCGGCGCGTCCCGTCTTGATGACGTTGGCGATCGAGACACCGACCACGAACGCGAGGATCGGCCAGAGGTGTTGGGCCGCGTCCCGCCAGTGCGTCCGCGACACCTCGATCGCCAGGAAGATGACGTTGCCCGTCTGCGCGTTGGCGAAGACGCCGCCTCGGCTGACGTAGGTGTAGGCATCGAGGAACCCGCTCGCGGCGGTGACGAGGAGCGCGAAGCGCAGACTCGAGGCCGTCGCGGTCACCGGTCTTCCCTCGCGACGATGCGCCAGGCGTCGACCTTCGCCGCCGTGCTCAGGGCGGCATGGGCAGGGCTGGTGGACGGCAGACGGAACGTCTCGACGGGCCGGGACAGCGCCACGTGGCGAGCGAACAGCCGCGCCGCCGCGGCGCCGTTGAACACGATGCGGTCCAGGGTGGGGTGGGCCGTGAGCAGCGCGTCGATGTCGTTCGGCACCACCGTGTCGCTCTCGATGGCCGAGTCGAGACTGCCCTCGCGAGTGCACAGTTCGAGAACGTCCCACACCGCGACGCCCGCGGCCGTGAGTGCGCGCACGCGCTCCGCGTAACCGGCATCCCCGGGTAGGTGGAAGAGGTGAGTCATGATGGGCCAGAACGCGTTCCGCGGATGGGCGTAATACTGCTCGGCTGTCAGCGACGCGACCCCCGGCATGGAACCGAGCACCAGCGTGTGCGGCGAGTCGCCGACGAGCGGGGCGAAGCCGTGCACCACCGTCATGCTGCGACACCGGCGACGACGAACAGCACCGACGCACCCAGTCCCGCGATCACGCGGACGTGGTTCCACCGGGTCCACCGAGTGAGGTACTCGGGCCACACGTCCTCCGCGGCAGCGAGCCGATCGTTGAGCGGCACGTTGACGGCGACGGTCACGCCGAGGCAGCCCGCGACGTAGAGCGCCGCCGCCGCTGCGACGAGAACGGCGGGTGTGCCAGGCTCGAGGAACGCGGTGACGGCGGCGAGGACCGATGCCGCCGCGGTACCGAACAGCAGGACCATGAAGACGGGAGCGACGATGACCACGTTCACGCGCGTCATCACCGCGGTGGCGGCGGACGCGGGCTGTACGCCCAGCGCCGGCATCACGGCGATGGAGAAGGCCAGCAGGACGCCGGCCACCGCAGCGGAACCGACACCCGCCGCGACGACGGCGGCGGAGAGCAGAACGGACACGACGGAGCCTTTCGATGATGCGGCGGTTCTGTCGTCCCATCAGATCACGGTGCCCACCGCCGGGGTCGTCCGATGATCGTCACGAGTGCCTTCTTCGCCGACTACGCGCGCCAGTCGGACCAGAAGCTCGACGTGCTCGGCGGCATCTGGGACTGGTGTGTGGTCCCGTCCCTCGCGCAGCCCGTCGAGGCCTACCTGGTGGTCCTGCTGCAGCGTGGCCCCGACGACGTGTCGGGTGAGCGGGTACGGGTGGGGATCACGGACGGCGAGGACGAGCCTCTGCACGTGTTCGAACTGCCCGTCGCCGGTCACCTCGAGGGGGAGCAGCAGGCTGTGGCGTTCCCGATCTCCTTCGCATGCCGACGGGTGGGGCGCCACGTGCTGCGCCTGACGACGGGGGCGGCCGATCCGGGATTCGCGCTCTCGCTGGACGTTCGATCGATGGCCTGAGCGGCTGCGGGGGAGATGTACTGGTGCCCTCGGTGAGACTCGAACTCACACTGCACGGGTTTTGAATCCGTTTCCTCTGCCAATTGGGATACGAGGGCGAACCGCTCGCGGGGCGAGCTGGTGCGGTCACCGAGTGTAGAAGATCGGTGCCGGATGCGGTGCACCGGTACCCTGACGACGGCCCGGGCGCAGCGTCGAGAACGGCGCCGCCGCGGGGGAGCAGTGCATCGAGGGAGGGCGAGTCAGCGTGAACACACCGGCACCGTCGCAGCCACGTCGTGTGGTGGTCGCGGAGGACGAGTCACTCATTCGGCTGGACCTCGTGGAGATGTTGCGCGAGGAGGGGTACGACGTAGTCGGCGAGGCCGCGGACGGTCAGGAAGCGGTGGACCTCGTCCGCGCCCTGGTTCCGGATCTGGTGATCATGGACGTGAAGATGCCGCGTCGAGACGGTATCGACGCGGCCTCCGAGATCGCCGCGGCTCGGTTGGCTCCGGTCGTGATCCTGACGGCCTTCAGCCAGCGCGAACTCGTCGAGAGGGCCCGCGACGCCGGCGCCATGGCGTATCTGGTGAAGCCCTTCACGAAGGCGGACCTGGTGCCCGCCGTGGAACTGGCCGCCAGCCGGTTCACCGAGATCTCCGCGCTGGAGACCGAGATCGCGGATCTCCACGACCGCCTCGACACGCGCAAACTCATCGAGCGCGCCAAGGGTCTGCTGATGACGTCACAGTCGCTCTCCGAGCCGGAGGCCTTCACGTGGATCCAGCGGGCCGCGATGGACCGCCGCACCACCATGAAAGCGGTCGCCTCCGTCGTCATCGAGACGCTCGGAGACGCCCCCGTCGCGTGACACCGAGTGCCGTGATCCGGCCTCGAAGACTGTGCCAGGCTACGGCTGCGTTAAAACTGGCTGCGTAGACGTCACAGTAAGGTCACAGGGCTTGTTCCACGGGTCGCGAACCGTCGGGGAGCGATAGGTTCTCCTTCACGAGCGTCACGGTATCGGGTGCGTGACGCACATATTTCTAGGAGACGACAGATGGCAAGACGAACCATCGTTCGGACGGCTGCGGTGGTGAGCGTCGCTTCGCTCGCCCTGTTCGGCTGTTCCTCGAGCGACGATTCGAGTTCCGGCAGCGAAACCAGCGCTGCCGGCGGCTCTTCCGCAGCTGCGGAGGCCACCGTGGACACCGACTGCACACCCGAGCAGGCAACTGCCGGCGCGACGCCGGTGACCACTCCGCTCAAGCTCGGCACACTGCTTCCCGAGACCGGTAGCCTCGCCTTCCTCGGCCCGCCCGAGGTCGCCGGCGTGCAGCTCGCAGTCAACGACGTCAACGGCGCCGGTGGCGTTCTCGACCAGCCGATGGAGCTCATCCCCGGCGACTCGGGCGACACCACCACGGACACCGCGAACAGCACCGTCGACCGCGAGCTCGCGGCCGGCGTCAGTGTCATCCTGGGTGCAGCGTCGTCCTCGGTGTCCCTCAAGGTCATCGACAAGATCGCCAGCGCCGGCGTCGTGCAGATCTCGCCGGCCAACACCTCCGACCAGTTCGTCTGCTACGCGGACAAGGGCCAGTACTTCCGCACGGCACCGACCGATGTGCTTCAGGCACAGGCGCTCTCGCAGCTCATCGCCGAGGACGGCGGCCAGCGCGTCTCCATCCTCGCGCTCAACGACCCGTACGGTACGGGCCTGGCGAGCAACACTGTCACCAACCTCGAGGACGCCGGCATCGCGTCCGACCAGATCCAGAAGATCATCTACGACCCCAACGCGCAGTCGTTCAACGCCGAGGTGGACCAGGTGAAGAACTTCAACCCGGACGCCGTCGCCATCATCGGCTTCGAGGAGTCGGCGAAGATCATCACCCGCATGCACGAGATCGGCATCGGACCGTCGGACGGCACCGCCGTCTACGGCGTCGACGGCAACATGGGCAACGCCCTCGGCGAGTCGGTCGGACCCGGCCTGCTCGACACCATGCGTGGCACCACGCCGCTCACCGACGTGGGCGCCGGTTTCCAGGACCGTCTCAAGGCCGTCAACCCGGCTCTGGTCGACTTCAACTACGCCGGTGAGTCCTACGACGCCGTCGTGATCTCCGCCCTGGCCGCAGAGCAGGCGAAGTCCACCGCGGGTGTCGACATCGCGGCGAACATCAACTCCGTCACCAAGGACGGAACGAAGTGCACCACGTTCCAGGAGTGCCTGCCGCTGGTGAAGGCCGGAACCGACATCGACTACGACGGTGTCACCGGTGAGCTCGCGTTCACCGACGGCGGCGAGCCGTCCGTCGGCTCGTACGGCAAGCTGGTCTTCGGACCGGACAACAAGCTCACCACCGAGGACTACATCGTCGTCGGCGGCTGATCTGCAGTATCCCGGAACGGGCCCGACTCCACTGGAGTCGGGCCCGTTCTGCTGTCGTGCTCGGGGCTCCCCGTCCGCGAGTACGTCGACAGTGCTGTGAATACGGCTCGTTGCACGGCACTTCGGACGTACTCGCCGAGGGTGGGGGGACGCAGACAGCGAGAAGGGCGCCCCGAGCAAGCTCGGAGCGCCCCTGTCGGTGTGCGCGGGTACTACTTCTTCTCTTTGCTCCCCGCCAACGTGCCGAGGTACAGCTCGATGACCTTGGGGTCGTTCATCAGGTTCGTGCCCGTGTCGGTGTACGCATTCTTGCCCTGATCCAGCACATAGCCGCGGTCACAGATCTGGAGGCACCGGCGAGCATTCTGCTCCACCATGATGATGGAGACGCCCGCCGCGTTGATCTTCTTGCAGCGGATGAAGACCTCGTCCTGGAACATCGGAGACAGTCCGGCCGACGGCTCGTCGAGCAGCAGCACGGACGGTTCCATCATCAGCGCGCGGCCCATGGCGACCATCTGCCGCTCGCCACCGGACAGTGCGCCCGCCTTGATCTTGCGACGCTCCGACAGCAGCGGGAAAAGCTCGCTGACGAAGTCGAACCGTTCCTGGAACTTCTTCGGCCGCAGGTAGATCCCCATCTCGAGGTTCTCCTCGATGGTGAGCGAGGGGAACACGTTCTGGGTCTGCGGAACGTAACCGACGCCCTTCGTCACGAGCACGTGTGCCTCGGCGGAGGTGATGGTGTCGCCGCGCAGCGTGACGGATCCGCTGCGGATCGGGATGAGACCGAAGAGTGCCTTGAGCAACGTCGACTTGCCGGCACCGTTGGGGCCGATGATGCCGACGATCTCGCCGTCGTTCAGATAGAAGTTGCAGTCCTTCAGGATGTTCACGCCGGGGATGTATCCGGCCACCAGGTCGTCGGCACGCACGAGCGCGTCGGTGGCCAGGCGGCGGTGTTCGTCCGGTGTCGCCGCGAATTCTGCTGCGGTGAGCCCGGTTCCCCCGGATGTGGTCGCCCCGGATTCGGTCATGTCGTGGTCCTCTTGTCCGTCCCGATCTCGGGTTCGGCCTCGGAGAGATCTCCGCCCGACTCGAGTGTCTCGACCTCGGCCTGCTCGAGCGCCTCGGCCAGTTCTGCCGTGGCGCCCACAGGATTTCCGTCGGCGTCGAACTCGAGCGCCTGATCGTGGTGGCTTCCCAGGTACGCGTCGACGACGGCCTCGTTGTCCGCCAACTGCGCGGGCGCGGACTCGGCGATGACGCTGCCCTGAGCCATGACCACGACCCAGTCACTGATGTCGCGGATGACGTCCATGTCGTGCTCGACGAAGACGACGGTCATGCCGTCGTCGCGCAGCGACTTGATGTGGCCCAGAAGGCTTTGCGTCAGTGCGGGATTCACGCCGGCCATGGGCTCGTCGAGCATGACGACGGCGGGATCGGTCATGAGCGCTCGCGCCATCTCGAGCAGCTTGCGCTGTCCGCCGGAGAGGGATCCCGCGAGGTCCTCGGACTTCGCGTCGAGTTTGAATCGCGCGAGCAGTTCCCGCGCACGCTCGGTCACCTCCCGCTCCTGCGCCTTCCACGTCCACGGCATGAGCGTGTTGAAGATCCGCTCACCCTTCTGTCCCGTGGCACCGAGCCGGACGTTGTCCAGCACGGTCAGCTTCGACAGTGCCTTCGTCAGCTGGAACGTGCGCACCACACCGTGGCGCGCCACCTGGTGCGGCGTCATCCTGCCCAGCGACTTGCCGTCCATCGACCAGGACCCGGTGTCCGGCTGGTCGAACCCGGTGAGCAGGTTGAACAAGGTCGTCTTGCCGGCGCCGTTCGGGCCGATCAGACCGGTGATGCAGCCACGCTGGATCTCGAGGTGTGCCACGTCGACGGCCTTGAGGCCACCGAAGGTCCGGGACACGCCGTCGACCACCATGGTCGGGTCGGGCTTGGCGACGCCGGGGGTGTTCGCGACGTCGGCGAACAACGCCGCGCGCACCTCGGCGCTGAGCGGCTTGCGTGCCGCGATGGTGTTACTTGGCATCGAGCTGTACCTCCCGCTTGTTGCCCAGCAGTCCCTGCGGGCGGAAGATCATCAGCACCGCGATGAGGATGCCGAGGAGGACGAATCGTGTGGCGCCGACCTGCTGTTCGGTCATCGGAATGAGCGGGTCGTCGCCGGCGGCGGCCTGACGCAGCAGCACGTCGGGGATCGACAGGAAGAACCAGAAGAGCATGGCTCCGACGACCGGACCGAAGACCGTGGCCGCACCGCCGAGGATCAGTGCGCCGAAGGCGAAGAAGGTCTGCGCCGTCGAGTAGAAGTCGGGGTTGATCGACTTGGTCTGCAGAGCGTTGAACACGCCGCCCATACCGCCGATGACGCCACCGAGGACGAGGGCCTG
Source organism: Rhodococcus sp. NBC_00297 (assembly GCF_036173065.1). Lineage (NCBI taxonomy): Bacteria > Bacillati > Actinomycetota > Actinomycetes > Mycobacteriales > Nocardiaceae > Rhodococcus > Rhodococcus sp. NBC_00297. The sequence goes on from NZ_CP108041.1 coordinate 4,555,950, forward strand.
CATCTTGTAGACGAAGACGTTCTTGCCCAGCGAGCGGGCGGCGTCCTCGTCCTCGCGCACCGCCTTGAGGACGCGTCCCCAGGGGCTGTGCGTGAGCAGGTACACGAGTCCGCACAGGATCAGCACCAGTGACCATCCGACCACCATGGCCCACAGGTCGTCGCCGTAGAACTTCACGCCGACGAACGAGTACTGCTTGCCCGAGTCGAACGGGCTGAGGTTGGTGAACGGATCGGCGAAACCGAAGAGGCCGTTGGTCGATCCGGTGACACCGTTCGACGCGGTGGACCGGAAGACCAGTCGCAGGATCTCCGACGCCGCGATGGTGACGATGGCGAGATAGTCCGCCCGCAGTCGCAGGGTGGGGATACCGAGCACGAGCGCGAGGAGACCGGCTGCCGCGAGTCCGACGAGGATGCCGAGCCACAGCGGCTGTTCGTACGTGATGGTCATGATGCCGACGCCGTATCCGCCCAGCAGGGCGAAGCCGATCTGACCGAAGTTGAGCAGTCCTGCGTAGCCGAAGTGCAGGTTCAGTCCGATGGCGAGAAGTGCGTAGAAGATCGCGGAGGGCCCGACGAGCTGGGCCAGCGATACCTGGATTGCTCCGATGATGTCCATGGTCAGCCGATCCTTTGCCGCGAGCCCAGGATGCCTTGCGGCCGGACGATGAGGATGACGATCAAGACGAGCAATCCTCCGATGTATTTGAGGTCGGGGTTGATCACGAGCGTCGACCACTGCACCAGCAGACCGACGATGACACAGCCGAGCAGGGCGCCGTACGCCGTACCGAGGCCACCGAGGGTGATGCCGGCGAACATGAGCAGGAGGAGCTTGAAGCCCATCTCCCACTGGACGCGTCCGCCGAGCTCGGAGAGCCCGAACAGCACGCCGCCCAGAGCGGCGAGACCGCCGCCCATGCACCAGACGAAGGTCACGACGCGCTCGACGTTGATGCCGGACGACGCGGCGAGATCGCGGTTGTCGGCGACGGCGCGCATGGCCTTGCCGATACGGGTCTTCTGCAGCATGAGCGCGACGAGCACGAGCACCACGACGCTGATGACGATGCAGGCGAGGTTGACGTCGGTGATGGCGAACGGCCCCCACTCACGCTGCACCTGCGCCTGATAGTCCTTGTAGGGCTCGGCGCGGTCGGAGAAGAAGATGAGGATCAGGTACCGCAGGGCGATCGCGAGACCGATCGAGACGACGAGTTGGCCGATGAGGCCGGTCTTGCGTCTGCGCAGCGGTCTCCAGAGTCCGGCGTTGTTTGCCCAGCCGACCGCCACACCGACGATCACCGCCAGGACGGTCGCCGGGATCAGCTGGATCCCGAGCTTCTGGTTGAAGACCCATGCCGCGACGGCGCCGAGCGTGACCAACTCGCCGTGGGCGAAGTTGGTGAGCCCGGTGGTGCCGAAGATGAGGCTCAGACCGATCGCGGCGAGCGCGATGACCAGGCCGAAGCGCAGCCCGTCGATGGTGGTGCGCAGGAACTTCTCGTAGAACGGGACGACCGTGGCGCTGCGTTCCTCACCGAAACTGAAGATGACGGTGTTGGCGCGACCTGCCTCCACGGTGCGTTCGACGTCGCCCTGCACGGAGACACCGTCGGGCAGGGTCTCGGGGTCGACGCGGAACGTGTAACTGCCGGGTGAGACCGGAAGTGTCCATCGCCCACCGGTTTCCGACGTGGTGCGAGCCACCTCGGACTCTCCGGAGTCGAGGGCCACGACGTCGACGCCGACGAGGCGTTCACCGGCGTTGTTCAGGCTGCCGCTGACGTTCACCGCGTCGGCGGGTGGAGCGGAGTCGGACTCGGAGCCGCTCGCGGGTGGTGAGCTCGAGCTCGGAGTGGGGGACGGAGTGGGTTCCTGGGCCAGGGCCGTTCCACCGAAGGTGGCTGCGGCGATGAGGCCGAGGAGTACGACGACGAGCGCGCGGACGAGGGCGGCGGTGGCCGTCGTTCGTCCGGGCCGTCGAGGACTCGAGGGGGGCACGGGGGTCCTCTCGGACGGTCGACTAACGCCGAGGAATCTCGGCTCTGCTTGCAATTGTCGGACTCTATCGGGCTCCGGGTATCGAGAACGGCCGCTTCGATTTCTTCGATGTTTCAGTCTTGTTTCGAAGCGGTCGACCGCCGACCACGCCCGTGTCGGTACGCCTCCCTAGACTGACCTGCGTGAGTCCAGTAACCGAGTCCTCGCCCCTCCTGATGCTGATCGACGGTCACTCGGTGGCGTATCGCGCCTTCTACGCCCTGCCCGCCGAGAACTTCAAGACCACCAGCGGGCAGACCACCAACGCGGTGTACGGGTTCACCTCCATGCTCATCAATCTGCTGCGGGACGAGTCGCCCACGCACGTCGGCGCGGCCTTCGACGTCTCTCGTCAGACCTTCCGGGCGGACAAGTTCCCGGAGTACAAGGCCAATCGCATCAAGACGCCCGACGAGTTCGCGGGGCAGATCGACATCACCAAGGACGTCCTCGGAGCACTGGGCATCCCGGTGATGGCGGAGCCGGGCTTCGAGGCGGACGACATCATCGCCACCCTCACCACGCAGGCGGTCGCGGCGGGGTACCGGGTGCTGGTGGTCACCGGCGACCGGGACTCGCTGCAGTTGGTCAACGACCAGGTGACCGTCCTCTACCCGCGCAAGGGCGTCTCCGACCTGACGCGGTTCACGCCGGCGGAGGTCGAGAGCAAGTACGGACTCACCCCGGCCCAGTATCCGGACTTCGCGGCGCTGCGCGGAGACCCCAGCGACAATCTTCCCGGCATCCCGGGGGTGGGGGAGAAGACCGCCACCAAGTGGATCCGGGAGTACGGCAGCCTCGAGGACCTGGTCGACAAGGTCGACACCGTGCGAGGCAAGGTCGGCGACGCGCTGCGCGCCAATCTCTCCAGCGTCGTCCTCAATCGCCAGCTCACCGAGATGGTGCGCGACGTCCCTCTGCCGTACACACCGGATCAGCTGCAGCTGGCGCCGTGGGACCGCGAGCGCGTGCACGCGCTGTTCGACGATCTCGAGTTCCGTGTGTTGCGCGATCGGCTCTTCGCCACCCTCTCGTCGACCGAGCCGGAGGCGGAGGAGGGCTTCGAGGTGCGGGGCCGCGCGCTCGAACCGGGCGAGCTCGCCGAGTGGCTCGAGGCGCACACGCAGGACGGTGTCCGCACCGGGCTCTCCGTCGTGGGGACGCGGTCCCCGTTCGACGGTGACGCGTCGGCCGTCGCGTTCGCGTCGGCGGACGGGGAGGGCGCCTACGTCGAGACCATCGGGCTCACCGCCGAGGACGAGCAGGCGCTCGCGGCCTGGTTCGCGGACGAGTCGCGGCCCAAGGCTCTCCACGAGGCCAAGTGGGCGTTGCATGCGCTGCGCGGTCGCGGATGGCCCGTCGCGGGGCTGACCAGCGACACCGCACTCGCGGCCTACCTGGTCCGACCGGGGCAGCGGAGCTTCGCGCTCGACGACCTGTCGCTGCGGTACCTCAAGCGCGAGTTGCGCATCGAAGACGCCGGCGACGCCCAGCTGTCCCTGCTCGACAGCGAGGACGAGACGCAGGCAGCGGTGGCCGAGGGGGAGATACTGCGAGCGCAGGCGGTGCTGGATCTCGCGGACGCGCTGGACCGTGAGCTCGACGAGATCGAGTCCGCGCCGCTGCTCTCGGACATGGAGCTGCCGCTGCTCGGCGTGCTCGCCACCGTCGAGAACACCGGTATCGCGATCGATCTCGATCATCTGCACGACCTGCAGAGTCAGTTCGCCGGGGAGGTGAGCGTCGCCGCCGAGGCGGCCTACGCGGTGATCGGCAAGCAGATCAACCTCGGGTCACCCAAGCAGTTGCAGGTGGTCCTGTTCGACGAGCTCGACATGCCCAAGACCAAGCGCACCAAGACCGGCTACACCACCGATGCCGAAGCGCTGCAGTCGATGTTCGAGAAGACCGAGCATCCCTTCCTCCGGCACCTACTCGATCACCGGGACGCCACGCGGCTCAAGGTGACGGTCGACGGTCTGCTCAAGTCGGTCAGCGACGACGGGCGCATCCACACCACGTTCAACCAGACCATCGCCGCGACGGGTCGGCTGTCCTCCACCGAGCCCAACCTGCAGAACATTCCGGTCAAGACGTCCGCGGGCCGTCGCATCAGGGAGGGCTTCGTCGTCGGCGAGGGTTACGACTCGCTGATGACGGCGGACTACAGCCAGATCGAGATGCGGATCATGGCGCACGTCTCCAAGGACGAGGGGCTCATCGAGGCCTTCAACACCGGCGAGGATCTGCACAGCTTCGTCGGGTCGCGCGCTTTCGGGGTGCCCATCGACGAGGTGACGCCGGAGTTGCGCCGCCGGGTCAAGGCGATGTCGTACGGACTGGCGTACGGGCTCAGTGCCTACGGCCTCTCCCAGCAGCTCAAGATCTCCACCGAGGAGGCCAAGGAGCAGATGGAGGCGTACTTCTCCCGGTTCGGTGGGGTGCGCGACTATCTGCACGAGGTCGTGGAGGCGGCGCGCAAGGTCGGCTACACCTCGACTCTCTACGGACGTCGCCGCTACCTGCCGGATCTGACGAGCGACAATCGTCAGCGCCGCGAGGTCGCCGAGCGCGCGGCCCTCAACGCCCCCATCCAGGGCACCGCGGCCGACATCATCAAGGTCGCGATGATCGACGTCCAGCTCGGACTGGTCGAGGCCGGGCTCACCTCGCGGATGCTCCTCCAGGTGCACGACGAACTGGTGCTCGAGGTCGTCGAGTCCGAACGCGCCGAGGTCGAGGCGTTGGTCCGAGACAAGATGGCGCACGCCATCGAGCTGTCGGTGCCGCTCGACGTCTCCGTGGGAACGGGTCGCACCTGGGACGACGCCGCACACTGAGGCGACCACACGACGACGACGGCGGGCGACGGAATCTCTTCCGTCGCCCGCCGTCGTGGTGCGGTTGTCAGCCCGCGGTGGTCACTCGGCCGCGGCCTGCTGCTCCGCGATCTGCTTGCGGACGTCGTCCATGTCCAGGCCCTTGATCTGGCCGACCAGGTCCTCGAGCGCCGCCTGCGGAAGTGCGCCGGGCTGCGCGAAGACGAGGACGCCCTCGCGGAACGCCATGAGCGTGGGAATCGAGCGGATGTTCGCGGCGGCGGCGAGTCCCTGCTCCGCCTCGGTGTCGACCTTGCCGAACACGACGTCGGGGTGCTGCTCCGAGGACTTCTCGAACGTCGGGGCGAACTGCTTGCACGGTCCGCACCAGTCGGCCCAGAAGTCGACCAGAACGACGTCGTTACCGGTGACGGTCTCGTCGAAGTTCTGCTGGGTGAGGGTCTGCGTTGCCACGAGGATCCTTTCGTCGTGAGTGCCGACCCACCTCGTGTGGGCTCCGGCATGGTGTTCTGTCCACCGTCAACAGGCGGACCCGCGCCGTCATTCCCGAATTCGATCAGACCGAGACGGGCGCCGCCCGGAAGGTGCGCCGGTAGGACTGCGGTGTGGTGCGGCGTAGCCGCAGGAAGTGCTGGCGCAACACCGCCGCGGAACCGAATCCCACGGTGTCCGCGACGGCGTCCACCGACAGGTCACTGGACTCGAGGAGTCGCTGCGCCTCGAGAACGCGCTGATCGCTGATCCAGCGTGCCGGGGTCGTGCCCGTCTCCGCCTGGAATCGGCGAGCGAAGGTGCGGGGCGACATCGAGACGCGTGCTGCCAGGACGTCCACAGTGAGGTCCTCGCGCAGGTTCTCGGCGATCCAGTCGATGAGCGGGGCGAGGGTGTCCGAGTCGCAGGTGGGGACGGGCACCGCGACGTACTGGGCCTGGCCGCCGTCACGGTGCGGGGGCACCACCATGCGTCGTGCGATGCCGTTGGCCACCGCGGCGCCCTGTGTGGACCGCACGATGTGCAGGCACAGGTCGATCCCGGCAGCGGTTCCCGCGCTGGTGTAGACGTTGCCGTCCTGGACGTAGAGCACGTTCGAGTCGACCGTGGCGCCGGGAAAGCGCTCGGCCAGGCGCGCCGCATGGCGCCAGTGGGTCGTGCACCGACGTCCGTCCAGCAGTCCCGCCTCGCCGAGAACGAAGGCGCCGGTGCACAGGCTCGCGACGCGCGCGCCTCTCGCCACGGCAGCGCGCAACTTCTCGGCCAGCGGCTCGAGGTCGTGGCCGTCACCGGTGCCGCAGGCGAACGTGCCGTCCGGCGCCGTCGCGGTACCACCCGCGGACATGATGATCAGATCCGCGTCGTCGAGTCGATCGAGGTCGTACGGGACGTCGATGGAGTAGCCGAACCGAGTGCGGATCGGGTCGGGGACGGCCGCGATCAGCGAGAAGTCGTAGACCGGCAGTCCGTCGTCCGACCGGTCGAATCCGAAGACCTCGCACGCGACACCCAGTTCGAACGCCTCGGTCAACGGCAGGAGCGGGACGACCACCTTCGTCAGCATGTCGCCCAGTATGGCAGGAAAACGACGAAATATGTCATTACTGCCACTGTTGGTGGAATCCGCTGCGACGGAGTATTTCTCGCATGACCTTCTTCCTCGTTCTCGCGACAGTCCTGCTCCTCCTCACTGTCCTGGCCGCCCTCGCACTCGCGGATCGGACACCCGACACCCATGCCGAGGTGACCCGCCACGGCGACTACCGTTTCTGATCGTGCTCGTACTGCAGTTCCTGGCCACCGCAGCGGTGTGGGGCGCGAGCTTCCTGTTCATGAAGGTGGGCCTCGAGGGGCTGAGCTTCGTCCAGGTGGTGCTGGCGCGACTCGTCCTCGGTGCGGCCACACTGCTGATCCTGTTGCGTCCCATGCATGTTCGACTCCCGCGGCGAGGAGTCGTGTGGCTCCACTCGACGTTCCTCGCGGTGGTGCAGTGCATCCTCCCGTGGCTGCTGTTCGCGTGGGCGGAGCAGGAGATCGACTCGGCCACGGCATCCATCGTCAACGCGACGACGCCGCTCATGACGACGGTGCTGGCCTTCGCCGTTCTTCCCGCCGAACGGCCGACTCTGCTGCGCGCCGCGGGCCTCCTGATCGGCTTCGCCGGCATCGTCGTGGTGTTCGCGCCGTGGGAGAGCGGTCTGAGTGGCAGCCCGCGTGCGCAGCTGGCGTGCCTCGGCGCCACCGCGTCCTACGGTGTCGCGCTGGTGTACCTGCGTCGGTTCGTCATCCCGCTGGGTGTGCCGTCGTTGGCGGTGGCGACGATGCAGATCGGTCTCGCCGCGATGATGATGCTGGTCGCGGCACCCGTGGTGGCGAGCGACGCGGTGCGTCTCGACGTGCCCGTCGTCGCGTCGATGCTCGCGCTCGGCTGTGCCGGCACCGGGCTGGCCTTCCTGTGGAACACCAACGTCGTGACGGGATGGGGACCGTCCGCCGCGTCGACCGTGACGTACCTCAGTCCCGTCGTCGGCATCGCGCTCGGCGCCCTCGTGCTCGACGAGTCGGTCACCGCGAACGCGGTGCTCGGTACCGCGCTCATCATCGTCGGGGTGGTGGTCACGACGAGGCGCCGAGCCGCCTCGGTGGCCGCGCCGCCTGTCACCCGATGAGCCAGTCGGCTCTCGCGTCGCCGTCCCAGCGACGGACGGCCGACACCTCGGCGTCGACGTCCTGAAGATCGGTCACGAGATGCGATGCTGCGGAACCGATGTCCTCGGGACGCGCGCGCATCGCCAGGGTCACGTGCGGAGTCCAGTGCCCGGGTTCGAGATGCGGGGGAATGCCGGGCGAGTCGGCGAGCGCCTCGTACACCCGCGCGTGCAGATCCAGGAGAGCCGCGGTCGGCACGACGGAGCGGGCCAGGACCGCCCGCGATCCGCCGAAGACCACCAACCCGCCGAGGCGTACCGACTCGGGGAACCGCCACGACCCGGCGTCTCGTCCGTCGGCGATCAGAGCGGCGAGCCGGCGCTCGGCGACGTCGTCGATCCTCGACGCGACCGCGATGGTGACGTGCGGACGGTTGGACGCCCCCGCGTGCCGAGCCTGACTCGGCAGGCCCAGCTCGGCGAGGTAGTTCCACTCGCGCCGAATCGCATCGTCGCTGCGCTCGTCCAGGAGGAGTTCCACCGACTGCACCATGATGGGTAATGATGGCGGCCATGACGAGTGCAGCGCATCCCGGGGCCTCACAGTCCGACGAGTCCGGTGCCGGTTCGCGCCGCGCACCGCACCGCATCGGTGTCCTGCACGGCGACGGCATCGGCACCGAGATCGTGCCCGGGACCGTACAGATCGTCGATGCGGCCGTGCAGGCCCTGGGTGCCACGCCCGTCGAGTGGGTGGAGCTGCCCTTCGGTCGTGCGGCACTCGACGAGTTCGGCGACGCGGTACCGCCGCGCACCCTGAGCGCGTTGGCAGAGTTGGACGCCTGGGTCCTCGGACCGCACGACAGCGCGTCCTACCCCGAGGAGACGCGGGGGCAGCTGACGCCGGGTGGTCGCATCCGCAAGGAGTTCGATCTGTACGCGAACATCCGGCCGGCACGCGCGTTGCCGGGCGTGCGGGCGACGAGTCCGGACATGGACCTGGTCGTCGTCCGGGAGAACACCGAGGGCTTCTACGCCGACCGCAACATGGCCGTCGGATCCGGGGAGTTCATGCCCACTCCCGACGTCGCCCTGGCCGTGGCGGTGTTCACCCGTCGAGCGTGCGAACGCATCGCCGAGCAGGCGTTCGCCCTCGCGGAGACTCGTCGGCGTCACGTGACCGTGGTGCACAAGACGAACGTGTTGCGGTTGACGACGGGGCTGTTCAAGGACGTGTGCATGGAGGTGGCCGAGCGGCACCCGGACGTCGAGGTGGACCACGAGCACATCGACGCCCTCACGGCGAAGCTCGTGCGGTCTGGGGAGACCTTCGACGTCCTGGTGGCCGAGAACATGTTCGGTGACATTTTGTCCGACCTCACCGGCGAGTTGGCCGGGTCGCTCGGGACGGCACCGTCGATCAACGCCTCGGACACCAAGGTGATGGCTCAGGCCGCCCACGGCGCGGCCCCCGACATCGCGGGCCGCAACCGCGCCAACCCGACGGCGCTGCTGCTGTCGGTGGCCGCGATGCTCGAGCACCTCGCGGCGGGACCCGGGCCCGCCGATCACGCACGGGTGGGTGAGCGGATTCGCGCGGCGGTCGAGGCGACGATCGCCTCGGGAGTCGGTACCGCGGACATCGGGGGACTCGCGTCCACGAGCGAGTTCCTCGAGACGGTCGACGCCCACGTGGTGCGTGGTCTCTGACAGGTCAGGCGGTGCAGCAGAAGATCGCGGTGCCGGGGAAGAGCTCTCCACGCAACGGCGACCACTGACCCCACCCGCGATCGAGCCACTCCGGCCAGTCGGGTTCGACGATGTCGACCAGAGTCAGCCCGGCGGCGACGATCTCGCGAACGCGGTCGCCCACGGTGCGATGGTGCTCGACGTAGGTGGCGGTGCCGTCGGGATCGAACTCGGCGTACGGCGTGCGGTCGAAGTAGGGGATGGTGGCGGTCAGCCCGGCCGGGCCCGGATCGTCCGGGAAGATCCACCGCATCGGGTGGTTGACCGAGAACACCCACCGTCCGCCGGGGCGCAACACGCGCCGGACCTCACGCATGACTCCGGCGGAGTCGGCGACGAACGGGATCGCGCCGAAGGCCGAGCACACCACGTCGAAGGACGCGTCGGCGAACGGCAGGTTCTCCGCGGAGGCCTGGATCAGTGCGGGTGACGCACTGCCCGGGGACGATGCCTCGCGGGCCGCGATCGCCGCAGCGCCGTGCGCCAGCATTCCGGCCGAGATGTCGAGGCCCGTCGCGCGGGCACCGTGACTGGCCAACCAACGCGAGCAGGGTGCGGATCCGCATCCGATCTCGAGCACGTCGCGCCCCTCGACGTCACCGAGCAGGTGCACGTCGCCCTCGTGCAGACCCTCGGGGCACCACACGAACTCGCCGGCCTCGCTCGTCACGCCGAGGAAGTCGCCGTGGGTGCGGTGGTACTCGTCGGAATCGTGGTCCCACCAGGACCGGGACGCCCGCTCGGAGGATCGGGAGTCGACGCGGCGGCGACCGGGCAGCGGCTCCGCGGGGGCCGCGTCGGCGGCGGGAGCGTGGCCGGGCGTGGACCCGGTCGGACGTGCCGGAACACCGAGATCGCCGGGGGTTTCTGTGGACACGCGCAACACGGTAACCGGGTTTGCTCGGTGCGCGGGGCACCGAGTAGTCTTCGATACGCGAATGTCTGTCTTCGCGTGCACGTGATCGGACTCCCGCTCGTCGGCGAGGGTCCGTGGCGTGTCCGGGGGGACTGCGTCGTGTCTCGTCTCCCAGCGCTCAAGATACGGCAGCACGCGTGTCCTGTCCGCAGGAAGAACGAGTCTGTCCGACCGAACATCCATCCACCGACCCCAACCCGTCCGGAGCAACTCACCACATGGCCTCATCCACCGTCACCTCGCCGCAGGTAGCCGTCAACGACATCGGCTCCGCCGAGGATTTTCTCGCCGCGATCGACGCGACGATCAAGTACTTCAACGATGGCGACATCGTCGAGGGCACGATCGTCAAGGTCGACCGTGACGAGGTCCTGCTCGACATCGGTTACAAGACCGAAGGCGTCATCCCCTCTCGCGAGCTCTCCATCAAGCACGACGTCGACCCCAACGAGGTCGTCTCCGTGGGCGATGAGGTCGAAGCTCTCGTCCTCACCAAGGAGGACAAAGAGGGTCGTCTGATCCTGTCGAAGAAGCGCGCACAGTACGAGCGCGCCTGGGGCACCATCGAGGAGCTCAAGGAGAAGGACGAGGCCGTCAAGGGCACCGTCATCGAGGTCGTCAAGGGTGGACTCATCCTTGACATCGGTCTCCGTGGCTTCCTTCCCGCGTCGCTCGTCGAGATGCGTCGTGTCCGCGATCTCCAGCCGTACGTCGGCAAGGAGATCGAGGCCAAGATCATCGAGCTCGACAAGAACCGCAACAACGTCGTCCTCTCGCGCCGTGCATGGCTCGAGCAGACGCAGTCCGAGGTGCGCAGCGAGTTCCTGCACCAGCTCCAGAAGGGCCAGGTCCGCAAGGGCGTCGTGTCCTCCATCGTCAACTTCGGCGCGTTCGTCGATCTCGGCGGAGTCGACGGCCTGGTCCACGTGTCCGAGCTGTCCTGGAAGCACATCGACCACCCGTCCGAGGTCGTCGAGGTCGGCACCGAGGTCACGGTCGAGGTTCTCGACGTCGACCTGGACCGCGAACGTGTCTCCCTGTCGCTCAAGGCGACGCAGGAAGACCCGTGGCGTCAGTTCGCCCGTACCCACGCGATCGGTCAGATCGTCCCGGGCAAGGTCACCAAGCTGGTTCCCTTCGGTGCGTTCGTGCGCGTCGAAGAGGGCATCGAGGGTCTGGTCCACATCTCCGAGCTGGCCGAGCGCCACGTGGAGGTCCCGGACCAGGTCGTCACCGTGGGCGACGACGCGCTCGTCAAGGTCATCGACATCGACCTCGAGCGTCGCCGCATCTCGCTGTCGCTGAAGCAGGCCAACGAGGACTACAGCGCCGAGTTCGATCCGTCCAAGTATGGCATGGCCGACTCGTACGACGAGCAGGGCAACTACGTCTTCCCCGAGGGCTTCGATCCCGAGACCAACGAATGGCTCGAGGGCTTCGACAAGCAGCGCGAGGAGTGGGAAGGCCGCTACGCCGAGGCGGAGCGTCGCCACAAGATGCACACCGCGCAGATGGAGAAGACCGCAGCCGACGAGGCGCAGGAAGCTGCCAACGCAGCGGCCGGCTACTCCTCGGAGACCGGTACCCCGTCCGCACAGGGTGCACCGGCGGCAGCAGCTCCCGAGTCCACCGGCGGATCGCTCGCCAGTGACGCACAGCTCGCCGCTCTGCGCGAGAAGCTGTCCGGCGGAGCCTGATTCGCCGACCCGGCGGAGCCTGATTCGCCGACCCGGCGGAGTATGATCCGCTGATCGACCGCTGAACGAGAGAAGCCCCGAACCGCACAGGTTCGGGGCTTCTCCCGTTCGTGGCACCGGCACCCGACCGGCTCCACACACGAGAGAAGGCCCGATCCGCGCAGGATCGGGCCTTCTCTCGTGTGGTCGGTGGTGCGGTGGGTCAGCTCGCTGCGGCTGCACTCCAGCCGGTGCCCATCTGCACGCCGCGCTTGCGCATGGACGCGAAGCTGTGGCGGGCAGGGCTGATGAGCGAGGTGAACCAGTTGCGGCGATGTTCCGCCAGCGCATCGGCGACCTGAGGGATCAGGATGCAGTGGACGCCGTCGGACATGCCCAGGCGGTGCCGTCCGGACTGCATCCGACCGACTCCCTCTCCCGCAATGGTGTTCATGCCCGTCCTTTACCTGTCGAGTACCGTCTCGCGGAGCCTTCCGGAGAAAATACGAAAGCCTGTTGTGCGCCTCGAAGATAACCGACAGGTTGGGAAACATGGTGCATTTGAGACTGGTGATTCGCGGCGTGTTGATGCGCTGCGCGCCGGACTCGGCCACACTGGGTGCGTGTTGAGAATCGGATTGACCGGTGGAATGGGCGCGGGGAAGTCGACGGTGTCACGCACCCTCGCCGACCTCGGCGCCGTGGTGGTGGACGCCGACAAGATCGCGCGCGAGGTCGTGGAGCCGGGCACGCCCGGACTGGCCGCTCTCGTCGAGCGCTTCGGCGGGGACATCCTGGCAGACGACGGCAGCCTGAATCGACCGGCGTTGGCAGCCAAGGCCTTCGGGGACGAGGAATCCCGCCTCGCTCTGAACGGCATCCTGCACCCCTTGATCGGGCAGCGCACGACCGAACTCGTGAACAGCGCTCCGCCGGACTGCGTCCTGGTGCACGACATCCCGTTGCTCGTCGAATCTCGCACCGCCGCAGCCTTTCACCTCGTCGTGGTCGTCCACGTCGAGGCGGAGGAGAGGGTGCGACGGCTGGTGGCCTCGCGTGGACTGAACGAGGACGACGCCCGCGCCCGCATCGCAGCCCAGGCGACGGACGAGCAGCGCCGCGCCGCCGCCGACGTGTGGCTCGACAATTCCGGGACACCGGAGGCGTTGGAGGCCACCGTCCGTGAACTATGGGCCGATCGTCTCGAGCTCTTCGCGGCCAACCTCCGCTCGGAGACCGTGGCCCGGACCGCCCCCCGCGTAGTGCCGGCCGACCCGATGTGGCCGGCCGAGGCACAGCGCGTGATCGATCGTGTGCGCCTCGCCTGCGGCGACCGAGCGCTACGGATCGACCACATCGGATCCACCGCGGTTCCCGACTTCCCGGCGAAGGACGTCCTCGACATCCAGGTGACGGTGGCGGATCTCGCCACCGCGGACGAACTGCGCGATCCGTTGACGGCGGCCACCTTTCCGCGCATCGAACACATCACGGCCGACGACCCGAAGCCGTCGGCGGTGCCGGGGGAAGCCGATCCTGCACTGTGGGAGAAGCGTCTGCACGGCGCAGCCGACCCGGGCAGACCGGTGAACATCCACCTCCGGGTCGACGGGTACCCCGGACAGGTCTTCGCGCTCATGTTCCGAGACCGGCTTCGCGCCGACCCCGCCGCTCGGGAGGCGTACCTCGACGTGAAGACCCGTGCTGCCGCGCGAGCCGCGGAACACGGCGAGTACGTGGACGCCATCGAGGCGTATGTGGGGGAGAAGGCGCCGTACTTCGACAGTGTGTATCCCGAGGTCGTGGAGTGGGCGGCTCGGACGGGGTGGAAAGCCGACTGATCGCTCCTCAGCGATCCGCCCAGTGGGTCGCCATGCCGAGAGCGGCGAGCCATCCGTCGACGTCGTGGTTCGCCGCCGCGATTCCGTCCACGGCGTCGGACGCCCGACGGATGGCGGCCTCCGTCGTCCGCGCGTCGAGCAACCCGGTGCTGTGCGCGACGAGCAATTCGTCGACGTCCAGGAGCTCGGCGTCGCGGCCGGTACGGACGACGATGTCGAGGTAGTGGTCGACCGAGTGCCACACGTCCCCGTCGCGGACGAACTCGCCGATGTCGACGTAGTGGTTCTGGTCGCGGACATGCGTGGGCAGGTAGTGGAAGATCGACGCGCGGATACCCAGGCTGGGGACGATCCACGACTCCAGGTAGTCGAAGGACGGATGGTCCGACGGACGGGCCATGTAGAGCCCCCAGTCGGTCGTCTCGTACACGTCGACCGGGCGGACGACACCTTTCGGATCGGTGTTGGTGCGTCCCGCGACGTCGAACACCTCGACCTTCGGTGGGTGCACGTGTGCCAGACCCGTCATGGTCCGCACCGTACCGCGCACCGTCACGGAGCGGGCGGCGCGAACATGCTGCGCACGCCGTCGAGCGTGTCGGCGTCCGCAGCCACCTTGTCGTCGCGGTAGCGGACCACGCGCGCGAATCGGAGTGCGATGCCGCCCGGATAGCGCGAGGAACGCTGCAGTCCGTCGACCGCGATCTCGACGACCTGCTCGGGCCGCACGTGCACCACGTGCGAGGTCCGTCCCGTCTCGAGAGCCAGGAACCGCTCCGTCTGCCAGGCGAGCATCTCGTCGGTCATGCCCTTGAAGGTCTTGCCCAGCATCACGAACCCGCCGGCAGGATCCACTGCGCCCAGGTGGATGTTGGACAGCAGACCGGACCGGCGACCGGATCCCCACTCGACTGCGAGCACCACCAGGTCGAGCGTGTGCACCGGCTTCACCTTGACCCAGGCGGCGCCGCGCCGTCCCGCGTCGTACGGCGCATCGAGGTTCTTGACGACCACACCCTCGTGACCGGACGCGACCGCCGACGCCGCGAACGAGTCCGCGGCCTCGAGGTCGGCCGTCACCAGCCGCGGCACACGGTTGCCCTCCGGGATCAGAGCGTCGAGAACGGCCAGCCGCTCGTGCAGCGCACGGTCCAGCAGGTCCTCACCGTCCAGGTGCAGGATGTCGAAGAAGAAGGGCGTCACGGCCACACCCGTCGACTGCGCTGTGCGTGACGCCGTCTCCTGGAAGGCCCGCGGACGTCCCTGTTCGTCCAGGGCCAGTGCCTCGCCGTCGAGCACCACGGAGGTGAGCGGCAGGGCGCGCACGTACTCGACGACCTCGGGCAGGCGTGCGGTGATGTCGTCGAGACTGCGGGTGCTGATCGAGACGTCCTCACCGCGACGGTGGACCTGCACACGGATGCCGTCCAGCTTGGTGTCGAGCGCCACGGCGCCGGCGGCGCCACCGGCCGCCTTCGCCACGCCCTCGGCCACGGTGGGGGCGCTGGAGGCCAGCATGGGGAGCACCGCTCGGCCCACGGTCAGTCCCAGCTCCGCGAGTGCCGCAGACCCGCCGGTGAACGCGG
Organism: Rhodococcus sp. NBC_00297; assembly: GCF_036173065.1. NCBI lineage: Bacteria > Bacillati > Actinomycetota > Actinomycetes > Mycobacteriales > Nocardiaceae > Rhodococcus > Rhodococcus sp. NBC_00297. The sequence continues at coordinate 4,571,242 of NZ_CP108041.1, forward strand.
CCGTCGCGGCCGTCACCGTGGATCCCGACAGCATCGCGGCCCGGCGCACCTCGGGGAGCGGGACGTCGGCCGCGGCCGCCACGGCTTCCTGGACCAGCGCGTCGAGCGCACCCTGGCGGACCTCACCGGTGACCACGCCGCGCAGCCAGGTCTGTTCCGTGTCGGTGGCGCTGCCGAACAGAGCGGACACCGCCGCCGCGCGTGCTGCCTGCGATCCCGGACCCGCCATCGTCGAGACGGCGTCGAACGCCGCGTCGACGGCGGCGACCGTCAGCGTCGGTGCGTCGGCGGCCGGGGGGAGAGTGGCGACGCTGCGCCACCCCAGGCCGGTACGGCGTTGACGCAGAGTGCCGGACGCGTAGAGCGTCACCAGGGCGACCTCCTCGGGAGCGCACTCGGCCAGCAGCGCGGCGAGCGCCAGGACCTTGGCCTTGCGGGACCGGGTGGCGGCCACCGTGGCCGAGGTCTCGACGACGCGTGCGAGCAGCATGGGCCCATTGTGACGCGCAGGTCCGACAGCGACGGTCGGTGTACCCGCGGCCGGGTCGTGTGACCCGCCGAACGGCGACTGTGTCGGTGGTCGGGCCTACTCTGGTGGTATGGCTTTTGCAGCTGAACAACCCGTCCTGGCGCACTCCGAGTTCCGTCCCGTGGGCGACATCGAGCGCAGCGATCGTCCCTTCGAGGTGGTCAGCGAGTACAGCCCTGCGGGCGATCAGCCGACGGCCATCGCGGAGCTGACCAAGCGGGTCCAGGCGGGCGAGAAGGACATCGTGCTCCTGGGCGCCACCGGCACCGGAAAGTCGGCCACCACCGCGTGGTTGATCGAGCAGGTGCAACGGCCCACGTTGCTCATGGCGCCCAACAAGACGTTGGCTGCGCAGTTGGCCAACGAACTGCGAGAGATGTTGCCCAACAACTCCGTCGAGTACTTCGTCTCGTACTACGACTACTACCAGCCCGAGGCCTACATCGCCCAGACCGACACCTACATCGAGAAGGACTCGTCGGTCAACGACGACGTCGAGCGGCTCCGTCACTCGGCAACGGCAAACCTGCTGTCCCGTCGCGACGTCGTGGTGGTCGCCTCGGTGTCGTGCATCTACGGTCTCGGCACGCCGCAGTCCTACGTGGACCGCTCGGTGCATCTCGAGGTGGGGCAGGAGGTCCCGCGAGACAAGTTCCTCCGGCTGCTGGTCGACGTGCAATACACCCGCAACGACATGGCGTTCACCCGCGGATCGTTCCGTGTGCGCGGCGACACCGTCGAGATCATCCCGTCCTACGAGGAACTCGCCGTCCGGATCGAGTTCTTCGGCGACGAGATCGAGGCGCTGTACTTCCTCCATCCGCTCACCGGCGACGTGGTGCGCCAGGTCGACAGCGTGCGCATCTTCCCGGCGACCCACTACGTCGCCGGGCCCGAGCGCATGGAGCGTGCGGTGCGGGACATCGAGGCCGAGCTCGAGGAGCGGCTCGCCGACCTGGAGGGCAAGGGCAAGCTGCTCGAGGCCCAGCGGTTGCGCATGCGTACGCAGTACGACCTCGAGATGATCAAGCAGGTCGGCTTCTGCTCCGGCATCGAGAACTACTCGCGCCACATCGACGGGCGACCTGCCGGGACTGCGCCGGCCACACTCATCGACTACTTCCCGGACGACTTCCTGCTCGTCATCGACGAGTCCCACGTGACGGTGCCCCAGATCGGTGCCATGTACGAGGGGGACATGTCGCGCAAGCGCAACCTCGTGGAGTTCGGCTTCCGGCTGCCGTCGGCCACCGACAATCGCCCCCTGACGTGGGAGGAGTTCACGCAGCGCATCGGGCAGACGGTGTACCTGTCGGCCACCCCCGGCAAGTACGAGCTGGGACAGAGCGGCGGTGAGGTCGTCGAGCAGGTCATCCGCCCGACCGGCCTGGTCGACCCCGAGATCGTCGTCAAGCCCACCAAGGGCCAGATCGACGACCTCGTGCACGAGATCCGCCAGCGCACCGAGAAGGACGAGCGCATCCTGGTCACCACGCTGACCAAGAAGATGGCGGAGGATCTGACCGACTACCTGCTCGAGCTCGGTATCCGGGTGCGCTACCTGCACTCCGACATCGACACTCTCCGACGCGTCGAGCTGCTGCGTCAGCTCCGGCTCGGCGAGTACGACGTGCTCATCGGCATCAACCTGCTCCGTGAGGGTCTGGACCTCCCGGAGGTCTCCCTCGTCGCGATCCTGGACGCCGACAAGGAGGGCTTCCTGCGCAGCGGGACCAGCCTGGTGCAGACCATCGGCCGTGCGGCCCGAAACGTGTCCGGCCAGGTGCACATGTACGCCGACAAGATCACCGACTCGATGCAGTACGCCATGGAGGAGACCGAGCGTCGTCGCGCCAAGCAGATCGCCTACAACGAGAAGATGGGCGTGGATCCGCAGCCGCTGCGGAAGAAGATCGCCGACATCCTCGACCAGGTGTACGAGGAGGCGGAGGACACCGAGGCCACCGTGGACATCGGTGGATCGGGCCGCAACGCGAGCCGTGGCCGGCGGGCGCCCGGCGAGGCGGGACGAGCCGGCAGCAGCGGTGTCGTGGAGGGGCGCGACGTCTCGACCATGCCGCGCGCCGAGCTGGCAGACCTGGTCAAGCAGCTCACCGATCAGATGATGAACGCGGCGCGCGAACTTCAGTTCGAGCTGGCAGGCCGTCTGCGCGACGAGATCCAGGACCTCAAGAAGGAGCTGCGCGGGATGGACGCCGCGGGCCTGTCCTGACCCGTCCTCGCACACGAGAAGGCCCGGCACCGACGGACACGGTGCCGGGCCTCGTCGTCAGCTCGTGATGTCCTTCGTCGCGAATCGTCGCCACGCGATGATGCCGAAGATCGTGGCGTACGCGAGCGAGGAGAAGGCGCCGTCGAGCAGGTCGTTCCACGACAGCGTCGGTGACAGCACGCCCGTCCACGACGTCGAGTAGTGGCCGGGCAACAGGTTGCGCAGTGATCCCAGTGCCGTGATCTGATCGAGGATCTGGGCCACGATCGACACCATCACCGTGCCGCCGACCGCGCCCAGGGGCGCGTCGGTGGACACCGACAGGGCGAGTGCCAGCCCGGCCACCCACGTCAGATTGATCGCGATGAAGACGACGCCGATCGCGAGCCTCCCGATCGACAGCCCGAACGACAGGGCATCGCCGAAGGGTGACACCAGCGACCCCAGGCCGTACAGCACGCTGCCCAGGATGAGCGACACCCCCACGAGCGTGAGCAGCGCGGCGAGCGACAGGATCGCCGACACCAGGGCCTTCTGTCGCAGCAGCCGACCTCGCGGAACAGGAACCGCGAGCAGGTAGCGCAGACTCGACCACGATGCCTCGCTGGCGATCGCGTCGCCGAAGAACAGCGCCACCACCACGATCAGCAGGAATCCCACCGACACGAACAGGGCGAAGACGAGAAAGTTCACCCCGCTCTGCGTGCCCAGGTCGATGAGGCTCCCGCTGGCGGTGTCGGAGTCCGACCCGCCCACCGTGAACGCGATGGCCATGATGACGGGCAGCAACGCGAGGAAGCCCAGGGACAACTGGGTTCTCCGCCGCGTGAACTGCCGCGTCAGCTCGGTCCGTAGCGACAGCGTGCCCGCGGGGGTGTACCCCGCGACCCGGCCGTCCGGATGCGCCGCGGCGGTGGTCGTCGGTCGACTGTCGGCGCTCATGTGGTCGTTCCGTTCCCCGAGGATGCTTCCGCCGCATGACGGAGTCGGTCGGTGTCGTCGTGCACGAGGTCGAGGAAGACGTCCTCGAGTCGTGTCGATCGCGACGCGGAGGAGACGCCGATACCGGCGCCCACCAACGTCCGCACCACCATCGCGGGATCGAGCACTCCGAGCTGCGCCTTGATCGCGCCCTCCGGTTCCGCCTCGACGACCTCGCCCATGCCGTCGATGCCTCGCAGCACCGAGACGGCATCGGCGGGCCGATCGACACGGAACTCCAGCGGACCGCTCGCGCCGATCAGATCGTCGACCGTCCCGGAGCTGATGACGACGCCCTTGTTCATGACGACGACGTGCGTGCAGGTCTGCTCGACCTCCGCCAGCAGGTGGCTGCTGACCAGGACCGTGCGTCCCGTCTGCGCGTAGCGGATGAGGACGTCGCGCATGGTGCGGATCTGGGGCGGGTCGAGCCCGTTGGTGGGTTCGTCCAGGACCATGAGGTCCGGGAGTCCGAGCATCGCCTGCGCGATGGCGAGCCGTTGCCGCATGCCCTGGCTGTACGACCGGACCTTGCGGTGGATCGCCGTGCCGAGGTCGGCGATCTCGAGTGCCTCCTCGAGATGGGCGTCCTCCGCCGGTCGGCCGGTCGCCTTCCAGTACAGGTCCAGGTTCTCCATCCCCGAGAGATGGGGAAGGAATCCGGACCCCTCGACGAAGGAACCGAGTCGGGACAGGACCGGCGCCCCCGGAGAGACCAGGTGCCCGAAGACCCGGATCTCGCCGCTGGAGGGCGTGATGAGGCCCATCAGCATGCGCAGCGTGGTGGTCTTGCCGGCGCCGTTGGGGCCGAGGAGCCCGAGCACCTGCCCCGCGCCGACGCGGAACGACACGCCGTCCACCGCGCGGAAGCCGTTGGAGTAGCTCTTCGCGAGATCGGTGATCACCAGCGGGACGTCCACCAGCGACTCGTCCACCTCGGCGACGGTGCGACGCCGGGAGATGAACGATGCGAGAGCGACGAGGGCGGCGACCAGCACGGCGAGCCCCGCGATGCCCACGACGGGGACCCACGGGAACGTCGACTCCGCGTTCTCGGCGGGTACCTCGGGCAGCGCGAGCGTGGCGTCGGAGAGTGTGACCGACACCGCCGCGGGCTCGAGCGGGACGGCGTAGGCCTGGTCGGTGGTGGAGAACGCCACCTCGACGCGATTCCCAGCGGCGACCTGGTACGCCATGCCAGGCAACGTGACGCTCACCGTGGAGGGCTGGTCGGACGGGGGGACCCGCACCGCGGACACCAGGCCGTTGGGCAGAGTGCGCCGACCGTCGTCGGACACGTCGTACAGCTTGGCGAAGAGCACGGTGCCGCTCGGCGAGGTGGTCGGACCGACGGTGACGGACACCGACGACGTACCGACGATCGTGTACGACGAGTCGAGCGGCTCCGTGACGAACGACGCGGTCTGTCCCGGGATGTCGCCCGTCAGGAGTGCGCTCGCGGCCCCGCCGAGCCCGGCCGCGGCGCCGCCGAGGACCGAGGCGGAGCCGACCCCGGGCAGAGACGTGAGAGCAGCCGGGGACCCACCGGGCGGCCGGACGACGGTCTGAGTGTCGTTGCCGGTGGCCGAGGTGAGCGGGAAGTCCTGGCGTTCGGTCGGAGTGGCGTCCGAGAGCCCCGGATACGCGGCGGCGGTGAGTTCGCGAGCCCGATCGCCCTGGTCGGTCGGATCGCCCGCCAACGCGTACGTGAACGCCGAATCGGCGCGCGGGGAGTCGGTCCCGTCCCCGATCAGATGCTGCACCAGGAAGTCCGCGACCGCACCGTCCGCGGTGGCGTCGGTCCCGCCGGCATCGTGGCCGCCGTCGAACCACCGCACCTGGACCGAGCCACCGGCCGCCGCGATCTGCCGCGCGGTGGCGTCGGCCTGGTCGAGTCCGAAGAGGGTGTCGCGCTGGCCCTGTACGAGCAGGGTGGGTGCGGTGATCGAGGAGGCGAACGACCGGGGCGAGCGCGCACGCAGCAGTTCGCTGGTGGCCTCGGACGGTTGTCCGCTCACCGCGGACTCCGCGTACGCGAGACACACCTGGAGGGCGAACCGGCCGCATGCTCCAGCGGGGGCGGTCGATGTCGGAGCGTCGCCGGCTCCACCGGGAGCGGGGGCCGCACCGGCGCCGAAGAAGATGCCGGCCCAGCCGCGCTTCAGGACGCCGGCGTCGCTGCCCTCGGACACGGCGGGTGTCGGTGCCTGCGACGACGGCTCGGCCACCGAGTAGTTGGGAAAGAGGGACTGGTTCAGGTCGTTCCACGTGATCGAGGCGGCGTCCGCGTCGATGCGAGGATCGGTTCCGGCCGCCATGAGCGCGAGCGCGCCGCCGTAGGAACCACCGGCGACGCCGACCCGAGGGTCACCCGGGGAATCGAGTTGCACCTCGGGGCGAGTGGCCAGGTAGTCGATCAGCCCGCGAGCGTCGGCCACCTCACGATCGGGATCGTTGAGGCCGATGCTGCCGGTGCTGAGGCCGAAGCCGCGCGCGCTGTACGCGAGGACGACGAGCCCTCGCGACGCGAGATCCCGTGCCTGGGCGGCCACCGAGTTCTTGTCGCCGCCGAAGCCGTGGGCCAACAACACCGCCGGTACGGGCCCGTCCGTGTCCGGCAGGTACAGCGTCGTGTCGATGTCGACGGTGGCACTGCTGCCCGGACTCTCCGGCAGTGTGCGGACGGCGTCCTCGGTCCGCACCGACGACGCGGAACCGTTCGAGTCGCGCAGAAGTGCGAACGACGCCACGGCGAGGGCGAGGACGACGAGCACCGCGACGACGATCACCGGTCGTCCGAGCGTCGAGGCGCGTCCGGGCAACCGGAATCGAGGTCGTGGCATTACTTCAATGTATGCGAGGGGAGAGACACGTGCTTTCGACCGGAAGCCGCGTCGGGCGGTCGCCGCTGCGACTAATGTCTCGAATCGACACTCGATGATCGTCGGGACATGACCACTGGAGGAATGTATGAGCGCTTACCGCAACGTCGTCGTCGGAACCGATGGCTCCGATTCGTCACTGCGGGCCGTGGAGAAGGCGGCAGCGCTGTCGGGCGATTCCGCCGCGACGCTCTACATCGCGTGTGCGTACTACCCGGCGGACTCGAAGGCGTCCTCGCAGGACGCGGACGCACTGAAGGACGACGCGTACCAGATCACGGGATCCGCTCCGACACAGGAGATTCTGCGTGTCGCGCGGGAGCGTGCGGTGGCGGCCGGCGCCTCGTCGATCGAGGAGCGTCCCGTGGTGGGCAACCCCGTCGACTCGCTGCTCGAGCTCGTCGGCGAGGTGAAGGCGGATCTGCTCGTGGTGGGGAACCGTGGACTGAACTCGCTCACCGGCCGCCTGCTCGGCTCGGTTCCGTCCGATGCGGCTCGCAAGGCGCGCTGCGACGTGTTGATCGTGCACACCACGCACTGACGCTCGAACCACCGCTGGATGCCGTCACGGCACGATCCGTTCATGCCGTGACGGCATCACTGCGTCACGGGGGCGATGGGTCCCATCACGTCCGGTAGCGGCGATGTGTGGACGATTCCCAGCCGCTGTGTCGCGCGCGTGAGCGCGACGTACAGATCGTTCAGGCCGCGGGCCGAGTCGTCCACGATCCGTGCGGGTTCCACGATGAGCACCGAGTCGAACTCGAGTCCCTTCGCGTCGCGCACCGTGCACACCCGGACGTCGTCGGCCCCCAGGTGTGCGAGCCGCGCGGCGATGTCCGCGGGTGCCAGCACCGCCGACATCCCCGGGCGCGGATGCGCGGCGACGTGGCGTTCGACCGCCGACACCAGATCGTCCTCCGTGACTCGATGCGCCCACGGCGTCTCACCGTTGTCCCGCACCGACCGCGGGATCGATGCGGCCGGGTCGAGCGTCGAGAGAACTCGCCGGGCGATCTCCATGATCGCCGCGGGGGTGCGGTAGTTCACGGTGAGTTCGGTCAGCTTCCACCGTTGCGCCACATAGGGGCCCAGGACGTCCTGCCAGGACGAGGCACCCGCCGTGTCGCCCGTCTGGGCCACGTCGCCCACGAGGGTCATCCATCGATTGGGTATGCGGCGCATGACCATCCGCCACGCCATCTGCGAGAGTTCCTGCGCCTCGTCGACGATGACGTGGCCGTAGGTCCACGTGCGGTCGCCGGCCGCGCGTTCGGCCGCCGTCAACCGGCGTCCGTGCCCCTGACGCTGGGCGAGTCTGTCGGCGTCGATGAGGTCGTACGCCATGAGGATCTCCGGATCGAGTTCGTCCTCGAGATCCTGCGGTGCCGATCCGGTCAGGATGTCGAGAGCGCCCTGGGCGTCCTCGATCTGGGCGCGCCAGCGACGCTGTTCCCGTTCGCGTTCCGCGGCGTCGTCGATACCCAGGAGCTCGGCGAGCTCGTCGAGCAGTGGAGCGTCGGCACCGCTGAAGCGTCCGTCGTCCGACCGTTCGAGGGCGGCACGGTCCTCGGGGTCCCACCCCGGTGCGGCCGTCCGCAGCCGTTCGGCCGAGGCCAGCAGTCCGGCGAGAACGTCCTGGGCGGACAGCTCCGGCCACAGTGCGCCGATCGCACCCATCAGTTCGGGGCTCTCCCGCATCTCGTCGCGGATGTCGGCTATGTCGTCACGGCTCAGCAGATTCGACCCGTCGAGTACGTCACCGCCCACGATGGCGGCGAACTGGTCGGCGAGCAGATCGATCATGGTGGACACGAAGATCGGTCGAGCGAGGTTGTGGGGTCGACGCGAGGACCGCGCTCGTCCCCGTGCGCGCGTGACCATCTTGCGGTCGATCCGCAATGTGTAGGTGTCGAAGTCGACCGACACCGGCTCCGACGGAAGTTCCTGACGGTCGCGCACGGCGGCGATCAGGACGTCGACGATGTCGAGGGAGCCCTTGAGTTCCGCCGCGCGCGCGGAGTCCTCGCGGCTCGCGTCGACACCCGGGTACAGATCCCCGATGGTCGACAGCAGCACCCCCGTCTCGCCCAGGGAGGGCAGCACCTGGCCGATGTAGTCGAGGAAGGTGCTGTTCGGTCCGATGATCAGCACGCCGCTCTTGTCCAGCTGCTTGCGGTACGTGTACAGCAGGTAGGCGGCGCGGTGCAGGGCCACCGCCGTCTTGCCGGTGCCGGGGCCACCCTGCACCACCAGGACGCTGCGATGCGTGGACCGGATGATGTCGTCCTGCTCGCGCTGGATGGTCTCGACGATGTCGTTCATCTGTCCCGTGCGTGCGGCGTTGAGCGCGGACAGCAGAGCGCTCTCACCGGCGACACCGTCCGATCCGGTGGCGACGCCGGCGTCCTGCGCCGTCCGGAGGTCCAGGTACTCGTCCGCCACCCCGGTGACGCGTCGACTGCGCGTCCGGATGTGGCGACGACGTACGACGCCCTCGGGGGCGGCGGGCGTGGCGAGATAGAACGGGCGGGCCAGCGGGGCGCGCCAGTCGTAGAGCAACGACTGGTAGTCGTCGTCCTCGTCGAGGATGCCGACACGGCCGATGTAGCGCGGCGCGTCGTCCTCGACGTCGATCCGGCCGAAGCACAGACCGTTCTCGGACGCGTCGTACTTCGCGATGTCGTCGTTGTAGAGAGCCGAGTAGGACTCGCGTTCGCTGCGCGCCTGCGGTGTCCCGCCCGTCTGGAGCAGGACGGCGCTCAGCCGGGACCGTGCATAGGTCCGCAGAGCGTCGAGGCGGTCGTAGAGCAGGGTGACGCGCTGTTGTTCCTGATCGAGGTCGGCGTCGTGCAGATCTGTCGGGGTGCCCTGATCCGGCACATGGTCTCCTGTACGCGAGTGGGGCGGGGTGACGAGGGCGGTCGTGCACCTCTCGGCGGCGCACGGAAGCGCCAGAAAAGTCTACGGGCTCCCGACGGCAACGGCCGGTGCCCCCGATCTCTCGGGAACACCGGCCGTGTGCTGCGGGGAAAAGATCAGAGGTACTGGTGCACCGTGCCCTCGACGCGGGCCCGTGCCTCCTTGGCGCGCTTCTCGGCGTCCTCGAGCGAGGCCTGCAGCTGCTTCTGCGCGTCCTTGCTGGTGGACTTGTACTGCTTCTTGTACTCCTTGCGCGCTGCGTCGAACTGCTTGCGCGCGTCCTTGCCGGACTTCTTGGCCTGCTTGCGGGCCTTCTTGCCGTACTTCTCCGCCAGATCGCTGCCGTCGGCCTTGGCCTTCTCGGCCAGCTCGGCACCGCGGGACGCGGCGATCTCGGCGTACTTGCTGCCGCGATCCTGGGCGACGTCGGCGAACTCGGATGCGCGTGCAGCGGCCAGATCGGCCCACTTGGCACTGCGCTCCTTCGCCAGCTCGGCGAGCTTGCCGCCGCGATCCTGGGCGACGTCCGCCAGCTCGGCGCCACGCTGCGAGGCGATCTCGACGAGCGGCTGTGCGCGCTCGGCGGCGACGACCGCGAGCTCCTTGGCGCGCTCGCCGGCGTGGGCGAGTGTCTCGGAGCTGTCCGAGGAGGACACCATCGGGAGGGCGCCGGCGACGGCGACCTTGGCCGACTTGGCCGCCTTGCGACCGCGCCAGGCGACGGACGGCTTGCCCTCGGTGTCGACGGCGGCGATGAGCAGGCCGCCGAGGAGGCTGACGTTCTTGATGAACTGGGTGCGCTGCAGCGCCTTCGCCTGCGGGTCCGTCTCGTTCCAGAAGGAGTGACCCGCGAGGGTCGTCGGGACGAGGCTGCCCGCGAGCACGGTGGACGCGAGGCGCGGCGCCCGACCGGTCGCGAGAAGGAATCCGCCGCCGATCTGCACCGCGGCGTTGATCTTGACCAGCGTCTCGGGGTCGGAGGGAACGTTCTGCGTCACCTCGTCGGGAAGGGCGTCCTGGCTCTTCTCGATCAGAGGCTTCGCGGCCTGAGCCCTTCCGGCGGGGTTGCGCAGCGCATCCACGCCTCCTGCGATGAAGATGGATGCGAGCATCGGTCGGGCGATCCGGCGGACAATCACTGAGCCTCCTGCGTTGCGGCTGTGGTGTGGGGGACTGCTCTGGCTGCACGAGTGCGGTTGTTCACGCCCATGACATGCATGTGACGCTCTCGAACTGTATCCATACCCCCCGCCCCGGCGATTGAATCGCGGGGCGGGCGGGGGACCGGATCGTGGTGACGGATCACCAGCCGCGGGTCCGCCATTCGGGAAGGTGAGGACGTTCCGAGCCCAGCGTCGTGTCCTTGCCGTGGCCCGGGTAGACGACCGTTCGATCGTCGTAGCGACCGAAGATCCGCGATTCCACGTCGTCCAGCAGCGACACGAAGTTCGCCTCTCCGTCGGTCTTGCCGACGCCGCCGGGGAAGAGCGAGTCGCCGGTGAACAGGTGCACGACGCCGCTCTCGGGGTCCGTGAGCGCCAGCGCGATCGACCCGGGAGTGTGGCCGCGGAGGTGGATCACGTCGAGGGTGACGTCGCCGACCTGCACGGAGTCGCCGTCGTCGAGCAGGCGGGTGGGGGCGACGGGGAGCGGTTCCGCATCGAGCGGATGTGCCGCCGACGGGGCGCCCGTCGCCGACGCGACGTCCTCGAGTGCCTGCCAGTGGTCGAAGTGCTGGTGCGTCGTGACGATCAGCGAGACCTCGGGTGCCACGCGGTCGACGACGGCGCGCAGCGTCGGAGCGTCGTTCGCGGCGTCGACGAGCAGCGATCGGCCCGTCCGGGAACAGACGACGAGGTAGGCGTTGTTGTCCATCGGGCCCACCGAGGTCTTCACGATCGTGGCGTGCGACAGGGTCCGGCGCTGCGAGCCCGTCCCCACGGACACCTCGCCGGTGTAGTCGTCGGAGATCGTCGGTGCATTCTCGGTCATGAGCGTGAGATTACCCACGACGACCGGTCGTGAGCCGGGCGCGGAGCCCGTCGGCCGGTCGAGTCTGTCGGACCTCGGGCATATGGTCGTCGAAGCCTGTCGTGTCCGAACACGACATGTCCGACGAAGAGTGGGCAGTTCACGCGGTCGACGAGAGAGTCGACGCAGCACGTTGCACGGCCGTGGGCCGTGACGAAGGAGAGGACAACCGTGGCGGATCGCCTGGTAGTGCAGGGCGCACGCGAACACAATCTCAAGGGCGTCGACATCGATCTGCCCCGGGACAGTCTCATCGTGTTCACCGGTCTGTCCGGGTCGGGCAAGTCGAGCCTGGCGTTCGACACCATCTTCGCCGAGGGTCAGCGCCGCTACGTCGAGTCGCTCTCGGCCTACGCGCGCCAGTTCCTGGGCCAGATGGACAAGCCGGACGTCGACTTCATCGAGGGCCTCTCGCCCGCGGTCTCGATCGATCAGAAGTCGACCAACCGCAACCCGCGGTCCACGGTCGGCACCATCACCGAGGTCTACGACTACCTGCGCCTGCTCTACGCACGAGCCGGCACGGCGCACTGCCCGCAGTGCGGTGAGCGCATCGCCAAGCAGTCGCCCCAGCAGATCGTCGACCAGGTGCTCGCGATGGAGGAGGGCCTGCGTTTCCAGGTGCTCGCTCCCGTCGTGCGCACCCGCAAGGGCGAGTTCGTCGACCTCTTCGAGCAGCTCAACACGCAGGGTTACTCGCGTATCCGCGTCGACGGCACCGTGCACCAGCTCACCGATCCGCCCAAGCTGAAGAAGCAGGACAAGCACGACATCGAGGTGGTGGTCGACCGCCTGACCGTCAAGGCGTCGTCCAAGCAGCGGCTCACCGACTCGGTGGAGACCGCGCTGCGCCTCGCCGACGGCATCCTGGTGCTCGACTTCGTCGACCGCGAGGAGAACGCCGCCGACCGTGAGCGCCGGTTCTCCGAGCGTCTGGCGTGCCCCAACGGGCACCCGCTGTCCGTCGACGAACTCGAACCCCGCGCGTTCTCGTTCAACTCGCCCTACGGCGCGTGCCCCGAGTGTGCGGGACTCGGCATCCGCAAGGAGGTCGACCCCGAACTGGTGGTTCCGGACCCCGATCTGAGCCTGGCGGACGGCGCCATCGCGCCGTGGTCCATGGGCCAGACGTCCGAGTACTTCGGCCGGCTGCTGTCCGGGCTCGCCGACGCCATGGGCTTCGACATCGACACACCGTGGCGGAAGCTGCCGGCCAAGGTGAAGCGTGCCGTCCTCGAGGGCAGCGAGCATCAGGTGCACGTCCGCTACAAGAACCGGTACGGACGCACCCGGTCCTACTACGCCGAGTTCGAGGGCGTCATGCCCTTCCTGCACCGTCGGATGGATCAGACCGAGTCGGAGCAGATGAAAGAGCGCTACGACGGCTACATGCGGGAGGTCGACTGCCCGGTGTGCGAGGGTGCACGCCTGCGCCCGGAGATCCTGTCCGTGACCATCGCCGCGGGCGATTTCGGGGACAAGTCCATCGCCGACGTGTGTGCACTGTCCATCTCGGAGTGCTCGAACTTCCTGAACACGCTGACGCTCGGTCCGCGTGAGGAGGCCATCGCCGGCCAGGTGCTCAAGGAGATCCAGGCCCGCCTCGGCTTCCTGCTGGACGTGGGACTCGAGTACCTCACGCTGTCGCGCGCGGCAGGAACGCTGTCGGGCGGCGAGGCGCAGCGCATCCGCCTGGCGACGCAGATCGGCAGTGGTCTCGTCGGAGTCCTGTACGTGCTGGACGAGCCGTCCATCGGCCTCCACCAGCGGGACAACCGCCGGCTCATCGACACGCTCACGCGGCTGCGCAACCTCGGCAACACGCTCATAGTCGTCGAGCACGACGAGGACACCATTCGCACGTCCGACTGGGTCGTCGACATCGGCCCGCTCGCCGGTGAGCGCGGCGGACGTGTCGTGCACAGCGGAACCTACGAGACGCTTCTCACCAACGCGGAGAGCCTCACCGGGGCGTACCTCTCGGGTCGCTCGGCCATCGATGTCCCGGCGGTACGTCGCCCGATCGATCCCAAGCGCAAGATCTCCGTGATCGGTGCCCGGGAGCACAACCTGCAGGACATCGACGTCAGCTTCCCGCTGGGAGTGCTCACCTCCGTGACGGGCGTGTCGGGATCGGGCAAGTCCACGCTGGTCAACGACATCCTGGCGACGGTGATGGCGAACAAGCTCAACGGCGCTCGTCAGGTACCCGGTCGGCACACCCGCGTCAACGGCCTCGACCAGCTGGACAAGCTGGTCCGGGTCGACCAGTCACCCATCGGCCGTACGCCGCGGTCCAACGCGGCCACCTACACCGGGGTGTTCGACAAGATAAGGACACTGTTCGCCGCGACGACCGAGGCCAAGATCCGCGGCTACCAGCCGGGTCGGTTCTCCTTCAACGTGAAGGGCGGCCGGTGCGAGGCGTGCTCGGGTGACGGCACCCTGAAGATCGAGATGAACTTCCTGCCGGACGTCTACGTACCGTGCGAGGTGTGCCACGGTGCCCGGTACAACCGGGAGACGCTCGAGGTCCACTACAAGGGCAAGACCATCGCCGAGGTGCTGAACATGCCCATCGAGGAGGCGGCCGACTTCTTCGAACCGATCACCTCGATCCACCGGTACCTCAAGACGCTGAACGAGGTGGGCCTGGGCTATGTCCGTCTGGGGCAGCCGGCCACCACGCTGTCCGGCGGCGAAGCGCAGCGTGTGAAGCTGGCCGCAGAGCTGCAGAAGCGCTCCATGGGACGCACGGTGTACATCCTCGACGAGCCGACCACGGGTCTGCACTTCGAGGACATCCGCAAGCTGTTGCTGGTGATCAACGGTCTGGTGGACAAGGGCAACACCGTCATCGTCATCGAGCACAACTTGGACGTCATCAAGACGTCCGACTGGGTCATCGACATGGGACCCGAGGGCGGATCCGGCGGCGGAACGATGGTGGCCGAGGGCACTCCCGAGCAGATCGCCGCCGTGCCCGAGAGCTACACCGGCAAGTTCCTGCAGGAGTCTCTCGACGCCGCCTCGACCCCACCGGTCCCGGTCAAGCGGACCCGCAAGCGCAAGCCTGTCGCGGTCTCCTGACCGGGCCGTCGCGTGACGGTCAGTGGACGGGCCCGGTGTACTTCTCGCCGGGCCCGGCGCCGGGCGCGTCCGGGTGCGCCGACTGCTCGCGGAACGCCTTCTGCAGTGCCTGCAGCCCTTCGCGGATGGGGCCGGCGTGCGGCCCCAGGTACTCCACGGAGGCCGTGACCAGTCCGGCGAGTGCGGTGATCACGCGTCTCGCCTCGTCGAGGTCGAGGTGGGGGCTGTCGGACGGATCCGCGTCGGAGAGTCCCAGCTTCTCGGCGGCGGAGCTCATGAGCATCACCGCGGCGCGGCTGATGACCTCGATCGCAGGGACGTCGGCCAGTTCACGCACGTCCGGCTCGAGCTGCGGCGCATCGCCCTCCACCTGGGGAGCACCGGCCTGAACGGCATCATCGGGGGTCGTCATGACATCAGACGATGCCACGATGCGCCGACACCGACGTCCCCGCCCGGTGCGTGACCGGACGGATTCGGTCCGCGAGGGCACCTGGTGTTATTCTTCTTTCCACGACCGCCTTCAGGTGTGTCCGTGTCGGCGCGTGAGTGCCGGGCACGGATGCGGAACCCGGAGGCAGCAAGTGGAGTCCGACTCCCACCACCGCACGGTTCGCCGGGCAGTGGTTCCGGTCCTTCCCAGCCACATCGGGAAGTGGTGCGCTTCGTCGACGAGACGAGGTGGCCCGCGGATGGTGACATCCGTCGACCGGTCGGTACCGGACCCCGCTGCTCGCGATCTCGATCGTGAGCGACGGGGTTTTCGTCGTTCGGAAGGTTCCCGCGGGAACAAATCGGGTGGCCACGGTGTCGAGGTAGACGGAGAGCACGAGCGCCGGTGTGGAGCGCGTAGGACGGCGCACCGCATCGGGTCGAGCACCACCATCCGTCACCGCACTACCGAGGAGGCCCCATCAGCACTGAGACCCGCATCAACGATCGCATCCGAGTTCCCGAAGTCCGACTCGTCGGACCTGGCGGTGAACAGGTGGGGATCGTGCGTGTTGAAGATGCACTCCGCCTGGCTGTCGAAGCCGATCTCGACCTCGTCGAGGTCGCACCCGACGCCCGTCCGCCGGTCTGCAAGATCATGGACTACGGCAAGTTCAAGTACGAAGCCGCGCAGAAGGCTCGTGAGTCGCGCAAGAACCAGACGCTCACGGTCATCAAGGAGCAGAAGCTTCGTCCCAAGATCGACGACCACGACTACGAGACGAAGAAGGGCCATGTCGTCCGCTTCCTCGAGGCCGGGTCCAAGGTCAAGGTGACCATCATGTTCCGTGGACGCGAGCAGTCGCGGCCCGAACTCGGTTACCGCCTCCTGCAGCGCCTGGGCGCCGACGTCGCCGAGCACGGCTTCGTCGAGACCTCGGCCAAGCAGGACGGCCGCAACATGACGATGGTCCTGGCTCCGCACAAGGGCGCCAAGACCAGGGCGAAGGCAGCGGAGGCGTCCAACGCACCGCGCGCCACCGTGCCGCCGCCGGCCTCCGCGCCGACTGCTGCACCCGCCGCCGAGGCGACACCGCCGGCACCCGCTGCTCCGCAGACGCCGGCGACGCCGCAGGCACCAGCCACACCGAGCGCCTGAGCGTTCGGATCCACCAGCACCACCGACCGAAGTAACAGAACTGAGGACTCATGCCCAAGTCGAAGACTCACAGCGGCACCGCGAAGCGATTCAAGGTGTCCGGTAGCGGAAAGATCCTGCGCCAGAAGGCCGGCCGCCGCCACCTGCTCGAGCACAAGTCCTCGCGCGTGACGCGTCGCCTCGACGGCAAGGCCGTCGTCAGCCCCAACGACGTTCCCCGCGTCAAGCGGCTTCTCGGTCTCTGATCTCTTTCCCACCCGGGCCCTAGGCCCCACTACGACAGGATTCACCAGTGGCACGCGTGAAAAGGGCGGTCAACGCCCAGAAGAAGCGTCGTTCGATTCTCGAGGCGTCCAGCGGATACCGCGGGCAGCGTTCGCGTCTCTACACCAAGGCGAAGGAGCAGCAGCTCCACTCGCTCACCTACGCGTACCGCGATCGCCGCGCTCGCAAGGGTGACTTCCGCAAGCTGTGGATCACGCGTATCAACGCGGCAGCTCGGGCGAACGACATCACGTACAACCGTTTCGTGCAGGGTCTGAAGATCGCCGAGGTCGAGGTCGACCGCAAGATCCTCGCCGAGCTCGCGGTCTCCGACGCTGCGGCGTTCACCGCACTCGTCGAGATCGCCAAGGCGGCACTGCCTGCCGACATCAACGCACCGGCCGGAGAAGCAGCCTGATCAGGCGCTTCGACGACACTCCGTCACGACCCGCGGCGCCGCTCACCGAGCGGACTCCGCGGGTCGTTTCGGCTGTCAAGCTGCAGCGCGGCGTCGAACGTCGGCGAACCGGCCTCTTCCTCGCGGAGGGCGAGAACGCGGTGACCGAGGCGGTCGCCGCCGGTGTCGTGCGCGAGGTGTTCGCCACCGAGCGCTGGTTCGACGAGCACCGCGGACTGCTCGAGGCGTCGGCCGCGGCCGGTGCGCAGCCGCAGCTGATGACCGAGCGCGCGGCGAAATCGCTGTCGGACACCGTGACGCCGCCGGGAATCGTGGCCGTGTGCACGTCCGTCGTCGTCTCCCTGGCCGAGGCGTTGGCCGCGAACCCGTCACTCGTGACGGTCGTCGTCGACATCTCCGAGCCGGGCAACGCGGGCACCATCCTGCGCGTCTCGGACGCCGCCGGCGCCGGCGCGGTGATCTTCGCCGGGGACAGTGTCGATCCGCTGAACGGCAAGAGCGTCCGCGCGTCCGCCGGAAGTCTCTTCCATCTCCCCGTCGCACGGGAGCGTTCGGTGACGGCGGTACTCGACGCGGTCCGTGCGACCGGCGCCAGTCTGCTGGCGACGACCGTCGACGGTGAACTGGACCTCGACGACGCCGACGACGCGCTGGCCGGGCCCACCGCCTGGGTGTTCGGCAACGAGGCGCACGGGCTGTCCCGCGAGGTCGCGGCTGCTGCGGATCACCGGGTGCGCATTCCCATCCACGGCCGCGCCGAGAGTCTCAACCTCGCCACCGCGGCCGCCGTGTGTCTGTACGCCGGTGCGCGGGTGCAGCGCCGCGGGGGCACCGCCTAGGCTTTCCCCGCCGGGTTCTGCCCGGCGACCGTGAGGAGCACCGCGACAGAGGTGCTCGCCGATCGAGACGATGGAGTGTGTGGACGTGGAGCGCAACGAGGGTGAAGCGCAGGCCGATCAGGCCGCTGCCGACGCGGAGGCGCTGACCGACGCGGCGCTGGACGCAGCCGTCACCGAGGCCGAGTCCGCCTTCGCCGCCGCGTCCGACATCGACGCTCTGTCCGAGGCCAAGATCCACCACATCGGGAACAAGGCGCCCCTCGCGCTCGCACAGCGCGCGTTGGGCTCGCTGCCGAAGACCGAGCGGGCCGACGCCGGCAAGCGGGTCAAGGTGGCGCGTGACCGCGTGCGGATCGCGTTCGACGATCGTCGTGAGGTGCTGCTCGCCGAACGTGACGCGGCCGTGCTCGTCGCCGAGGCGATCGACGTGACCCTGCCGTCCGTCCGCCGCCCGGTGGGTGCCCGCCATCCCATCACCGTCATCGCCGATCAGGTCGCCGACGTCTTCGTGGCGATGGGGTGGGAGGTGGCCGAGGGCCCGGAGGTGGAGACCGAGCACTTCAACTTCGACGCGCTCAACTTCCTGCCCGACCATCCCGCGCGGACGATGCAGGACACGTTCCACGTCGCGCCCGAGGGGTCTCGTCAGGTGCTGCGCACGCACACCTCGCCGGTGCAGGTGCGGTCGATGCTCGAGCGCGACCTGCCGATCTACGTGGTGTGCCCCGGGCGTACGTTCCGTACGGACGAACTCGACGCGACGCACACGCCCGTCTTTCATCAGGTCGAGGGACTCGCCGTGGACAAGGGGCTCACGCTCGCCAATCTCCGCGGCACGCTCGACGCGTTCGCGCGTGCGCTGTTCGGCCCGGAGACGCGGACCCGTATGCGCCCCAACTACTTCCCGTTCACCGAGCCGTCCGCGGAGGTGGACGTGTGGTTCCCCCGCAAGAAGGGTGGAGCGGGCTGGGTCGAGTGGGGTGGCTGCGGCATGGTGAATCCGAACGTGCTGCGCGCCTGTGGCGTCGACCCGGAGATCTACAGCGGGTTCGCCTTCGGTATGGGCCTCGAGCGAACGCTGCAGTTCCGCAACGACATTCCCGACATGCGCGACATCGTCGAGGGCGACGTGCGGTTCAGCCTGCCCTTCGGCGTGGCCGGCTGACGCTCGGCCCCTGCAGACAAGCATTCAGACAGAGAGAGTGGAGAAGTCGTGCGAGTGCCCCAGTCCTGGTTGACCGAGGTCGTCCGGAAGGCCGCTCCTGAGTGGAGCGTCACTGCTGACGAGCTCGACGCGGGGTTCGTGTCCGTCGGCTTCGAGATCGAGGACGTCATCCCCCTTCCGGAGATCGCGGGCCCGTTGGTCGTCGGCCGTGTGCAGTCCATCGAGGAGTTGACCGAGTTCAAGAAGCCGATCCGCTTCTGCCTGGTCGAGGTGGGCGAGGCTGAGCCCCGCGGAATCGTTTGCGGTGCAAGGAACTTCGCGGAGGGCGACCTCATCGTGGCCGCACTTCCCGGCAGTGTTCTGCCCGGCGGGTTCGCCATCGCCGCGCGGTCCACGTACGGGCGCACGTCCGACGGCATGATCTGCTCGGTGTCCGAGCTCGGTATCGGTTCGGATCACTCCGGCATTCTCGTGCTGCCTGCCGGCACGGCCGTGCCCGGCGACGACGCACTCGCCGTTCTGGGCATGGACGACACCGTGTTCGACGTCAACGTGACGCCCGATCGCGGATACGCCCTGAGCGTGCGCGGTCTCGGCCGCGAACTGGCGTGCGGTTTCGACCTGGACTTCGTCGATCCCGCCGACGCCCCGCAGCCCGTCGTGTCCGCGGCCGCCTCCGAGGGCGAGGCGTGGCCCGTCGACGTCCGTTCCGAGTCGGATGCCACCCGTTTCGCCGCGCGCCGCGTCGTGGGCATCGATCCGGCCGCGGTGACCCCCTGGACGATCCAGCGGCGGCTGCTGCTGTCCGGGGTGCGACCCATCTCGCCCGCGGTCGACGTCACCAACTACGTCATGCTCGAACTGGGCCAACCGCTCCACGCGTTCGACGCCTCCGCGCTGTCGGGCGGGTTGGTGGTCCGCCGGGCCGAGGCGGGGGAGACGCTCCGCACCCTCGACGACACCGTGCGCACCCTCGACCCGGAGGACGTCGTCATTGCGGACGAGTCCGGCGTGGTGTCGTTGGCCGGTGTCATGGGTGGCGCGTCCACCGAGGTGGGCGACGAGACCACCGACATCCTGCTCGAGGCGGCCATCTGGAGCCCGCTCGCCGTGTTCCGCACCGCGCGCCGTCACCGGCTGCCCAGTGAGGCGAGCCGTCGCTACGAACGAGTGGTGGACTCCGCTCTCCCGGTGCGCGCGCTCGACCGTGCCGCCGCACTGCTGGCCTCGATCGCGGGCGGCCGGGTGGAGCCGCTGCTCACCGACATCGGTGCACCGACGGTGTCCGACACCGTGACCATGGATCTCGACCTGCCGGACCGGGTGGCGGGTGTGACCTATCCGAGCGGAACCGCGGTGCGCCGCCTCACCCAGGTCGGGTGCGAGGTCGTCGTGGACGTGTCCGAGGCCGGGCGCGGGGTGGCCGTCGTGACGCCGCCGACGTGGCGTCCCGACCTCCGTCAGGCCGCCGACCTGGTCGAGGAGGTGCTGCGACTCGAGGGACTGGAGTCCATCCCGTCCGTCCTGCCGCACGCTCCCGCGGGCCGCGGACTCACCGCCGCCCAGCGTCGTCGCCGGGCGGTGGGTCGGGCACTGGCCTACACGGGGCACGTCGAGGTCCTCGCGCCCGTGTTCCTGCCGGCCGGGGTCTTCGACGTCTGGGGACTCGACGCGGACGATCCGCGCCGGGTGACCACGCGGGTGCTCAATCCGTTGGAGGCGGACCGACCCGAACTGGCGACCACTCTCGTCCCCGGTCTCCTGGAGATCGCCCAGCGCAACGTCTCGCGCGGACAGCGGGATCTGGCGCTGTTCGCCGTCGCGCAGGTCGTCGAACCGGGCGAGGGCACGCGGCCGATCGATGCGCTCGCCGTCGACCGTCGTCCCACCGAGGACGAGATCGACGCTCTGAAGCAGTCGTTGCCGGTGCAGCCGCTGCACGCCGCCGTCGTCCTGACCGGTGCGGTGACGGCACCCGGGCCGTGGGGCGCCGGCCGTCCTGCCGACGCCACCGATGCCTTCAGCGCAGCGAGGACGATCGCGAGCGCGTCCGGTGTCGAGGTGGAACTCCGGTCCGCCCACTACCTTCCGTGGCATCCGGGCCGGTGTGCCGAAGTCGTTGTCGACGGTGTCGTGGTCGGGCACGCGGGTGAGCTGCATCCAGGTGTCCTCGAGCGCGCCGGTCTGCCGCCGCGGACCTGCGCGGTGGAGATCGACCTCGATCGCGTTCCCACCCGCGAGCCGCTGCCGTCGCCGTCCATCTCGCCGTTCCCCGCCGTGCTGCAGGACGTCGCGGTCGTCGTCGACGAGTCCGTCCCGGCCGCCGCCGTGCAGTCGGCTCTGGTGTCGGGGGCGGGCCCACTCCTCGAGGACATTCGTGTCTTCGACGTGTTCTCCGGCGATCAGGTCGGTGCCGGCCGGAAGTCGCTGGCCTTCGCCCTGCGGTTCCGAGCGGCCGACCGTACGTTGACCGAGGACGAGGCGAGTGCCGCTCGCGATGCCGCCGTCGCGGCAGCGGCGACGGCGGTGGGAGCCGAACTCCGACACTGACGGTGCGCCGCTTTTGAATGAGCTTGCACCGTCATGCATAATCATCGTATGGACAGTGCATCGACATCGACGGGCACCCGGGTGGCCGTCGCGGGCGCCAGTGGCTACGCGGGTGGCGAGATCCTGCGTCTGCTGCTCGGACACCCGGCAGTGCTCGACGGCCGGATGACCATCGGCGCCCTGACGGCCGGTGGAAACGCCGGAACCACGCTGGGGCAACACCATCCGCATCTCGTTCCGCTCGCGGACCGCGTGCTGGTGGACACGGACGCCGCGGCCCTGGAGGGGCACGACGTCGTGTTCCTCGGGCTCCCGCACGGGAAGTCAGCCGCCCTCGCCGAACAGCTGTCGGACTCTACGCTGATCATCGACTGCGGTGCCGACTTCCGGTTGACCGACGCCGCCGCCTGGGATCGCTGGTACGGCGGGGAGCACGCCGGACACTGGCCCTACGGCATGCCCGAGTTGCCCGGTGGTCGGGACGCCCTGGTCGGAGCGACGCGCATCGCGGTCCCGGGGTGCTATCCCACGGCCTCGTCGCTGGCTCTGGCGCCCGCGTTCGCTGCCGGCATGGTCGAGCCCCGCGTGACCGTGGTGGCCGTGAGCGGCACCTCCGGCGCCGGTCGCGCGGCGAAGCCGGACCTGTTGGGTTCCGAGGTCATGGGGTCGGTCCGTGCCTACGGCATCGCCGGCGCGCATCGCCACACGCCGGAGATCACGCAGAACTTGTCCGCCATCGCCGGCACCGAGGTGATCGTGTCGTTCACTCCCGTGCTGGCTCCGATGCCGCGCGGCATCCTGGCGACGTGCACCGCTCCGACGACAGTGTCAGCTTCCGAGGCGCGTGCGGTCTACGAGAAGTACTGCGCCGACGAACCTTTCCTCCACCTTCTCCCGGAGGGGCAGCTGCCGCAGACGGGTTCGGTGGTCGGGTCCAACGCGGTCCACCTGCAGGTGGCGGTCGACGAGGACGCGGGACTGCTCGTGGTCCTCGCCGCCATCGACAATCTGACGAAGGGCACCGCCGGTGCCGCGGTGCAGTCGATGAACATCGCTCTCGGACTCCCCGAGAGCGCCGGACTCTCCACGGTGGGAACAGCACCATGACCGACCACAGCCAGTCCTCTCCCGGCGCCCCCACGCGCGCTCCCGGGGTTCTCGTCCGCACACAGGGTGTGACGTCGGCAGCGGGATTCCGGGCCGCCGGGGTCGAGGCCGGTCTCCGGGCCAAGGGGGGCCTCGACGTCGCCCTCGTGGTCAACGAGGGCCCCGATCTGGCAGCGGCCGGTGTCTTCACCCTGAACAAGATCAAGGCTGCGCCCGTCCTGTGGTCGCAGCAGGTGCTGACCTCCGGTCGGCTCCGCGCCGTCGTCCTGAACTCGGGCGGCGCCAACGCCTGCACCGGTGCGCCCGGATTCCAGGACACGCACCGTACCGCCGAGCACCTCGCATCGACCCTCAGCGACTGGGGAACCGAGACGGGCGCCGGCGAGATCGCCGTGTGTTCGACCGGACTGATCGGCGACCGGTTGCCCATGGACAAGGTGCTCGGCGGTGTCACCGAGGTGGTGCACGAGCTCGCCGGAGGCATCTCGGGCGGCACCGATGCGGCCTACGCGATCATGACGACCGACACCCGGCCGAAGCAGGCCGCGATCCACCACGAGAACGGCTGGAACGTGGGCGGCATGGCCAAGGGCGCCGGCATGCTGGCGCCCTCGCTGGCGACGATGCTGTGTGTCGTCACCACGGACGCGGTGGCGAGCGCCGATCAGCTCGATCGCGCCCTCCGGCACGCGACGGCACAGTCCTTCGACCGACTCGACGTGGACGGCGCGACCTCCACGAACGACACGGTGCTGCTCCTCGCGTCCGGTGCCAGCGGCATCGAGGCGGCACAGGAGGAACTCGACGCCGCTGTCCTCGCGGTGTGCGACGACCTCGCGGATCAGCTGATGGCCGATGCGGAGGGCGTGACCAAGCGGATCATCGTCAGGGTCGGTGGTGCCGAGTCCGAACAGGACGCACTCGTGGCGGCGCGAACCATCGCACGCGATTCCCTCGTCAAGACGGCGCTGTTCGGCTCCGATCCCAACTGGGGCCGCGTTCTCGCCGCTGTGGGCATCGCGCCGGTCGCGCTCGATCCCGATCGCATCGTCGTGTCGTTCAACGGCAATCCCGTGTGCGTCGACAGCATGGGTGTGCCCGGCGCTCGTGAGGTCGATCTCTCGGCCGTCGACATCACGGTCGAGGTGGACCTCGGTGTCGGCTCCGCGTCGGCGTCGATCAGGACCACGGATCTGTCGCACGCCTACGTCGAAGAGAACTCGGCGTACTCGTCATGACGTCGTCCGAGCCCGTGTCCGCACACGACACCGCACGCATCCTCGCCGGCGCCCTCCCGTGGCTCCAGCAGTGGACGGGCAAGGTCGTCGTGGTCAAGTACGGCGGCAACGCCATGATCGACGATCGACTCAAGGCCGCGTTCGCGGCCGACATGGCGTTCCTGCGCACCGTCGGTATCCACCCGGTGGTCGTGCACGGCGGCGGTCCCCAGATCACCGCCATGCTCACTCGACTCGGACTGGTGGGGGAGTTCCGCGGCGGCTTCCGCGTGACGACGCCCGAAGTGATGGACGTCGTGCGCATGGTCCTGTTCGGGCAGGTCGGTCGCGAGCTGGTCGGACTGATCAACGCGCACGGCCCCTACGCTGTCGGCATCTCCGGCGAGGACGCGCACCTGTTCACGGCGACTCGACGCACCGTGACCGTCGACGGTGTCGCCACCGACATCGGTCTGGTGGGGGACGTGACGACGGTGAATCCCGCAGCGGTGCACGACCTCATCGAGGCCGGGCGCATCCCGGTCGTCTCGACCATCGCTCCCGACGCGGACGGCGTCGTGCACAACATCAATGCGGACACCGCGGCCGCGGCCCTCGCGGAGGCGCTCGGCGCGCAGAAGCTCGTCGTCCTCACCGACGTCGAGGGGCTCTACACGAACTGGCCGGACCGCGGGTCGCTCGTCTCGGAGATCGAGGCGGACGTCCTCGCCGAACTGCTGCCCGGCCTGGACGCCGGCATGGTCCCCAAGATGGAGGCGTGTCTGCGCGCGGTGCGCGGGGGAGTTCCCAGCGCCCATGTCATCGACGGTCGACTCGAGCACTCCGTGCTCCTGGAACTGTTCACCGGCGAGGGCATCGGCACGATGGTGCACGACGGCAGTACGAGAGGACGGGCATGACCAGCACGGAGCAACTGCAGCAACGCTTCTCGAATGCGCTGATGAACAACTACGGCGTGCCGCGCGTGGCGCTGGTCGGCGGTTCGGGAGCCGTGGTGACGGACGCCGACGGCAAGGAGTACCTCGATCTCCTCGCCGGGATCGCGGTCAACATCCTCGGCCACGGACATCCTGCCGTCGTCGAGGCGGTCTCCGCCCAGCTGACGACGCTGGGCCACACGTCCAACCTCTACGCGGCGCCGCCGTCGATCGAACTGGCGGAGCACCTCCTCGAGCACCTCGGTCACGCGGCCGGCGGCGATGCTCGGGTGTTCCTCTGCAACTCCGGCACCGAGGCGAACGAGGCCGCCTTCAAGATCGCACGTCTCACGGGTCGACCGAACATCATCGCGGCGGAGAACGCGTTCCACGGTCGGACCATGGGAGCCCTCGCGCTCACGGGGCAGGCGGACAAGCGGGCTCCGTTCGAGCCCATGCCCGCCGGTGTGTCGCACGTTCCCTACGGCGACATCGCCGCGCTCGAGGCGGCGGTCGACGAGAACACGGCCGCCGTCTTCCTCGAACCGATCATGGGTGAGGGCGGAGTCGTCGTCCCGCCGGAGGGCTATCTGCCCGCAGCGCGCGAGATCACTGCGCGCCACGGCGCCCTGCTGATCCTCGACGAGGTCCAGACGGGCATCGGCCGTACGGGGTGGTTCTACGCCCATCAGCGGTTCGGCATCGTCCCGGACGTCATCACCCTCGCGAAGGGGCTGGGCGGGGGACTGCCCATCGGCGCCTGCATCGGCATCGGCCCGGCAGCCGCCATGCTCACCCTGGGCAAGCACGGGACCACATTCGGTGGCAACCCGGTGTGTTCGGCGGCGGCCCTGGCCGTGCTGCGCACTCTCGCGTCCGAGGATCTGCTCTCGCACGCCGACCGGCTGGGCAAGATCCTGCGACACGACATCGAGGCGCTCGGACATCCCCTCGTCGATCACGTACGGGGTGCGGGCCTTCTGCTGGGCATCGTCCTCACCGAGCCGGTGGCGGCCGATGTCGAGACCGCGGCCCGCCACGCAGGCTTCCTGGTGAACGCGGCGCAGGCGAACGTCCTGCGTCTGGCGCCGCCCCTGATCATCACGGACGAGCAGGCAGCATCGTTCGTCCGTGCACTTCCCGCGGTCCTCGACGAGGCGCGGCCGACAGCAGAGGCGACCTCGTGACACTGCGGCACTTCCTTCGAGACGACGATCTCTCCCCCGAGGAGCAGGCCGAGATCCTCGCTCTCGCGGCCGAACTCAAGAAGGCGCCGTTCTCGCGGCGCCCGTTGGACGGTCCGCGCGGCGTCGGCGTCATCTTCGAGAAGAACTCGACGCGCACCCGCTTCTCGTTCGAGATGGGCATCGCGCAGCTCGGCGGCCACGCAGTGGTCGTCGACGGCCGCAGCACGCAGCTCGGACGCGAGGAGACGCTGCAGGACACCGGGCGCGTACTGTCCCGCTACGTCGACGCCGTCGTGTGGCGCACGTTCGGGCAGAAGCGCC
The DNA here is from genome assembly GCF_036173065.1 of Rhodococcus sp. NBC_00297. Taxonomy (NCBI): domain Bacteria; kingdom Bacillati; phylum Actinomycetota; class Actinomycetes; order Mycobacteriales; family Nocardiaceae; genus Rhodococcus; species Rhodococcus sp. NBC_00297. The sequence goes on from NZ_CP108041.1 coordinate 4,597,507, forward strand.
TCGAGCAGATGGCGACGGGGGCGAGCGTGCCCATCGTCAACGCGCTGTCCGACGATTTCCACCCCTGCCAGGTGCTGGCCGATCTCCAGACGCTCGCCGAGCGCAAGGGATCGTTGAGAGGTCTGCGCCTCTCGTACTTCGGCGACGGTGCCAACAACATGGCGCACTCCCTGATGCTCGGCGCCGTCACCGCCGGCGTCGACGTCACGATCGCCGCCCCGGAGGGCTTCGTGCCGGACCCGTCGGTGCTGGCGGCCACGCAGGAGCGCGGTGAGCGGACGGGAGCGAGCGTGACCGTCACGAACGATCCGATCGCCGCCGCGACCGGAGCCGACGTGCTGGTCACCGACACGTGGACGTCGATGGGACAGGAGAACGACGGCCTGGACCGCGTCGGACCCCTCCGCCCGTTCCAGATCAACGAGTCGCTGCTCGACCGTGCCGACTCGGAGGCACTCGTCCTGCACTGCCTCCCAGCCCACCGCGGCGAGGAGATCAGCGACACGGTGCTCGACGGCCCTCGCAGCGTCGTGTGGGACGAAGCCGAGAACCGGTTGCACGCACAGAAGGCCGTCCTGGTGTGGCTGCTCGAGCAGGCGGCATCGGGACGACGGACGCCGTGACCGCCGAGTCGCAGGGCCCGGTGACGTCGTCGACGCGCGCCGGGCGCCAGGCGCGCGTCGTGGCCCTGCTCTCCACCCACCAGGTCCGATCGCAGCAGGAACTCCAGTCGCTGCTCGCGGCGGAGGGGATCGAGGCCACCCAGGCCACTCTCTCCCGCGATCTCGACGAGTTGGGCGCCGTCAAACTTCGCGCCGCCGACGGCGGTGCGGGCGTCTACGTCGTTCCCGAGGACGGCAGCCCGGTCCGAGGGGTCGCGGGCGGCACCGATCGGCTCTCCCGGCTGCTCGGCGAGTTGCTCGTCTCCACCGACGCCAGCTCCACGATGGCCGTTCTCCGCACGCCGCCCGGAGCCGCGCACTATCTCGCCAGTGCACTGGACCGGGCGGCACTGCCCGAGATTGTGGGAACGGTCGCGGGGGATGACACCATCTTCGTGATCGCCCGCGATCCGCTGTCCGGACGCGAGCTCGCCGACCGCATCGAGAATCTCGCGCGCTGAACCACCAGTCCGAACCCAGAACGTCCGAATCACACGAAGGAGCACACACCCCATGGCCGAACGCGTCATCCTCGCCTACTCCGGCGGTCTCGACACCTCTGTCGCCATCAGCTGGATCGGCCGCGAGACCGGCAAGGAGGTGGTCGCCGTGGCGATCGACCTCGGCCAGGGTGGCGAGGACATGGAGGTCATTCGGCAGCGCGCACTCGACTGCGGCGCCGTCGAAGCCGTCGTCGTCGACGCTCGGGACGAGTTCGCGGACGAGTACTGCCTGCCGACCATCCAGTCGAACGCCCTCTACATGGACCGCTACCCGCTGGTGTCGGCCATCAGCCGTCCCCTCATCGTCAAGCACCTCGTCGAGAACGCGCGCTCGCACGGCGGCACCGTCGTCGCTCACGGCTGCACCGGCAAGGGCAACGACCAGGTGCGCTTCGAGGTCGGTTTCAACACGCTCGCGCCCGAGCTCGAGGTGCTGGCCCCCGTGCGCGACTACGCCTGGACCCGCGAGAAGGCCATCGCCTTCGCCGAGGAGAACAGCATCCCCATCAACGTCACCAAGAAGTCGCCGTTCTCGATCGACCAGAACGTGTGGGGTCGCGCCGTGGAGACCGGGTTCCTCGAGGATCTGTGGAACGCCCCGACCAAGGACGTCTACGACTACACCGAGGATCCGACGGCCAACTTCAACGCGCCGGACGAGCTGGTCATCACGTTCGACAAGGGACGCCCGATCGCCATCGACGGCCGCCCGGTGTCGGTGCTGCAGGCGATCCAGGAACTGAACACCCGTGCGGGCAAGCAGGGTGTCGGCCGCCTCGACGTGGTCGAGGACCGGCTCGTCGGCATCAAGAGCCGCGAGGTCTACGAGGCTCCCGGCGCCATGGTCCTGATCCGTGCCCACGAGGAGCTCGAGCACGTCACCCTCGAACGCGAGCTCGGCCGCTACAAGCGGCACACGGACCAGAAGTGGGCCGAGCAGGTCTACGACGGCCTGTGGTTCTCGCCGCTCAAGGGTGCACTCGACACCTTCGTCCAGCACACCCAGGAGCACGTGTCCGGCGAGATCCGCCTGGTGCTGCACGCCGGCACCGTCGTCGTGAACGGTCGTCGCAGCGGGGAGTCGCTGTACGACTTCAACCTCGCGACCTACGACGCGGGCGACACCTTCGATCAGTCGTCGGCCAAGGGCTTCGTGCAGCTGCACGGCCTGTCGTCCAAGATCGCGGCCAGCCGTGACCGTGGCGCGGTGGCGGCGCAGGGACAGTCGGACCTGTGACGTCACCCGCTCACGGCACCAACGCGGGCGCTCTGTGGGGTGGGCGCTTCGCGTCGGGTCCCGCGGAAGCCATGGCGGCGCTGAGCAAGTCGACCCACTTCGACTGGGTGCTCGCCCCGTACGACGTCCGTGCCTCCAAGGCTCACGCACGTGTGCTCAACTCGGCCGGCCTGCTGACGGCGGGCGATCTCGAGGCGATGCTCACCGGCCTCGATCAGCTCGCCGCCGACGTCGACTCGGGTGCGTTCGGTCCCGCAGAGTCCGACGAGGACGTGCACGGCGCACTCGAGCGCGGGCTGATCGACCGGGTCGGACCCGAGCTCGGCGGCAGGTTGCGTGCCGGCAGGTCGCGCAACGACCAGGTCGCGACCCTGTTCCGGATGTGGCTGCGGGACGCGGTGCGGCGGGTGTCGGCGGGCGTGCTGGACGTGGTCGAGGCCCTCACCGCGCAGGCGCAGGCACATCCCGACGCGGCGATGCCGGGCAAGACGCACTCGCAGGCCGCGCAGCCGGTCCTGCTCGCGCATCATCTGCTCGCACACACCCATCCGCTGCTGCGGGACGTGCAGCGCTTCCGGGACTTCGACGGCCGCGCCGCGGTGTCGCCCTACGGTTCGGGCGCCCTGGCGGGCTCGTCGCTCGGACTCGACCCGGAGAAGATCGCCGCGGAGCTCGGGTTCGACGGTTCCGCGGAGAACTCGATCGACGCGACGAGTTCGCGCGACTTCGCCGCCGAGGCGGCGTTCGTCCTGGCCATGACTGCCGTGGACCTGTCGCGGCTCGCCGAGGAGATCGTGTCGTGGAGCACCCCGGAGTACGGCTACGTGACACTCGCCGACGCATGGTCGACGGGCAGTTCGATCATGCCGCAGAAGAAGAACCCGGACGTCGCGGAGCTCACGCGCGGCAAGACCGGGCGACTGATCGGCAATCTCACCGGTCTGCTCGCGACGCTCAAGGCTCAGCCCCTCGCGTACAACCGTGATCTGCAGGAGGACAAGGAGCCCGTCTTCGACTCGGTGCTCCAGCTCGAGATGCTTCTGCCCGCCCTGACCGGGTTGGTGTCCACCCTCACCTTCCACACCGACCGGCTGCGCGAGCTGGCGCCGGCGGGATTCACGCTGGCGACGGACATCGCCGAGTGGCTCGTCCGCAACGGTGTGCCGTTCCGGCACGCCCACGAGGTGGCAGGCGACTGCGTGCGACGTGCGGAGTCGCGCGGTGTGGGTCTGGACGAACTGACCGACGAGGAGTTCGCGACGATCGACCCGGCGCTCACACCGGAGGTCCGCTCGGTGCTCACCGTCGACGGATCCATCGGCTCGCGGGACAGCCGCGGCGGTACCGCGCCCGCGCGGGTGGCGGAGCAGATCATCGTGGTCCAGCGCACCGCGGGCGAGCTCAGGACGTGGATCACGGCCTGACGGGACGACCCGATCCGAGCGGTCGGAGTGGTGTGAGACGCTGTGTCCTCATCGGTCGACGAGTCGTGGACCACACCGACCGAATCGATGCCGCCTTCGAGGAGTGCAGTTGCTGGGAATCGACACCGGGTCGGTCGCGACGTCGTTGCGGCGTGTGGTCGCCACGGCGCAGAACGGGCTCGAGGTCATCCGTCTCGGGGGACTCGAGACGGATGCCGTTCCGTCTCCCTTCTCGGTGGTCGCGCGCGATCGAATGTACCGGCTGCGTCGGTACTTCCCGGAGTCCGAGCAGGCGGGTCCGCCCGTCGTGCTCGTACCGCCGATGATGATGTCGGCCGACGTCTACGACGTCACCCGCGACCAGGGCGGCGTCGGCATCCTGCACGAGGCGGGGATGGACCCCTGGGTGGTCGACTTCGGTTCGCCGGCCACCGAGGAGGGCGGGTGGAACCGGACGCTGGCGGACCACATCGTCGCGATCAGCGAGATCATCGACATCGTCGCCGAGCGGACGGGTCGCGAGGTCCATCTCGGTGGGTACTCGCAGGGCGGCATGTTCTGTTACCAGGCCGCCGCGTACCGCTCGAGTCGCGACATCGCCAGCATCATCACGTTCGGCAGTCCGGTGGACACCCTCGCGGCGCTCCCTCTCGGGATCCCGGCGAACGTGGCCACCAAGGGTGCCGAGTTCCTCGCCGAGCACGTGTTCACGCGTCTCGCGGTGACCGACTGGATGGCCCGCACCGGGTTCCAGTTGCTCGACCCGGCCAAGACCGTCAAGTCGCGCATCGACTTCCTGCTCCAGCTCCACGACCGGGACGCGCTCCTGCCCCGCGAGTCCCAGCGCCGGTTCCTCGCGATGGACGGGTGGGTCGCCTGGTCGGGCCCGGCGGTCGCGGAACTGTTGACGCAGTTCGTCGTGCACAACCGCATGATGACGGGTGGGTTCTCCATCCGCGGCAAGGTCGTCTCGCTCGCGGAACTGACCATGCCGATCCTCGCGTTCGTGGGGGAGGTCGACGACATCGGCCAACCGCTCGCGGTGCGCGGCATCCGCAAGGCGGCTCCGCGGGCCAAGGTGTACGAAGCAGGGCTCCGCGCCGGGCACTTCGGACTGGTGGTGGGGAGCACCGCGGCCACGCAGACGTGGCCGAGCACGGCGGGGTGGATCCGGTGGCGCGAGGGCCTGGGGCCGCGGCCGGTCGAGGTGCACGCCATGGGGTACGACGAGCACCCGGCCTCGGAGAGCGGCGTGTCGGTGGGAAATCGTCTCGTCCACACCGCGGCCACCATCGCCGAGGTCGGCCTGGGTCTCGGTCGCGGCATCGCCTCGGCGGCGGCCGGGGCCGTGAAGGGGTCTCGTGAGATCTCGTCCGAGGCCGCTCGCACACTGCCCCGTCTCGCCAGACTCGGCCAGTTGCAACCTCATTCGCAGGTCTCCCTCGGTCGTCTGCTCGGTGAGCAGGCTCGGCGCGCGAGTGCCGGTGAGTGCTTCGTGTTCGACGACCGTGTGTACTCCTACACCGCCGTGGACCAGCGCATCGACAACGTGGTGCGCGGCCTGATCGTCAACGGTGTACGCCCCGCGATGCACGTCGGAGTGCTGATGGAGACACGTCCGAGCGCACTCGCCGCCGTCGCCGCACTGTCCCGCATCGGTGCGGTGGCCGTCATGCTGCAGCCCACCAGCGATCTCTCGGCGTCGCTGCGACTCGGGCGCGTCGAACTGCTGATCGTCGACCCCGACAATCTGGCCGGATCCGTCGACCACGGACTGGACGTGCTGGTCCTGGGCGGCGGCGAGTCCCGCTCGCTCGACATCGAGGACTCCGACCTGGTCGTGGATCTCGAGCAGGTCGACCCGTCGACGGTGGAGTTGCCGGGGTGGTACGTCCCCGACCCCGGGCGCGCACGGGAACTCGCCTTCGTGCTGTTCAGCGGGAACGACGACACCCTGGATGCCAAGTTCATCACCAACTACCGCTGGGCTCTGTCGGCCTTCGGTACGGCCAGCTCCGCAGGTCTGTCCCGCGGCGACACCGTGTACTGCCTGGCGCCGCTGCACCATTCGGCCGGACTGCTCGTGGCGGTGGGCGGCGCGTTGGCGGGCGGGTCCCGCATCGCGCTGTCGCGCGGTGTCGAGCCCGAGCGCTTCGCGGACGAGGTGCAGCGCTACGGCGTCACGGTCGTGTCCTACACGTGGACCATGATGCGGGACATCCTGACGTCGGAGTCCCTTCCGCACCGAGGACAGCACGCCGTACGGCTCCTCATCGGATCGGGCATGCCCACCAACCTGTGGCGGCACACGCTCGAACGACTGGCACCTGCGCGGGTACTCGAGTTCTACGCGTCCACCGAGGGCGACGTCGTCCTCGCGAACGTGGCGGGAACGAAGATCGGGGCAAAGGGTCGCCCGCTGCCGGGTAGTGCACGGGTGGAACTCGCGGCATACGACGCCGTCTCGGGTCGGTACCTCGTGGACGAGCAGGGATTCGTCCGACACTGCGAGACCGGCGAACCCGGCCTGTTGCTCGGCCGCCCCGGACTGGACGACTCCAGCGGCGCGTTCATGCGTGGTGTCTTCAGTGCCGGCGACGTGTGGACTCCGACCAACCTGCTGTTCCGTCGGGACGAGGGCGGTGACTACTGGTTGCTCGGGCACAAGCGCTCGGTGATCACCACCGCACGCGGACCCGTCTACCCGCAGCCGATAGCCGACGCGATCGGCGAGGCGGAGCCGGTGGACCTGGCCGTGGCGTACGGCATCGGGGAGCACGGTGACCAGTGGTCGGTGTGCGCGGTGACCGTGCGGGCGGGTCAGAACCTCACGGCGTCGATGGTGTCGGATGCGCTGTTGGTGTTGGATCCGGCCGAGCGACCCGACGTCGTGCACGTGGTCGCGGACATCCCGCTGAGCCGCGCGTTCCGACCGCTCGACGACACGCTGCGCGCTGCCGGACTGCCCGGTCCGGGGGTCAAGACCTGGTATCTGGCGTCGACGTCCGGCGAGTACAAGCGCATGACGAAGGCAGTGGCGGCGGAGCGCTTCACCGCGCATCAGTAGGGTGAGACCGCGTCGGAAGACCGACGCGACGACGGAACGAGGAGTCCTCTTGAGCGTCGATGCTCGCTTGCACAGCATTCTCGCCTGCCCGCAGGACAAGGGTCCGCTTCTGCTGATCCAGGACGAGCTGCTCTACAACCCCCGGCTGCGCCGTGTCTACCCCATCGAGAACGGCATTCCGGTGCTGCTCATCGACGATGCGCGTGACGCCACCGACGCCGAGCACGAGGACATTCTGGCTCGGGCGACCGCGCCCGCTCCGATCGCGGAGTGACGGGAGCGACTGCGACTCGTCGATCGCCGACATGACCGGCCCCGTACTGCCGTCCGAACGACTTCTCGGGTCCGCGACTCCCGTCGACGCGGCGACGCGTCTGCTCGGCGCCAGTCTGACCTGCGCCGGCGTCACGCTGCGCATCGTCGAGGTGGAGGCGTACGGCGGAGATCCCGGCGGACCCTGGCCCGACCCCGCGGCGCACTCGTTCCGAGGCCCCACACCGCGCAACTCGGTCATGTTCGGGCCGCCCGGTCGCCTGTACGTCTATCTCAGCTACGGGATGCATCTGTGCGCGAACATCGTCTGTGGTCCTGACGGAACGGCCGGCGCCGTCCTGATCCGCGCGGGTGAGGTCGTCGACGGTCTCGCGGTCGCCAGGACGCGGCGGCCCCGCGCACCGGAGTTCGGTATGGCGCGCGGACCTGGCAACGTCGGGAGTGTTCTCGCACTGTCGTTGGCCCACAACGGTGTTCGTGTCTTCGCCGAGAGCGCGGAAGTGTCGGTGACGCTGTCGGACGAGACGGCGTCACCGGTACAGTCAGGTCCTCGTGTCGGCGTGTCCACCGCTCCCGACCGTCCGTGGCGTTTCTGGATTCCCTCGGTGGCCGTGTCTGCCTATCGACGGAACCCGCGAGCTCCGACAGACCCCGCCGGGGAGCCCGGTACTGAGGCCTGAGGGCGCCGTCGGGTGACGTGCGTGCATGCGAAAGAATCAGCGGTGTGAGCATCATCGAGGACCTGACCTGGCGTGGACTGATAGCCCAGTCGACAGACATCGAGGCACTGACAGCGGCGACCACCGCGGACGGCCCGATCACCCTCTACGCGGGATTCGATCCGACGGGACCGAGCTTGCACGCAGGGCACCTCGTTCCGCTGCTGGTCCTGTCACGTTTCCAGCGTGCGGGTCATCGTCCGATCGTGCTGGCCGGCGGAGCCACCGGACTCATCGGTGATCCGCGTGACGTCGGCGAACGCGTCATGAACTCGAGCGACACGGTGGCCGAGTGGGCCGATCGCATCAAGGGTCAGCTCTCTCGCTTCGTCGACTTCGAGGGTGCCGGCGGTGCGGTCATCGCGAACAACCTCGACTGGACCGCGTCGCTGTCTGCCATCGACTTCCTCCGCGACATCGGCAAGCACTTCTCCGTCAACGTGATGTTGGCGCGGGACACGGTGAAGAAGCGCCTCGAATCGGACGGGATGTCCTACACCGAGTTCAGCTACATGTTGTTGCAAGCGCAGGACTACCTGCACCTGCATCGGCAGCACGGATGCACCTTGCAGGTCGGCGGATCGGATCAGTGGGGCAACATCGTCGCGGGTATCGATCTCACCCGACGTATGGACGGCGACGCCGTGCACGGGCTGACCGTTCCTCTGGTCACTGCGGCGGACGGCACGAAGTTCGGTAAGTCCACCGGTGGCGGAAGCCTGTGGCTCGACCCCGAGATGACGTCGCCGTACGCCTGGTACCAGTACTTCGTGAACACGGCCGACGCCGACGTCGTGAAGTACCTGCGCTGGTTCACGTTCCTCGATCGTGACGAGCTGGCGGAACTCGAGGCGGCGACGGCAGAACGACCCCAGGCCCGCGCGGCGCAGAAGCGACTGGCGGCGGAGATGACGACGCTGGTGCACGGCGCGGACAACACCGTGGCCGTCGAACTTGCCAGCTCCGCCCTGTTCGGCCGGGGAGAGCTTCGCGACCTGGACGCGGGGACACTGTCGGCCGCGCTGTCGGAGACCGACATCGCCGAGCTGCCGGCAGGGGAGGAGCGCACGATCGTCGACCTTCTTGTCGACACGTCGCTGTGCGAGTCGAAGGGCGCCGCCCGTCGTGTGGTGAAGGAGGGGGGAGTGTCGGTCAACAACCAGAAGATCGCTGCCGAGGACTGGACTCCCTCCGCGGACGACTTCCTGCACGGTGAGTGGCTGGTGCTGCGTCGGGGTAAGAAGAACATGGCCGGCGTACGGCGCTCGGTGTGAGCCACGCGTGCGCGGGGTCACAGTCGGGGTTCGAGCACTCGAAGGCCCGCGAGGCGCCGGAGCGGCGCGCTGACCTGCATGGTCGCGAGCCCGTCGTGTGGCCGACCTGCGGATTTGACGCACTGTTATCCGTCGCGTAACTTTTGTCGAGTCAGAGCGACACGGACACGGACCGAGACCGCAAGGCCTCGATCACCGGCTCCGTAGATCATCTGACATCCTGGTCACCGAAGAGTTCGAGTCTTGACTCGGCTCCGTGCGGCTGGC